>JBEIRZ010000323.1:0-5271 GCA_040375695.1 Planctomycetaceae bacterium
ACGATTTTTGCAGGTGCAGGACGTTGGCGCTCGATTTCAAATCGGGATACCCTTCGACGACACCCCACAACCTGCCGAGGGCGCCCGTCAATTGGCGCTCGATCGCGAATCGTTCTTTCCCCTCCCCGGCGGCCATCGCTTCGCCGCGGAGCCGCACGACGTCTTTCAAGACTTCCGATTCGTGCCGCATGTAACCTTTGACGGCGGCGACGAGGTTGGGGATCGAGTCCCAACGTTTCTTCAGCATGATGTCGACGCTGCCCAGCGCGCTGTCGGCCAAATTGCGGTCGCTGACCAACGCGTTGTAAACGTAAAGGACGAAAAGCAACGGCACCGCGACGGCCGCGACGAGTACCCAAACCATGCCAGTGACGCACCTTAACCCAATGACGATTTCTGATCCACCCCACCAGCATACCAGCGCCGATCGGTCGCGTCGTGCACGACCGCCGGACCATGCCCGGAATGCGCGAAAGCTAAGCAATCGCGACGAAATCAATGCCAAAAATACCGGTCAAGGTCGTCTGAGGGATGATGCTCCCGCCACCCGTTCAGGCGTATTGGTGACTACGTTTGTAGTCAGCGGCTAGGGCCGGCGGCGAGTGCCTTGCCGGTTTGGGATGGGCGTAAGGACGGGGATGGGCGGGAGTGAAGCGATCGCGTTACTACACTTGTAGTCAGTCGTCGGGTAAGGCCGGCGGCTAGCCGCTTGCCGCTTGGGGTGGGGACAAGGGGCGGTGAAGAGGGATGACGGCTTGATCAATTCAGGACGCTGCCGCCCCAACCGAGCTTTTCGCGGAGCGTCCGGTACTCGTTCTGACCCGGAACGGTCAGCATCCGGAATGTATGGTCGCTGGCGTTGATCCGGATCCGATCGCCCCTGCGGATCGATCCCATCACCCGGCCATCGACGACGATGCTGGTCGATTGGTTCGGCTTGGCGACGATCATCTCCAATTGCGTGTCGGCCGAATCGACCAGGGGACGATAGGTCAGTGTGTGGGGGCTGATCGGTTGGATCACGATCGCCCGCAAATGCTTCCGCAGGATCGGCCCACCCGCCGATAGGTTGTAGGCGGTCGACCCGACAGGGGTGCAGACGATCAACCCGTCACAGCGGTAGGTGGTGGCGAGCGAACCGTCGGCGTAGAGGTCGATTTCGAGAAGGCTGTAGGGCGGCCCACCCAAGATCGCCGCTTCGTTGAGCGCTAACTGCTGGGCGATCTCTTTGCCGCCGCGGAGCAATCCGACGCGAAGCATCAGGTGCGGGACGATCCGGAACCCGCCCTGACAAACGCTCGGCCAGACCTGAAGGAAATCTTCGACCGACAGCGCCGCCAAAAAACCGAGCGCCCCGCAATTCACCCCCAACACCGGGATCTCACGACCGGCCAATTGCCGGGCCGCTTGCAGGATCGATCCGTCCCCCCCCAGGACGATCAACAGGTCGAGGTCGGCTTGCGAAAAGTCATACTTGAACTCGAGGTCTTCGACGACCACATCGGCGAGCTCCGAAATCGCCGGCCGGAGACGCTCCAGCGCGGTGATCACGCGGGGACGGTCGTGGGCGCCGAGGATCCCGATCCGGGGGCGGACGAAATGACCGAACGCCTTCGAGTCCGCTTTGACGCCCCCTTTTGTCCCGCCGTTCGCGTCGGCCCCTTTTGTCCCGCCGCTCGCGTCGGCGCCTTTTGTCCCGCCGTTCGCGTCGGCGCCTGGCGAAGGATCGCCCTGCACGGATTCGCGCGCCATGAAATCGCCGCCTGCGGCATGGCCGTGTGGCTCAGGGCGAATCTCGTCCCGCTCGGGCCCACCGCTCACGATACGGAACTCATCCGCAGCGCGTCGTCGGAATGACCTTCGCGGGCCGCCGCGCGGCAGGTGTCGGCGATCTGTTTGGGGCCCAGGCCGTGCTGTTCCAAGAGCGATTCGCGATTGCCGTGTTCGATGAATCGGTCGGGGAGCCCTAGGCGATGGAGCTTGCGGGTATCGAGCCGCAGCTCGCCAGCCGATTCGAGGACGGCAGTACCAAATCCGCCGACCTTGGCAGCCTCTTCCACGGTGATGACGAATGGCGAGGCGAAGGCGGATCGAACCATCGACTCGTCGATCGGCTTGGCGAAGCGGGCGTTGACGATCGTGAGGTTCAATTCGCCGGCCAACATGTCGGCGGCGGCGATGACCTGATCGAGGATCGCGCCGTACGCGAGGATCGTCCCGTCGGTACCTTGCCGGATCACTTCGCAGCGTCCCAGCGCCAGCGGCTTGGGGTGATGGCCGACGTGGAGCGCGGCCGCCTTGGGGTAACGGATCGCGGTGGCAACATCTTGGGCGAGCGCGAATTCGAGCATCGGCGCGACCTCTTCCGCATACCCCGGTGCCATCAGGATCATGTTCGGGAACGAACGGAGGTAGGCGATGTCAAAGACGCCGTGGTGGGTCGGGCCGTCTGGCCCGGTCAAACCGGCTCGGTCCATCAAAAAGGTCACCGGCAAACCCTGCAGGCAGACCTCTTGGAAGATCTGGTCGTAGCTCCGTTGCAAGAACGTGCTGTAGATATCGACGATCGGCCGCAGGCCCGCCTTGCATTGGCCGGCGGCGAAGGCGACGGCGTGCGATTCGCAAATCCCGACATCGAAAAAGCGATCGGCGAAACGCTCGCGGATCGGTTCGAGCTTGTTCCCTTGGCACATCGCCGCGGTGAGGACAGTCACCCGCTCGTCGCTGAGCATCCGCTCCTGGATCGCGTCGCGGACGAAGTTGGTGTAGGGGGGGCTGCCGTCGCTCCCCAGCGCGACCGGCTTGCCGCCGTCATCGGTGAAGGCGGGAGGGGTGTGGAAGTAGACCGGGTTGAGTTCGGCGGGTTTGTACCCCCGCCCCTTTTCGGTGACGACATGCAGGAGGACCGGACCGGTCATCTCGCGGACCATCCGCAGGTATTTCCTCAGCAGCGGGATGTCGTGGCCATCGATCGGCCCGACGTAGCGAATGCCGAGCTCTTCGAAGAGCATCCCCCCGAGCAATCCCGCCTTGACCCCTTCTTTCAATTGGGCCAGGAGCCGTTCGGTCGGGTCGCCGAACATCGGGACAAGGTTCAGCACCTTGACGACTTCCTGCTTCAGACCGCTGTAAAACGGGTTGCTGCGGAGCCGATCGAGGTACTGCGCGACGGAGCCGACGCGGGGGCAAATCGACATCTTGTTGTCGTTCAGAATGATCGTCAGCTTGTCGCCCGAGGTCCCGGCGTTGTTCATCGCTTCGAAAACGATGCCGCTGGGGAAGGCGCCATCACCGATCACGGCGACGCTTTGGCGGCTCCCTTGGCCTTGCAACGCGTCGCCACTGGCGAGCCCCATGGCGGTGCTGACGCTGCAACCGGCATGGCCGGTCATGAAGAGGTCATATTCGCTCTCGGCGGGGTTCGGGTAACCCATCAACCCGCCCTGGTTGCGGATGGTATCGAATTGACGATACCTGCCGGTGATCAGTTTGTGCGGGTAGATCTGATGCCCGGTGTCCCAGATCAGCCGATCGGTGCGAAAGTCATATTCGCAGTGCAGGGCCAAGCAGAGCTCCACAACGCCGAGGTTACTGGCGAAGTGGGCCGTTCGGGTCGCCAAGAGGTTGCAGAGCACGTCGCGGATTTCGGCCGCCACCGCTTGCAGATCCGACGGACTGAACGCTTTCAAAGCTTCCGCGTTATCCAGTCGCGAGAGCAGCGGATGAGAGCCGATCTTCATGCATTCGCTTTCTTGGTGACATTGGAAGGGGAAAACCTGTTGATAAAGCCCCTTCGCCTAAACCTGCACGGATCCTTACTAGCATCTTGATATTTTCGGTCCAAGCCAACCCCCTTAGTTTTTTCGGTCTCGGACGAATTCAGCCGTCCAGTGGAGGCGGGCAGCAGCCGGACCAAAAACCGTGATGGCGGAGATTGCCTCTTCGACCAAGGTATCGGCGTACCGCACTGCGGCGTCCAACCCAAGCAGCCCAGGATACGTCAACTTCCCTCGCGCCGCATCTTTTCCGGTCCTTTTTCCCATATCGGCGTCGCCGGCCGAGTGGTCGAGGCAATCATCGACCACCTGAAAGGCGAGCCCTAGCGGGCGGGAATAGGTCGCCAGCGCGGCCAAAGCCGAGGCGTCGGCACCCCCGAGGATCCCGCCGATCGCGACCGAGGCATCGATCAGCGCCCCGGTCTTTCGCCGATGGATCGCTTCGAGCCGGGCTTGGGTCTGCTCCCCACCGGTTTCGGCCGCCAAATCTTCGACTTGCCCTGCGACCAGCGCCTCCGGTCCCGCGGCCCAAGACAACCGCCGCACGCATTGGGCTGCGATCGCCGGGTCGTCGATCTGCGTTACCAAATGGTGAAACGCCATCGGAATGAGCGCATCGCCTGCCAAAATCGCCGTCGCTTCGTCGAACGCGATGTGGGTCGTCGGGCGGCCCCGCCTGAGGTCATCGTCGTCCATCGCCGGCAGGTCATCATGGACGAGCGAATAGGCATGGATCATTTCGACCGCCACGGCACCCGGCATCGCGGCCCGTTTGGCCGACACCGGATCGCCGCTGACCGCCTCGGCCGCCATCAACACCAACCCCGGACGGATCCGCTTTCCGGGGGCCAGGAGCGAATAGCGAATCGCTTCCCCCAAACGCCCCGGGCAATCGCTTCCCCAATGGCAGGCCGCGCCCAAGGCCGCCTCAATTTCCGGGAGCCAATCGTCCCAACCCCTGGCCGGGACCGATCCCTTGTCCGAGACTCGATGGCGAAACGGCGGAAGGCTCAAGCTGAACCCCCCTGAATGCGGCGGTTCGCGATCCCACCCCAAAGCGGTGCGACGTTGCGGTGATGACCGTGAATCCGATGGCCTCGCATCTCTCGCATCCCATTAACCCCCGACGTCCTGATCGGTGATTTCGTCGTCATTTTCGAGAAAAAGGCTCCGCCTGACGCTCGGACGACGCCCGCCGGCCGACTTGGCGGTCGCCCCCTCCGGGAAAGATCCGACACTTTGGGTCGGGTCGAGGGGGGAGGTGATCGGGTTCCCTTCAGCGTCAAAGCCGCTGAGCATTGTCACACGCCGCTCCGCATCCGCGAGCAATTCGTGACATTCCTTCAGCGTCTCGATCCCCTTGGCGTACTGCTGGAGCGATTCGGCCAAATCGAGCTCTCCCGATTCGAGCCTCGACACGATCTGTTCGATCTCATCGACGGCGGACTCGAATCGACGCGATGCCGAACTACTACGCGATGCCGGATGCGAATCG
>JBEIRZ010000054.1:0-20183 GCA_040375695.1 Planctomycetaceae bacterium
CCGAGACGCAGGACCGACAATCCCAGACGTCTCGGCGATACGTCACTACTTATACCCAGCCATGCGATGAGTAGCCGCGTCTCTTCATAAGTAGCCGCGTCTCTCCGAGACGCAGGACCGACACTCTCAGACGTCTCGGAGATCCGTCCCTACTTATTCTCACGAGTGATTGCCTGTTTCCGCGTTCGTTTACTTCCCGCTATCGCATTGACCGTCGGAAAATGACACGACTCTTCGGATGACTCGTGAAACTATTGCTTGCTCACCACAAAATTACCGATCACCAAGTGATCCAGGCCGGATGTGAAGAACGTCTGAATCGCATCCTTCGGCGATTCGACAATGGCATCCCCCTTCAAGTTGAACGACGTGTTCATCACGGCATAAACACCCGTCAAATCGCCGAATCGCTTGATCAATTCGTAATAATTGCGGTTCGATTCGGCGGTCACCGACTGAACACGACAACTCCCATCGACATGGACCACCGCGGGGATCAACCGCTTCCCCTCCTCCGTAGCCCAGAAGCTTAGGATCATGTGGGGCGAGTGCTTGAAATCCTGAAAATAGATGGGGGCCTTTTCTTCGAGCACGCTCGGCGCGAACGGCCGCCAATTCTCCCGAAACTTGACAGCGGCGTTCACCTTGTCCCGATTCTCTTCAAACCTCGGATCACTAAGGATCGAGCGATTCCCCAGTGCCCGTGGCCCAAATTCCATCCTTCCCTGGAACCAACCGAGCAAATTCCCTTGTGCCAGCAACGCCGCCGCTTCCGCTGAAGGCTCCGTCACCTTCCGATACATCAGCTTATAAGTCCGAAGCACCTGCTCGATCTCGTCGTCGGAATGCGCCGTCCCTAAGTAGGGGTTCTCGTCACGGACAAATGGCAAGGATCCGAAGAGCTGGTGGTGAATGGCATAAGCGGCACCGATGCAGGCCCCGTCGTCACCCGACGCGGGTTGCACGTAGATCTCATCGATCAGACCCGATCGGAGCAATTCGCCGTTCGCCTTGCAATTGAGCGCCACTCCACCTGCAAGACATAACTTTCGCTCACCGGTCCGGTCGGTCAATCGCTTGAGCAGCGCGATCATCGCCTTTTCACAGACCGCTTGGGCGGAATGGGCCAAATCCTTGTCATCCTGGGTGATCGCATCGGGATCGCGACGGGGGCCAAGGAGTTTTTCGAGCTTCCTGGCATCGGTGTCGGACTTGCCAAAGAACTTCCAACCCTCGACCTTGTAACCGTCCCCCGTAACAGTGATCAAAGGGTCCAGGTTGTAGGTCGGGCTGCCATAAGACGCGAGCCCCATCACCTTCCATTCGTCACTCAATGGTTGAAAACCGAGCATCCCGGTGATTCCGGCATAAAAGACCCCCAGCGAATTGGGATAACGGTATTCATCAACCTTTGTCAGCCGCCCGTCTTGCGCGTGCCAAAGCGTGGTCGCCTCGGCGGCACCGCGTCCGTCGATCACCATCACCGCGGCGTTGCGGTAACCCGACGGGGCCAACGCGCTGTAGGCATGTGCGACGTGATGATTGACGAAATGAAGCTTCGCCTTCGGTGAATGAAAACTGCTCGCATACTTTTTCATCCCACCACGGTGCCGGAGCCCCTTGATCAGGCTCATCATGTTCCGCTCGATCCGCGTCCCTGAAAGCGGAAATTGTCCGCTGAGCAGCAGCTTGGTGGTGTGCCACTCAGCCGTGCCCGGACGGTCCCACCCGATCGCGACATGATCGATCTCTTCAGGCTTAATCCCCGCGAAATCGAGAGCCGCACGGATCGCCAAGACCGGAAAAGAAGCATCCTGTTTGACTTTCGACAAGCGTTCCTCGGCACAGGCGAAAACTAGCTTTCCGTCCTGAACCAAACATGCCGCCGATTCGTGTATCGAGTAGCTGATGCCGAGAATATTCATGAATCGTTTTTTGTTCGCCCCGGTAGTAGACGAGAGTTATTACCGCTCTACCCGCTTCAGGCTTTTACCAACCGCTTGAGAATCGAAGGAATACCCAAAAAACTCGATGTCTTCCGCAAACGTCGTTTCGACCAACTCCCGTGTATGATCGTTATAGAATTTCGGATATGGGAGATGATTCGTTACATTATCCTGTTTAAGCTCAATCAATGGTAATCCGACTGTTCGACACACGTACTTGAAATCTTCGTCGAGATTTTCCATCTTGCCCACGAAATTCAATAATAACTCGCCGTCGCTAGAACAAACAAACTCTTTCTGCAACTGGTAATTGCCGTCGCACCGCCAACGAATGTAGTCGTCAAAATCCTTAAACTTCAGCGCCAACTCGTGCTGCCAGTGATCTTTGTTCGATCGCATGTAGGTGTAAAGCGATACCTGCCAATCCCACGGGTTTCGGCTTATCGCGAACGAGAAATAGGAGTCAAATTTCTTGGCACCCATTTGCTCCCTTAAGTCTCGGGCGGTGATGTGCGGTTCATACTTGATATGATTCGGCTTGGTGAGACCAAAATTGCGGTGCAACCAAGTCGAAACCTTATCGGTAAAGCTCAGCGTTCGCAGACTCAACGAGTTCGTAATGCTTGTACCGGCGCATTTATGAATGTGAATAAAAATAAATTTATTTTTATTTGAAATAATCATCGATGTCACTTAATAAGTAAAACAATTCCGACGGCAAGATAGTCGGCTATCTCTGCCATTCAGCTTGGACTCCAGTTTAAATGGTCCTCCAACCACGCAAGTTTATTCCTCTGCTGACTCCACCAAGCAAGAACAATCGAGCATCTTGCCGGATGCAACGCTGAACGCTCATCGACGCGAAACACCGGCATTCGGAATCGATTGGCGACAACGGTAACTGGTAAAGGCCATTCGTTTAGTCCGGCCTAATTAAAGAAGCAGTTCCCGATAAGCTTCGCCAATCACCATCAGCAACTTGTCCCAACTATGCCGTGCGATTACGGTCTCGCGAGCCCGAGATGCCATCTCTTTTCTCATGTCCGGCGAGTCCATCATTCCTACAATTCGTTCGGCATAGTCAATCACGAACTGTTCCGGGTCCGATAGTGCAACCTTGACCCCATAGTCAGGCTCGACAATTTCCCCCGGCCCATTCCAATCCGCAACCACCGGAACGCAACCGCAACTCATGGCCTCAAGGATCGATAACCCGTAGGTTTCGATCGATGGCATGCAAAACAGGTCCGCCGCTTGATAAATCCCCAGCAGCTCCGCCCGACCGACATGCCCAACGAAGTCAACCTCGTTCGTAGTTTCTAATGCAGTCGCCACTCGCCTGAAATAGCCAACCGTTTCACGATTCCCACTTCCGACAATAAGCAGCTTCACGTTGACATGTCGGCGCAGGTGCGCGACGGCACGCAGCAGCAATTCCAGACCCTTGTAGGGCACGAGTCGACCCACGAAGAGCAATCGCAGTGTCGAGTCGCTGCGGACGGCCGATCCCGGAACGAAGTATTCATGTTCGATTCCGCTATACGGCAGGGTCAGGCTTCGCTCTTGCTGTTGCGGGGTGAGCAGCGAAGCTGTCGTTTTCGAACCGCAAATGATAAGGTCGGCACGATCGAGAAGATTCGTATCATGTCGCTCCAAATATCGTCTCGCGATCGAACCCACAAGGCGTCGGGTTGAGATCCGGGCCGAAGTACGATTCAGGGACCGCGGTCGGAAGATCGGATCGAACGAAGCCGGGGGAGCTTTGGACAACAAAATCGGCCCCACAACCACTCGCTGTCCGTCCAAAGGTTGAAGCAAACTATTTTTCCAACCCGAAGGGGTGACGCGATGGACGACGTCGTAATCGAGCAGGAATCGTCCCTTCGTAAGCGATCGCTGACGCATCTCGAATTTTAGCAGCGGCCCCCACGAAACGTCATTTAGGTCGTCAAATTTACATCCCGTATCGAATATGTGACGTGCGTTCT
The DNA here is from genome assembly GCA_040375695.1 of Planctomycetaceae bacterium. Taxonomy (GTDB): domain Bacteria; phylum Planctomycetota; class Planctomycetia; order Pirellulales; family Pirellulaceae; genus UBA6163. Next base: position 3,935 of record JBEIRZ010000054.1, read on the forward strand.
CGATGCCTCCTCCGGCAAGCGTGATGATGTCGGTCGGGTATTTTGAGGAAATGTGCTGACTGACTCGTGCCCCAACGGTCGCTTCGCTGCCCAGAGACATCGCGCAAGCGGGTGCTGAAAGAAGGACGCGGGGTACTCGATCCGACAAATTCGTCAGGCCTGATCACGTTGAGCGATATGCCTGTTTGACGATAACAATCGTCCCATGGCAAGCTGAAGGTTTTCGATCGAATGAACGCGAAGGTACTCGCACGCGCCGCGTTCAAAACTTTCGCCTGCTCTAGTCGCTTCCGTTTCTCGGATCGCGTTCAAAAGCGCATCGACATCGCACTGGGGGATCACTTTGCCAAGCCGAAAGCGTGACACCCGATCGCCGAGCAGGTACCCCTCCGAAACGATCATCGGACGCCGCAGACCGGCCGCCTTGGCCGGCATGTTGCTGCTGTGTGGAAATGATTGATACCCGGCATAGATAACATCAAAAGCTTGCAGAACCGAGTTAAAGTCTTCCTCGCGGGGTATTCGCTCGAAGTGCGTAAAAACATTTTTACCTGCGAAGGCACTCCGTAGAACCTCTCGATCGGCTTCCGAATAGAGCGCCCACCACAGCTCCCCAACGAAGGCGAAAATCTCTCGTCGACCATCCTGCTGAGACCATAATGCCGCCTGAGCCAAAGTGACCGTCCCCTTGGAAGGCTGAAGATGACCGGCGATACCGATAACCCGATGACCGGCGGCAAAACCGCGTAGCTTCGCCGCGATCTCACAATCTTGATTGCACGTGGTCTCGCTAAAATCAGGAAACGCGACGACGTTTTCACAACCACTGACCTGGGAGACGAAATCGACAGCCCCTTCATCAAGAACAGCCAGGCCACGTAACCGATTCCTCCCCTGATCCTTTACGCGACTAAACCGTCTCAGCGGGTGCGACTTGGTATCTGCCGGTATTCTAAAACCAGAGGCATGCAGATACAGTCCCGCCCAGGCCCACGGGAAATCAACGGGATGTAACGCCAAATAACGATCGAACAGGCAACTGAAAAACACCAAGTCGATTTTGGCACCGATCTCAAGTTCCAAGGCTCGCAGTCGCCGCGGAAGCCACCAGTGCTGAGCACGCATCGTCAGCGGCCCTGACAGGCGTCGGGGTCGAAAGTCGAACGACGGTGGCGACCACTTTCGGAAGTTCGCCCCCTCCATCTCCTCCGGTTTTGGACAGATACCGAAAACGCGATCGCCCAATTGGCTGATCGTTTCGCAAAAGGTGCGAAAATAAAGGGGATGATGCCCCGTCCACGCCGGCTCGACCACAACCACCGTCTCTCGATCTGACGCGGCCGTCTCGCGCGGCAGAACCCCAAAAGTAACCGGCAGTTCTTCGCAATCTTTCCGACCGAGTGCATCCGTCACTTGCGAAGCCCGATCCGTCGAAGCAGCGACGAGGTTTTCGACCGAAACAGAAACCTCCACCTGGGATAATGAACGTATTTAAGATCCTCTTGCAAGAGCTGCATTTCGCTACGTAACCAACCCAAATTACGATACTGCTGGCGAAATCGCCTGCGGAAAAAAGTCATCGGTTCGCTGTAGACCGACGATTGATAGACGAATTGCTTGGGATTGGGAAAGTGATAGACCAAGGGGGTGCCCGTCCCCTCCGGATCTTTCAGGGCTTGCACGAAAAAGTCTTGTAAATCCTTTGCATCATGGTCCCGAACGACACGCTGATAGCTGATGCCATCGACGCGAGCCGTCTTCGCGTCCTTCGCCTCAAAGATCATCAGATTCAAGAACCCCATTTCCCAAAACTTGAAGAGGCCAGGGTGCATCGAATTGAGATCAAGCATCTCCAAATAGCGATCGAGCGAAAGGCTTCCCCGTCGGGCGAAAAAAGTACCCGTACAGAAATAGTCATCTCGGTGCGACCCGTAATCGAACGAAGGGACGACACTCGCGATCCTGCTGGTGTCAAAGAACCAACGGTCGATCGCTTCGTCTTCGTAATGACCACCACGATCCGTCAGGATATCGTGATCGTCCCATCCCGTGATCCGACGCGGGTCTCCGACGACAACCGTGTCCGCATCCAAGAAAAGAAATCGCTCGAAGGGGGATTCGAAAAAGGCGATCATCTTGGTGATCCCCGGACCAAAACTTCGCTCGCGCAGGATCTCACTGCGTACAGTCGATCTGTCGAGGGTCCGAACACCCGGAAGCGACTTTAGGCTCTCTGGCGCCTGTGGTCCATCATAAAGAAAGCAAACCTTCCCGTCAGGCATGAAGTACCGAATGCTCGCGTAGCAACCCAACGCGTACCGCAGGTCTTGCTTGCAGCAGCCGATAATGATTCCGAAGTCGTCGTTCACTCGGGTGTCGATCGTGGCAAAAACGCAAACGCTTGGGTATTGGGGCCGCGGCCGCTTTCACGCGATCGGGGTAAAAATGAACCAGCTCATGATGCATGGCCTGAACTCGCTGAGCAGGTACGCGCGGGTCTCACTGTCGTATCGCGATATTTCCGGGACGTCGTGGACGATCGCTTTGTCGCTATCAGGGATCGATGAAACCACCTGCAAGCGGTGTGTGTTTTGAAAAAGACGCTTCAAGTACTCGCTGATGGTCGGGTCGACGAAGTCATGGACTTCGATGATCAGGTCACAGCTTTTCAGGTTCGAAATATTCTGCTCGGTGAATAACTTCTTGCAGAAGCCCTCGCAATCCGAAATGATCAGGCTCGGTTCCGGTAGGGCGAATGTCGCCAAGTCAGCAGCAGAGATATGCCCTTTCAAATGGACCCTATCGAGACACCCGTTGGCCACCGCGTTCGATTTGCACAGTTCCAAAGCGCTCAAGTCATTATCGACGGCATAGACTTCGCAACTCGGTTGTGCCCTAGCAACGCCGATCGCGTAATACCCCTCGGCGGAGCCGACATCGATGCAGCATTTGTATCGTCTCGTTTCCAGAAGCTTTGCCAACACGGTTGCGACTTCCGCTTCATACGTGCCGAGCATTTTGGGTAGGAACGCGCTCGTCTTGGCTTCTGCGGTCGAGTAGCGTAGACCCTCGAATAGTCCCGCCCTAACTCGCAGATCGGCGCTGAGAGATTTCGTGACGTCCCTCGCCACGTAACGCTTACGCCGTCGACCTAGAAACGCAAGCGGCCCGGTATAAAGCGGTACGAATGCATTCCCGATCCCCGCCGATCCGACAATCCGATCAACCGGGCTCAGCGCGGCATCAATCCAGGGGTGCATGATTCTTGCTCGAAGGGTGGTTAAGCATTCGGACTCGAAAAAGCTCCGACGGCTGGCTTGGGAAAGTCACCGCCGGGCCAATTCCTACGGGAACGACGCGCCCCGCAAACAGGTGACTCACTGAAGGGTCAGGTAACATTGATAGATCGCTTCTGCGGTGTTGGCCCAGGTAAACTTCGCGGCGTTCGCGACACATCCCTCACGCATCGCGGTCGTGTCAACTTCGCCAAATCGCCTAACCGCGTCAGCAAGGGACTGCGGGTCGTACGGGTTAAAAAAGGCCGCATGGTCACCGGCAACTTCGTGAAAGACCGGAATGTCGCTAAGCAAAGGAATACAGCCGTGGCTTTGGGCTTCGAGCGTCGGGAGACCAAATCCCTCTTCGAGGCTCGGAAAAATCAACGCCGAGGCCTTGGCGTAGGCTTCCGACAATTCCTGATCCGATAGCCGCCCTAAATGCTCGATCCGTGGCCGTAAACCGAAATAGTCGATATGGGCCCATTCGTGAGACGAGAAGGGTGGTCCGACCACGGTCAAACCGACGTCCGAAGGCCAGATCGGATTGACCATCGCACGCAAGACGACGACGAAATTCTTGTAGGAGTCGCGATGGCCCACGAAAAGCGGGTTTTTATTTCGATGCGATGCGGGCGGTGACTGGACCCTGATGTGATCAGCGCCAAGCAACGCGGTGAATATCCGTTCGCGAATCTCGGGAAAAAATCGAGATAACTCATCGGTGGTCGAGCGTGATATCGAGATCGCGGCGTCTGCCTGCCGGATCGCTTCCGCCTTCAATTGGCATTGGTCGCCCAGCGCACTTGAAAAGTGGTAAAACTGCTCGGCCACCATATCGTATACATGAACGATCGCCTTTCGATTGGGCCTGGGATCGCATGTGAAATAGGTCGAATGCCAAATCGCATCGGGAAACTCGGCGGCTATTTTTCTAGCCGCGCGGGCCCGCATCATTCCGTATAGCCGACGCAGCGATCGTCGGCCATTCGACCGGTGCGCGGAGGACCGCACAGGGACACCCTCCGGGATCGGGTTCGCCGACGGGGCTCCCAGCAAGATCGTAAAATCGACCCGATCTTTCAGGCGGGCGATCGTCTCATAAAAAACCCGCCAAATCCCTTTTTGATGCGGGTTTTCGAAGACAACGCCATCGATCAATACCTGCGGCCTTTCCATAACGTCTAGTAAATCGCCGCCACGCATGGCGCAGCGGTTCGTTCAGGTGTAATCGCCGGTGCCAAGTGAAATGCGATGTTAATGCTTCGGACCGTCTGATGGCCAAAGGCGAGTCATCATCCCGCGGAGCCGACCCTCAATCCGTCGTGTTATCGTCCGCTTGGGAGCCGGGACGACCTTGAGGACCTCGTCATTCACGAAGCGATCCGCCGTCGCGTCTCGCAACACGCAAGTGGGGTGCGTGAGCTGCCCGATCGGACTTCGCGGGATCTCTGCCATCTGATTACGCAACTGCGTATGCGTCCCGCGGCCATCAAACCCGATGTTCGAAACCATGTTCACATTCGCAGTTGCGGTCAAGCCGTTTTGGGCCCAACAGGTCAGCATCCAGGGATAATCCCAAGTGTTGATCTTTCCTTCCAGCACCTGGGTGAAGGTATCGATCCAAACCGATTCGGCGTATTCGCCGAAATACCCTCTCAGTAAACCGCTATCGCGAATCGCGTCGAGGTACTCGTGATGCATGGCCGGGGAGTTGAGCCTCCAGGCCCTTCGCCAGCTCGCCCAGCCCCAGATGTGGGCGAAACAGGAAAAGTAGTAGGACGCGTTACCCCGCCGCTGGCCGAACTGAAGGTTTTGCCCGGTGATCGCCATCACCCGTTCGTCGTCCCGGTATCGATCAAGCAGCCCTTCACAGTAGCGGAAGAACGTCGGATCGGGGAGGCAGTCGTCCTCCAGGATAATTCCGCGATCAACATGATCAAAATACCATTCGATCGCCGAATGGACGGCATCGCGACACCCTAAATTACGCTCGCGAAACAGCGTCTGAACGTCGCAGTCCCAGTCAACGGCCGAAGCCGCTCGGCGAGTCTCTTCACATCGAAGCCGTTCGTCCACGACCCCGTCACGTGGCCCGTCGGCGGCAACGAAAAGTCGCTTCGGCTTCGCTTCTCGTATCAGCTCAAAGGTCCGCGCCGTCAGGTCGGGGCGATTGAAGACCAGAAACAGGATCGGTGTGTCAAGCATCTCTGCGTTAATGGCTAATTGCCGATCCCATCAACTGAAGCCGAGCCACTTTGCCAGTCTAAGAAAACGGTCGGCATTCTGAGATTGACACGCATTAGCCTGGGAGACGGCCTGCCCCAGAAGCCTCGCCTGAGTTAAGGTCGCTTCAAGCCGACGGTGAGGCTTGATCACTTTTTTCAGTTGCTGTTTCATGACAATCTTGAAAACCGGCCAATAGGTCGGGGGGCGAAACATCATTTTCGCAAGTTCCGGAAACGATTGCTGGATCGCCGGCGCGAAACTACCCGCGCAACCATATTCGAGCCTCCCCAGATAATCGATGTTCGCCTTTTTCGCGTTGATAAGATGGCCGCAGACGAGTTCCGGGATGACACCGCAGGCCAACCCCATCTTCGTCGCTTCCCAGAGGATCTGAACGTCACCACCGCTCGATAGCGACTTTCCTTGTCGATCGGTCAAGCAAAGGACCCCTTCGGTTACCAATTGCTCGTATTTGGCCAGAACGCTTCGCCGGACCGCAAAACCTGTCCCCAGCGGAGAAACCTCGCCATAATAGCCGTCGATGCATGCGAATCCGAACTTCCGTTTCGCCTCTTGAAAAAGCTCCGGACGGCTACGAATCTCCTCAGGGGTTTCATCAAGAAAATCCACCTTGACCGTTCCCGGCCCCCACACCCCAACGTTCGGGTATCGCAGGAAATGGTCTCGCAGTACCGTCAGGTAGTCCGCCGCCGGTTCATTGTCGTCATCGAAAAAGACGATGACATCCGCTTTCGACTCTCGGATCGCACGGCACCGCGCAGCGGTCAGTCCCGGTACGGTTTCGTACAAGTACCTCGTCCCGACGACTTCGCTCAAAAACGACGCGACCTCCGCATCGCCATCCAATCGTGGGTTCGAGTTGTTGTCGACCAACATCACCGAATCGACTTCCGAGAGCCCCACCAGTCGGCGGATCGCGGACATCAACCTGCCCAGCGTCCGCCTGTCCGGGTTGTGGGTAGCGATCGCGATGTCAATCTTCAACGGCGATGTCATCTGTCAATCCTGTCAGCTATCGAACCCACTGCGGCGAAGCAGTGGCACGCGGCATCAAGCTACGATCGTGGGTGTCGGCAACGGGACGATGAACTTGCCACGATAGCCACGCGCCTTTAGCTTCGGAATCAACTCGTCCGCGATGTGCCAAGAGAGCAGCAAGGCGTACTCCGGTTGATCTTCAAATAGCTTCGACTCTTCCAATACAGGGATCACCGTTCCCGGGATGTACTTGCCGATCTTGTAAGAACCCTGGATCTCCAAGACACAATCGAGTATCCCTTCATCGAGCCCGACATAATTGACCAGCGTGCTGGCCCTTGATGGGGCGCCAATCCCATAGACCCGCCCTCCGTCCCGTTTGATTCCGGCCAACAGCTCATGTAATCCCAGCTTTGTCAGAACGACCTTGCGCCTGAAATCATCGAGCGCCTCAGGCGTCAAGTGCTGGCGCTCGTCCGCCAGCCGCTCTTCGATACTGTCCCGTACCGGATAGACACCTTTGCGAGCGGCGTAAACCCGGATCGACCCGCCGTGGGTCGGAATCTTCGTCGCATGGATCACGTCCAGCCCGTGCATTTCCAACAGATATTTGAGGCTGGTCAAAGAGTAGTACCGCAAATGTTCGTGGTAGATCGTGTCATATTGCAACGTCTGAACCAGCGACAACAGGTAATGCGACTCGCTGATAAAAATCCCGTCATCATCGAGCAGTTCCATGATGCAGCTAACGATCTCGTGAACATCTTCGATATGGGCAAAGACGTTCGTCGCGGTAACGATCTTGGCCCGGCCATGGTCCGCGACCGTCTTCGAGACCGCATCGCGATTGAAGAACGAGATCAAAGTCGCGATCCCACGCTCGTTGGCCAAGTTCCCGGCATTCGTCGGTTCTATCCCCGCGACCCGGTTCCCCGCGTTATAGAAATTGCTCAGCAGCGTCCCGTCGTTACTCCCGACGTCAACGACCAAATCCTTCGCGTCCAGGGGATAGAGCTCGGCGACTTCGCGCTGTAATTGAGCGAAATTGTCACGCAGGATCTTCGTCGTCCCGCTGGTGTAGGGATAACTCGGCGGAAAAAGGATCCCCGGATCGACGACACAGCCGATCTGAACCAATTCACATTGAGGGCACCGGAGCAATTGCGCGGGGTAAGCCGGTTGTTCGGCAAGGTGGCTGCCGATCTTCGGCATGGTGTTGACCGGTGGCAAGTAGCCGACGAAGCAAATCGGGGCCAAGTCGGGGCAATCGCAGATTTGGCACGCCGTGACGACGACCGAACGGTTGGTACCTGCGGCGAGCTCTTTCGGTTTTGGAAATGACATATCGAAATCTTCTTTCCGGTTGGGGTAATGGTGCTTTAGGAAGGTTGTGGGTTGGCAACGTACCAAGGGATCGTCTCGGCCAGACCATGGGCCAGTGAGATACGGGGCGAAAATCCGAGCGATTGGAGCTTGCCGATGTCCGGACAACGGCGTAGCGTCCCTCCCGGTTGCAATTGACCAGGCCGAAGCTCCACTTCGCGGCCAAAATGAATACTCATTTCTCGGACAAGCTCCGCGACACTCGTCTCTTCATTGCGTCCGACGTTATAGATCTGCAGATGCTCTCCCTTTTCGATAATCGTACGGATCCCCTCCGCCGCATCATCGATGTAGATGTAAGCACGGGTCTCGTGACCATTCCCCTGGATCGGGAAGGGAGGCCTCCCTTCGGGGTTGTCATCCAAGATGCGTTTCATCCGAACCGTCAACTGCGGGATCACATGCTCCCAACCCATATCCGGTCCGTAGACGTTGTGAGGCCTAAAAATGACGACCCTCGAAAAACGCTCGCGCCCGTAATTGATCGCCATCAATTCGCTGATGATCTTACCGCCGCCATAGCTGTACCTGGGATTGAGCACATCCGGCACCACCAACGGGACGCGTTCGTCCGTCGGGATCGTCGGCGGGGTTTGATAAACCTCCGAACTGCTTGCCAAGACAAGGTCGCCAACCCCTTCGGCCAAACACCCGTCGATCACATTGATCATCCCCTTGACCGCGACATCAAGGATCAGATCGGGTTTCGAATAAAAATACTCGGTCCCGTTGACGTAGGCCAAATGACAGACCGTATCGACCCCGCGAATCGCTTTGCGGACCGCTTCGGGGTCACGGATGTCACCGAGCACCCGCTCCACTTCGGTCGCATGACTTCCGAGCTTTCGCAGGTTGCCTCGCGAATCATTATCCAAAGTCCGAACCGTCGCTCCCGAAGCGAGTAGCGACTTGACCAAAGCCCCACCGATAAATCCGGTGCCACCGGTCACAAGGTATTTCCGTGCCATGCTTGTCCGATCAGTTAAACGCGATTGGGTTATCTACTGTAGTCGACGCAGTCATTTTTTCAGTCGGCGCGGGCCGAGCGAGGATCGACGCCATCGCCCGGAGGGTCGACGGACGAACTTTTAACCACTCGCTTGACCGTCTCTGGCCCCTTACGCAAAAAGGCGGTGCCCATCGCGTACCGCACCCAGACCAAGTACTGTGGCGCCCACTTCAAAACCTTGAAGCGGCTTTGTCCCGCCGTCCGCTCGTACCATTCGGCCGGAAGTTCGGCAACTTTCCAACCCAGGCGATGGACTTTGACCAGCAATTCGAGACTGTACGCGAACCCCGCCTCCGTCTCGACCGGGATCGTTTCGATCACCCGTCGACTGAAAAGCCTTAGACCGTTGGTCGGGTCGCGGGCAGGGAGACCGACGACACGATGCAGAAAGAACGCCGCCGAGCGCACCAAGCATGCCTTGACCCACGGACACCCGACCATGTTCCCCCCGGGCATCATCCGGCAGGCCATGACGATGTCGTTCCCCTCTTGCATCCGCGCGAACATGGCGTCGATTTTCGCCGCGTTGTAGTCGTCATCCGCCGGAAAGACCAACACCCCCTCCGCCGAGCTGGCGGCGAACCCGGTCACGACGGCCCCCAACGCCCCTTTCCCTTTGTTCTTGACATAGACCAGATCAAATCCGTCGATCGGGTAGTCGCGTAGCGCCGTCAACGTGTTATCGTCATCGCGGTCATAGCAAATCAGAACGCGGTAAGGCGTCTTCACATGCCGACGAAAGGAGTCGAGAACCGGGATGATGTTCTCGCCTTCGTTATAAACCGGAATGATGATGTCGATCGTCGAACTCATTTTTCACCGACCCGCTGTCGTCCACCGGATCGGTCGCTTTGCCGAACCGCTTCGATCAATTGCTGAACCCGTAAACCATCAAAAAAACTTGGCTTCACAACGCCCTTGTCGACGATCGCATCGACGAAGCGTCCGATGATGCCTGCCAGCGCGTCGACACGCCCGTCCGTTCCCGGCGCCAGCTCTCGCAGCGAAACCGATTGCAACTGCCCCGAAACTCGGTCACCAACGGACAAACCAAAACCCGAGACGTAATCCGCACCTCGATTCTCGAGGACGAGCGCCCCTTCCGACCCGTAAATTTCGATACGGTGCCCCGAACCCAAGCAGGCATCCGTCGCAACGGTTAACACCGTCTGACACCCCGACGCGTGATCGATCCACGCGTTGACCCTAAGGTCATCGGTCGAACCAGCCGGATAAAGACTCCCCTGGATCGCAACGATCGGGCCGAGCAACCATTCCAAATAGTAAAACGAATGCGATACGAAGGACATGAGGGTACCGCCGCCCGAATCGCCACGCAACTTCCAACTATCCAAACGGTTTTTGACCGCGTAGGTCTCGACTTTCCACGATACCAAGGCGTGCCGAACCTCGCCCAATCGTCCCGCCGAGATTTCTCCTTTGGCGAGCCGGAACGCTTCGCTTTCCGGGAACAAAAAGTCGATCGCATGAGCCACCTGGTGATCCGTTACCGCCTGGCACATCCGTTTGGCATCATCCAGGTTCGCCGCAAGTGGCTTTTCACAAAAGACGGCTTTCCCGACGCGTGCCGCTTCGATCGCGATCGTCGCTTGCAACACCGGTGGCACCGCGATCGAAATCACATCGATTTCGGGATCAGCGACCAATTCTCGCCAATCGCCGTATGCCTTGGCGATGCCGAGCGAATCGGCGACACGCTTGGCCCGCGCTCGCTCGGAACCGCAAATCGCAACCACTTCACAGCGATCGTCGCTTCGAAAGCCGGGCACGTGCGCCTGCTGGCCAAAACCCAGCCCCACCACTCCGATCCGCAAAGGTGCAGTCATCTTGTTCATCTTTCCCCTGAGCCGATGCTTTGCAAAACCGCTTCAGAGCGGCCAGGCGAAATCAGCTTTCGGCCCCATAGCGGACCAATTCCCCACCCTCGATCATCCCCCACACATCGACGATCGGCTTGTCGCCATAATTGACGCCGAGGTATTCCCGGTGGGGGGTGCAAAGGATCAACAGATCGCTTTGGGCGACCACGTCATCCAGGGGTAGCAACTCCGGGTCACACGTGACGAAGGGATCGGTCGTTAAGACTTCGGCCGCACGGAATTGGAGCAATTTCTTGAGCTTGTAACTGAGCGACGAGCGGATGTCGTCCGAATCCGATTTGAAGGCCATCCCCAACAAGCCGACCCGCATTTTCGCCAGCGGGAAACGTTTTTCGAGTTGCCCGACAAGGAACAATACCAGACCTTCGTTCACCAACATCGCCGAGTGCCCCAGCGGAAAATCGTTCTGGGCAAAGGCGGCCAATTGCATCGTGTCTTTCAATAGACAGGGCCCCGCGGCAAAACCGGCTTTGGGAAAATCTCGCATCCGCGAATAGTTCTTCTTGAGACACTGGACGACGCGGTTGTAATCGACCCCGGCGGCCGATGTGATCATGTAGAACTGATTCGATGCGGCAAATTGGATGTAACGATACGCGTTGCAGAACAGCTTGGCGAATTCAGCCTCGATCGGGGCGACGCGAACGACCTCGGGGGCCAATCGCTCCCAAAACTCCGCCGCCGCTTTCTCCGCCGCCGGGGTCGTGCCGCTGACGATTTGGGGCAAGCGTGTCAATTCGTCGATCGCGAACCCTTGCACGATCCGCTCGGGACAAAAGGCGATCCGCGGGTTTTTGCCATGACTTTGCAGGTACCGATGGAGCCAGTCGGTCGTCCCGGGAAAGAGCGTCGATCGCAGGATCAACAACTGGTCGTCGGTGACGAACGGCATGAACGAATCGACCCATTTCCGGATCACCTTCGTGTCGGGGTTAAGGAATTCGTCGACCGGAGTCCCGATCGTCACGATCACGACCGGGGTCCCCGAAACGTCGGCGGCGTCCGAGGTGAAGACGAGAAGGTCCTGGTCGAGCGCCTCACGCAACAAAGGCTCCGAGTCCTTTTCCAGGAACGGCATCTCGCCAGCTCGGATTCGCTCCATCCCCGCTTTGTTGAGGTCATAGATCATGACCTTTAGCCCTTTGCTGGCAAGCACGAGCGACAGCGGCAAGCCGACATGGCCGGCACCGCCGATGATGCCGACGTCGGCGACACGATCGGCCGATCGGCCATTTTGAGAAATCTCCACGTCCCCCTTCGCCTTGACGACCTTCGCTTTCGGTTCGGGCATCGTTTTCAAGTCGAGTTTCCCGTGGGCCGACGCCATGTAGAGGGCGGCAAGGTGCAAGGCGTGCGAGAAGGTCCCGCTTCGGATCGCCTCGGTGAGTTCTCCGGGGGTCAAAACGAGCGGTTCGACCCCTTCGGACGCGTCACCGCCCTCGGAAACTTTGCGGGCCCCCTTGGCGAAATAACACCACATCCGATTGGCAAGCCGTCCGGTATCCGGGACCAAGCAACCGAGGTATTCGACCTCATCAACCTGGTAACCCGTCTCTTCGAGCAACTCACGTTTGGCCGTCTCCTCCGGCCGTTCCCCGTCTTCGAGCAGCCCGCTGGGGAATTCGATCGTAAATTCCTCGACCGCCGGCCGAAACTGTTTGCACAAGACCAACTCGCCATCGGTCGTGACGGCGATCACACTGACGTAGTCTTGGGGCTTGAGCGAATAAAATTTGGCCCCGTCCGGCAACCCCGGCATCCCATCGACCGTCTTTTCGAAGAGCTGAAACCAAGGGGTTTCGAACGCGGTGCGATGTGCAATTACTTTTGGCATGGGAGTGCTTGAAAACGATTAAAAGGTTGTGTCGATCGAGCGTGTCGAATCGATCGAATTATAAACGCAGACTCTTCATTTCAACGTTTCGACCCGAAGAAAGGTTTCAAAAGGTTAGAGATCCATTGATCCAACTTCAAAATCAACCGGATGGAGGGACGTTCGAGTCTTGCCGTTTGCTGTCGAAGCAAGTCGATCTCACAGCCGAGCGCCTTCATGTAACGAAGTCGATTGACATCGAACCAAGCCCGGTGGTGTTCGATCAGATTGGCGATTAACCGTGACGTCTTTTCATCGCTTGCGGTCGCGCTACCGGCGTGACGCCGGTAGTACGACAACGCTTCATCGATGAACCCAAACGAAACACCGGATTGAACCAATCGGATCCACAGTTCCCAATCTTCGACGTGTTGAAGCTCGGTTGCCGCTGTGAAACCGCCCGCCGCGCGGACTGACTCTGCTCGGACCATGGCTGCGGAGGGCTGAATCAGATTACCGATCGACAGGGATAATGGGAAATGCAATCGCTCGAACGAATTCGTTCCCATGACATGTTCGTCGGACGTACCATTTGCGGGATCGACAACCTGTACGGCGCTTGCGACCACGCCAAGTGCCGGATCGGAACGAAACCTAGCGACACAGGTTGCGAGGAACTTTGGGTGCCAATAATCATCCGCATCCAGAAACGCTACCAATTGGCCCGCGGCACGGCTAATCGCGACGTTGCGAGATTTGCTAACGCCTTGGTTCTCCTCGTTTCGCAAATAAATGACCTTTCCAGGGTCAAACCTCTCCGCAAACCTTGCGACGGTTGTCGCCGTACCATCTTCCGGCCCGCAATCATCAACGACAAGCAATTCCCAATTGGTGTAAGTCTGTTCGTCGATCGAAGCCAACGATTTAGGGAGGAAATGGCCCATCCGAAAACAGGGCATAACGATGCTGACCAAAGGGGTCGGCAGGCCTGTCGTGTCATCAGGAGTCAGCGATTGTTCCATCGATTGGTCGGAATACCGCGATCAAATAAAACAACAATTCGAGTCGAAGCACGCCATCGTAAGGCGATCACTTCGGCTTGAACGCCGACATGAATAGGCTGCCAACTTTGCGGTGGGCCGAATCGAGGGTCGGATCAAAGTCTCGTCGTGAGATCATGACAAAGCCCACCGTTTCGAGCAATTTAGCGGCCGTCTCGAAATCGTAGGCGAAGCGGTGTTCGCCGCTCTGACGGAAATGATAATTGATGTGTTCGATACGGGTGGTGTAATCGGCAGGGTGCCAATGGTTTTCTTTGCACGCTCTGAAATAAGGGGCGTCCATTCCATGAAAATAATCGCCGAGTGGCCATTCGGTGTCGGGAACGCTAAACCTCAATTCACCACCCGGCTTAAGGATGCGGAAGCATTCGCGGAGCAAGCCACCGATTTCACTTGGGTAATCGAAATGCTCGAAGCAGTGTTCCGAAAAAATCAATTCGCAACACCCCGATTCGAACGGAAGGTGCCGGCGAAGGTCAACGGTTACATCACCGGCGGGAATCATATCGACGTTCAGGAAGCCTTCTTTCAGGATCTCGCCGCAACCCAGATTAAGACGGGCGGGTCGCGCAAACCCTTTTCTTTGAACCGTTTTCTTGCCCCGGCGATGATTCCGGGAGATCGTCCGCTCCGCAAGAAGATTCCGAAACGCTTCGATCTCGTGATGCGAAAACAGACGATTAAGAAAAATTGTCCAGTAGTCGCTGAGCTTTCGCATGGGAAGTTTACTCGTCAATGGTAATCAAGCGATTGTCGCTTTGCTGTCAAGTGATCGCCAGCGACATCGTGCTACAACAAGCTAAAAACCGAAGCAAGCAACTCATCCTCACAGCACTGGTGACAAACTTATCGGTCGGTATACGAATCGTGTTGGCGAACCGATGACTGTCGCAGCGTGCCAATGTCAACTTCGTCCATCAACTTCCCGATAACATCGCGATTGTAAGCCCTAGCGATACGCAGTCTCGCCCAGCTATACAGAGCTGATTTCAGATGAGAAGGATTTGACACCAAAATTCGGTTATCGTTTTTAGCGCTATTCGCCTCTTAAATTCGACAACGCCCTAATGAATGCCGCGCGATTCATTTTCGAATGCTCGCTAACCTTTATCACTAACGCAAACGCCGAATCGCCGCCCGGACCAATCTTGGTGTCAACGTGTCGCTTCCCGCTATCCACGTTCGCGGCTTAATACCTGCGACCTTACCTTTAGTTACACGATTTAAAATCCCTTTGCCGACGCATTTCCAGCCATACGCCTCAGCAAGAGGAACCTGATCAAACGATTCCCCCGTGTCGGTAATCGGAATGCTCGCGATGACTCTTGCCATGTCATAACTAGGGAAGTCAAAAAAAGACTGCAAAAGGGACGTGATTGCGGGTCGCGCTACGGCTTCGTCCGAGAATTTTCCTTTGAGATCTTGAAAATACGGAAGCTGCTCCAATGTCGCTTGGTGGAGTTTCCTTATTCGAACAGACAGGCCATTGTCTTGGTCCACGGGGGCAAAAATTGGAACGATCTTTTGCCTCCTTTCAAATCCCATAAGCGTTCCGTGCGTCGACATTCCTGCGACATGCTCAATGAAATTGACGTAGGAATACATCACCGATGGAAAAGCCCTTCCAGTGATATGAGTCGGGAATAGGCTACGCTGTTTAATATCGAGGGCGACCTCAAAACATGGTCCAAGATAATATCCTGATACTCCGGAAAACGCCGAACCAATGTCTGTTTGTTTAAGTAGATTTTGGGCCGCGAGTTGGATGTTTCCAGCCCATCCGAAATCAACGAAAGCTTTCGCAGTACGGTCATTCACCTTTTCCTGATTCAAAAAATCAACAAGCAACTCCCGTCTCTGCTTTGCAAAAGTCGGATAGTCATGATGAGATTGCAGGCATTCGAGCGCCCGATAAAGACAATTCCAATCCTCGTTACCGTTCAATTGCTGTGGGATTTCTCGGCTTGGGTAAGTGTTTTTCCAGCAGAACTTAAATAAATCGTCATCAATCGCCAGTTTCGCCAAGAGACTCTTTACAAATATTTTCTCACATCGTTCGCGTATTGCCGCTATGCCGTCAGGCGTTATGTCTTTGATTAACGAGGAGAGGAAGACATTACGCGACGCAGGAAGATAGCGACTTTCAATTTCGAATTCAGAAAAAACTGGATGATTCGCCACTTTATTTGCTAATTCACAATCCCGACCTAGAAAGTAGAGTCGCTCCGTACGGTCTCTGATGGCGGAGTTCAGAACCCAATCGACAAAGATGAAGGCGAAGGGGGTTAGGAACTGAGAACTGAATCGCTCCTCATCGGTTGACGCCCCGAGCCGCGCCGCCCTCATGGCCCCGGCGAGACTGATCGCGATCTCAGGTGGCAAGGCGGTGGAAGTTCTTATTGCGAGCTCAATGCTTGTTGATTCAAACGGCGGAAGATGTCGTGCCGCCCAACCGGCGCGTTTTGCGGCCTCAATGTCTGTTTTAAAGTTATCTCCGTGGTGTATGAAGCAACTAGGTGGAACGGCAAGCGTTTTTGCGACGTGCTTGAAGAGGTTACCCGACCCCTTGGTCATGCCGG
>JBEIRZ010000546.1:0-2486 GCA_040375695.1 Planctomycetaceae bacterium
GAAATGGACCGGAAGCGGTTGGCGTTTGGTCTCGAGCAGCGATGAGGGGTTTTTCAAAAAGGTGACGCCGATTTGATGCGGCCCTGCGGGGACGTGGACGCGAGCGGTCAGGTGGCGATCGACGTCGGAGTGCGAGATTGTGCTGTAGCCATCGGTGCCGGATGCGGGATCGGCCACAGGTTGTCGGCCTGGGGGACGGATCGTGAATCGTTCGACCCGCCGGGAATCGACCAGCACATCGAGGCGGTGCGGTTCGGAAAGCCCTTCGACCTCTTCGTTACGATCGCGCGCGAGCCGGATGGTGAATTCGTAAAAGCCGTCTTGGGGGAAGTTGTGTGGGACGAGCAGGCCGCCGCGGGTTCCTAGCGGTAGTCCTTCGACCCGCTCTTCTTGCGTCACATCGGGCCGGACGCGATAGGTCGCCGAATCGGGGGCTCGCCCAGGGGCGTTCGCTGTCGACTTGCCGATTGCCAGGCGGCTCACCTTTTGGGCCGCGGAGAGATACCGGCTGAGCAGCGCCGGCGAAAGTTCGCCGACGGTGATGTTGTCAAACCCTTGGCTGATCTCGTCGGCAGGAAGGAGCGTTGTGACATCGACATCGAGTCGCAACAGGTCACGGATCGCGTTGCGGTATTCGAACCGCGTCAACCTGCGGAAGGTGTCGGTCCGGCCCGGTCGGGGATTCCGCGAGGCCTCTTCATCGAGCGATCGCGTCAATTGATCGAGGGCAGTTCGCGCGAGAGCTTTGTCGGGGCGTGCCGCTTCAGGGGGTGGCATTTGGCCCGCGGCGACCCTGCGAACGACCCGTTCCCACCGGGCCGTTTCGTCATCGAGCGGCCGCGAGAGCAACCCTTCCAGATCGAGCCCGCTTTGCGCGTTTGGCCCTTGATGGCAATCAAAGCAAACCGATTCGACCAGCGTTCGCGCCGGCAGCGGGACATCGGCGCTCATGGCCGTTGTGTGACCCGTTACCGCGATGGCCAAGACGAGCACACAACGTGCGATCGACAAGGGATGACGCGGTCGAATGTCCATCGGATGAGCTGCCGGGAAAAGGAAAGGCGCGGGTCATCGTATGATAACAGAACCGATCCGCCGTCGCAGGCGTTTTGGCGAAATCGTCGAATGTGGTAGGTGACGAGTGATACCGATCTCGATTCGATCCGTCACGATCGTTGGTAAATCGTCCCCTTGGGCGGTTGCCCGTGAGGTATCAACGTGGACAGAATAATCGGCTGCGTCGATCGGTTGGTGCTTCGCGGGATCGAGGTCACGCAGACAGGTTGAGCCTGCTGAAAGGTTTAAAGAAAAGTGATGGTCATGAAATCGCTCGCTCGTTTGTTGGCATGGGTAGCATTCGGCGCGCAGGTCGCGGCAGCGATGGCGGCTGACGTGAAGCCCAACGTCATCCTCATCATGGCTGATGACTTGCGGGTCGAATTGGCGAGTTATGGATCACCGGCAGTGACGCCGAATCTCGACCGCTTGGCGAGCGGGGCGTTGCAGTTCGATCGCGCCTATTGCCAACAGGCGGTCTGCAACCCGTCCCGTTCGTCGATGTTGACGGGGCGCCGGCCCGACACGCTTAGGATCTGGAACAACGGTATTCATTTCCGTGAACCGAATCCCGACGTGCAAACGATCCCGCTGTGGTTCAAAGGTCACGGCTACACGACCCGCTGTGTCGGGAAGATTTTTCATAACTGGCACACCGAAGTGAAGGGCGATCCCAGGTCATGGAGCTCCCCCGAATTCCTCCATTACGCCAACCATGGTGATGACGTTCCTCAAGTCACCGGTCCGTTGCCCCCGAATCTGGCGTTGACGACGGAGGGCTTCGGCTATGCCAAGGCGGGGATCTGCGAATGCCGCGACGTCCCTGATGAGGCGTATTACGACGGGAGGGTCGCCGCCGAAGCGGTACGGGTGTTGGCGGAGGTCAAAGAGCGTCCGTTTTTTCTCGCCGTCGGTTTTTGGAAGCCTCATGCGCACTTCAACGCGCCGAAGCGATATTGGGACATCTACGATCGAGGCCGTTTACCGGCGCTGGATCCGAAGCGGCCCGAAGCATCGCCGGAAATCGCGTTCCACCAGAGCACCGAGGTGCTCGGCCCGGCCGACAAGCAGCGAACGCCGAAGCCGGAGCAGGCCGCCGAGATGCGTCACGGTTATTTCGCGAACATCAGTTACATGGACGCGCAGGTCGGCAAGGTGCTCGATGCCCTCGATCGTAGCGGCGTTGCCGATCGAACGGTCGTCGTCTTCGTCAGCGATCATGGCTATCACATCGGCGAGCACAACCTGTGGGGCAAGACGTCGAATTTTGAGCTGGACGCGCACGTGCCGCTGTTGATCCGATCGCCGAAGCAGGGTGTGACGGGCAAGCGGACGCAGTCGCTCGCGGAACTTGTCGACATCTTTCCGACGCTCGTCGAGCTGTGCGGGTTGCCGTTGCCGGATGGGCTGGAAGGGACGAGCTTGGTTCC
>JBEIRZ010000286.1:0-5986 GCA_040375695.1 Planctomycetaceae bacterium
CGACATCCGCCGCGCCGCCTCCCTCGCCGCCTGCACCGCGGGCAATAGCAACCCAACCATCACCCCGATGATCGCGATCACGACCAACAACTCCACCAACGTGAACCCGCCGGCCCGATTTCGACCCCTAGCCAAATTGCCACCTTGCCTCTCGAACGTCCAACTTTCAACCATCTCATAACCTCGACAACACCGAGCCAGTCCCGCCGAGTCGTCCCGACCGGGTCAGCCTCCTGAAATTGACGGGCGTTGACTTTGCTCCGCCTTGGCCTGCGATGGCCTTGAATCAAACGACGGTGCTTTCTTTCCCTAAGATCCATCCGTGCGAGGTGAAGCCACGGCGCATTCGCCTCGCAATCGACGTCAGTTTCCGAT
Source organism: Planctomycetaceae bacterium (assembly GCA_040375695.1). Classification (GTDB taxonomy): domain Bacteria; phylum Planctomycetota; class Planctomycetia; order Pirellulales; family Pirellulaceae; genus UBA6163. The sequence continues at coordinate 376 of JBEIRZ010000286.1, forward strand.
CCTAGAGGGGCATTTTTTTCCGTCAACTCGGTCGCGCCCGATTGTCCAGCAGGTCGTCCCAAGTGGCGATTTTTTGTCCGCGATGATCTGTCGATAAAGCTCAGTTAGACTGAATCGGATCGGGGCGGCGAAAATCCGCCCGTACCCAGCATTTCGCCGCACCTTTCAGCATTTCCACGGCTTCACGCGTGCTTTTTCGACCCGACACATCCCGACCTTCCCGAAGTTCATCGCTCGCAAGGTCACGCGGCAGATGACCGATAACTCACCCCACCCGTTGCACCCCTGGGCAAGGCACTGGTTCTTGCCACTGGTCGGCGGCGTGATCGTGATCTCCGCCTTCGCCATCTTGCTCTCCTACCGCTACGCCAAGGCGATCTCGGACTCGGCCACTTTGCAGCGGCTCCAGCAGGTCCGAGGGCAATGTCAAAACGCAACCTACCCCCTTACCGATAACGTCCTCGCCCAAATCGCCACCTTCTCAGGCACCGAGGTCGCCCTCGTCTCTCCTTCGGGCCAAATCACTTCATCGACGTTACCCGTCCAGAACGCTCGCGTTTCGATATCACCGACACGGGCCGATCGCTTCCAGACGTGTGCGATCAACGACACAGACTTTGACTACGTCCTGGAGAGCACCCCTGGTACCAAGGCATTGGGCCCCAGGGCCAATGCCGACACCTCGGTCGCCGTCCTCGTCCCCACCTCTCGCCGCTTGGCAATCCTTCGCCAAACCGTCACTCCCCTGATCGGCCTCGCCCTCGCGTCGATCGCTTTCGTCACGGCGATCGCCACATGGTTGATCCGTAATAACGCCCGCAGGCTCCAGCAGATGGAGACCCAAATCAATCGGATCGCAAACGGCGATTACTCCCCGCCAACATTCTCCGGCCCAAGCGATTCCTTCACGAGGCTCGCCGACTCGATCAACTCGATGAGCGTCCAACTCGCCCAGGCCCACGACCGGATCGCCAAGTCGGAACGTTCCCGCTTGATCAACCTGATCGCAGGCGGAATGGCACACCAGCTCCGCAACTCCCTCACGGGTGCAACCCTGTTGCTTCAGTCCTACCAACGTCAACACCCAGGCGCCGATGCCGAAGAGGTCGACATGGCGATCGATCAGCTCGGTTTCGCCGAAGACTCCGTCCGCCGTCTGCTCGCTTCCAGCAGCGGCTCCGAACTCGCGGACGATTCGCGACTCACCGCCAAGGCGATCCATGACCGCCTGCTGGGGGCGATGACCGCTTACGCCCGGCATCGCCAAGTCACGCTCGATGTCCGTTACGAACCCATCGACGCACAAAAGACGATCTCGCCAGGCAACGAAATCGCCGGGGCAATCGTGAACTTAGTGATGAACGCGATCGAAGCCGTTGGCACTGGCGGAAACGTCTCCTGCACCTTGCACCCACTACCAACCCAAGACAACAACACCATCCCCTGGCACTGGCAAATCGAAGACGATGGCCCCGGCCCGCCCGTTGAACTCGGCCGCTCCATCACCGAAGCTTTCGTCACCTCGAAACCGGAAGGGATCGGATTGGGGTTGGCGATGGCAAAACGGGTCGCCGAATGTTCAGGCGGCTCGCTCGATTGGGTACGGGTCGACGGCAAAACCACCTTTCATTTTCGCGTGATGGACAAACCGGGACATGGCTGACATCTGGATCGTCGACGACGAGCCTGCGATTTGCTTTGCACTCCAAAAATCGCTGACCGCAGACGGCCACTCCGTAAAGGTCTTCGCTTCGGCCGAGACATTCCTGCAAGGCTTGCGCGACCCCGCGACCACGAAGCCTCGCCTGCTGCTGCTTGATGTCCGGCTCCCCGGCGCCAGCGGCATCGATCTCCTTCGCCAAATGACGATCGAACATCCCGATGTCCCCGTGATCATGATGACGGCCTTCGGGGACCTCCGCGTCGCGGTCGAGGCGATCCGAGGTAAAGCTTTCGAATACTTAACCAAACCCTTTTCGCTCGACGTCGCCCTCCAAGCCGTCTCCCGTGCCCTCGACCAGGCACATCTCGACAAGCACCCCGCACCCCCCAAAGTCGAAGCCGAACTTCGCCAATCGCCCCTGCTGGGCGACTCGCTGGCGATGCGTCACGTCTACAAACAGATCGCCGTCGCGGCGACGATCGATGCCCCCGTCCTGATCGAAGGGGAACCGGGCTGCGGCAAAAGCCTCGTCGCGGCGATGATCCATCGCTTCGGTCCCAACCCCAGCGGCCCCTTCCTCCATTACCGCCCGGCCGACGAAAACGGCCAAACGATCGAAGCCGAACTCTTCGGTATTCGTATCGTCTCCCCCTCACCCACAATCCAAGCCGGTTTGCTGCAACTCGCGGCCGGCGGGACTTTGGTGATCGATGAGGTCGGACAACTCCCGATCAAGCTCCAATCAAAAATCCTGACGGCGATCGAGTCTCGCCAATTCATGGCCGTCGCTGATAACCAACCGATCGAGCTCGCCGCTCGCCTCCTCTTCACTTCCAGCCACCCGCCCGATTCCCTTGTCGATGACGGCGACCTCTTGCCCGCCCTCCAATCGCAACTCGATGTCTATCACATCCAAGTCCCACCCTTGCGCGATCGCAAAGACGACATCCGGCAACTGATCGACGCCTTCCTTGCCGCCGAGTCGAACGCTCAGCCCCTAACGATTACCGAAGAGGCGATCCGATCACTCCAATCGCGGAGCTGGCCCGGCAGCGTCCGCGAACTTCGCCAAGCGATCCAGTACGGCGCGGTGCGGGCCAAAGGGTGCGTCATCCAGGCCGTCGACCTACCCCCACCAACCGACCCCAACTCGTTGCCCGCATCGATCGACCAACCACTCAGCGATGCGATCAAGCTCTGGACAAACCAAAAACTTTCCCAGCGCACGCCCCCAGCCGAACTCGCCGAATTCGCCGACACCGCGAAGCCAGCCGACACCGCGAAGCCAGCCGAACTAGCCGACGGTCATCTCTACGAAGATTGCCTCGCGATCATCGACGACGCCCTGATCTCGCAATTGATGATCGAACTCGATGGCAACCGCGCCGCGATCGCACAGCATTTGGGGATCCACCGCAGCACCCTTCGCCAAAAAATGAAACGCTACGACGCTAAACGCAAGCCGGGTTGAATCGTCTTCACAACTCAGGCAACTGGCTCCCCATCCGACCAAAAGTCTTCCGAATTCACAGCCGCTTCAACGAGATAACTGCCTAACCCATGCTACCGCTCGCGACGGTGAGTAATACGGCTGCAAGCACCGCGAGCATGGCTAACAACAACGAAGCCGCCAACCACGCGACAACCCGCCAACCCTTTTGTCGCCTCTGAACGATACCGGCAATCAATGTCAAAACGGCGGAGGCGATGATGATCGCCAAGATCCCTTCGATGGGTCGCAAGATGAATCACCACCCTTTCCACGGGCACGTTGACATCCCATCATCGGAAAAATAGAAGTTGAAATCCGACCGGGATCTCCCAGGGAAGAATGCATTCGCCGGATGGGATTTGAAAACTGTCGACACAACCATTGATTCGGGTAAGTTGATCGACTGCCCCGAATCAAAAGATAAAGTTACTGGAGTCGGCCCTACCTAGGCCCCGCTTTGCAGCCCACGAGCCGCCGCGATCTCTTTCGATACCGCATCCACGGCTTGCTGGGCTGTTGCGACCGCCGGACGCATCGACTCGACGGCCGCCGCGGCATCCTTCGCCTTCTGGGCGATCGGTGGGATCGCTGCCGTCATGTCGGCTACTTTCTTCTGCAACGGCGTCGCCGCCGCCAACAGGTCCGCAGCGACTTTCTCCGCAGCCGCAACCGCCGCGATCGCCGTCTTCTCCCCTTCGGTCTTGGCGACCAAATCGGCCTTCGCCGCCTCGAGGGCCTTCGCCTTCTCGCCCATCAGGTTCTTGACCGACTGCACAACCGCGGCAAGGGCCTGATCATCTTTCTGCATCACGAGCGCCTCGTCGGCCTTGGCGAGCGTCTCGCCCAACTTCGCATTGACCTGTTCCAGGTTCGTGACGAGTGCCGTTGCTGCCGTCTTGGCCGCGGTCGCCGCGACAACGTTCTGCTTCGCCTTCTCGACTTCAGCAAGTGAACCTTTATACGCCGTCTCGTTCGCGGCCACTTCCGCCTGGGCACCCTTCAAGTCGGATTCGCCCTTGGCGAGCGCCGCGGCCGCTTCGTCCGATGCCGCGATCAAAGTCCCCAGCGTCTCTTCTTGAGCGACCAAGCCCTTCATCGCTTCGGCCTTACGCCCGTTCAATTCGGCCAATTTCTGGCTGAACGCGAGCTCATCGGTCCATCGGGCTACCGACTGTTTGGCCGCTTCGAACGCCGCGGTCGCTTGATCGTAAGGGCCCTTCGCCGCCGCGAACGCGTCTTCGGCAGGTTTCACCAATGGCATGACCTTCGCCTCTTCGGCTACCGCCGCGGCCAACACCGCAGCCGTCTCGGTCGCCGCCTTCTCGGCCGCGGCCAAATCGGTCGCGCCCTTTTCCATCGCAACGGCCTTTTCCGAAGCCATTTGCGTGGCGTCTTTCATCGCCTTCTCACGCTCGACAAACTTCGCCTTGATCGTCGCAACGGCTGCTGCCAGCGCTTGATCACCAGGGGCCTGAGCCGCCGCCGGTCCCGCGGCGTCCGCCGCCTGCTTGATTGCGGGCAATGACGCCGTCAGCTCGTCCGCAGACTTCTTCGCCGCCGCCTGCTCGGCCGTCATCTTCGCCATCCCTTCCTTCGCCGCGACGAGCGCCGCCGCAGCGACCTCCGCCTTCGGCTTCGCGTCGGCCACCATCTTTTGCGCCGCGGCGTAATCGGCCTTCACCTTTTCCATCGCCGACTGAGCGGCCTGGTAAGCCGTCGCCAAAGGTTGATGCTCCGCGGTCTTCGCGACTAACAACGTATTCGCTTCGGCAAGCCGGTTTTCGATCGGCGGGATGTTCATCACGAACTGACCGAGCCTCGCCCCGTCAGCCGCATTCCAAACCCGAATCTCGCCCGTCCAGTCTCCAGAAATCACCCGCTGCGTCTCGTTGCAGAAGCTCACCCGCATCGCCAAATCGGCGAACGCTTCGAACGCGATCTGCTGCGCACCGTTCTGGTCCCACAGCTTGGCCGTGTTGTCCCGACCGCACGAAACGAGCCGGTTGTCTCGGGTGAATTCCACCGACAACGCGCCGTTCCCATGAGCGCCCCAATTCTTCACCTGGCCGCCATTTTCCATTTCCCAAAGCTTGATCGTGGTGTCTTCACTGCACGACGCGACGATGTTCGAATCACCCCGCCACGAGACGTCGGTGATCCCGCCGGTGTGACCAGGGAGCGTCAAATATTCACGCCCCGTCCATCCTTCCCAAACGAAGAGCCCACCGTTGCGGTCTCCCGTGGCGAGCAACACGCTGTCCGGGCTGAATTCGAGCGACGTCACCCAATCGGTGTGCTTGCGGATTTCGTGCAGCAATTGACCCGTTTCGGTGGCATAAATTCGCACCACCCGCTGAGGCCCTGCCATCGCGACCAACTTCTGGTCCGAACTGATGTCGGCCGCCAAGACTTCATCGAGCTCTTCGCCGACTTCGATGATCCGCTCGCCCGTCGCG
>JBEIRZ010000085.1:0-15583 GCA_040375695.1 Planctomycetaceae bacterium
CTCGTCGCTGGTCGAGTGGTGTTCCAAATCGAGCCAGATGCCGTCAAAGCCCATCAGGCTCGTCATCTCGAAGACGCTGGGGTCGACGAAATGGCAGCAGGTGATCAACGCCGCTTGGCCTTGGCGTAGTTTATTTTTGATGCGGCTAAAACGCATGCGGTCTCCTCGGTGTGGGGCTGGGTGTCTAACGCTCGCGATTTGGGGTTCTAACGCGCTGGGCGGGTCGCGAATAGGTCGTCATCGGCGAATGCCCCGCGGCGTGATCCGATCGCCGGTGCCGCGGGCAATTCGACCTTGGCGAGGTAAATGTTCGTCTTCCCTTCGTGCGACGAGTAATAGCTGACCCACAGCAACCCGTCGTGCATCACCAACCCGGCGTAGCTGGTGTCGCCCCCCGAAGGGAGCTTGAGCAGTTCGGTGAGCTTCGCCGATTCCGGGTCGATCTGGCAGATCGAAGTCCTGGCGCCGCCGTCGTACAACCGGACCGCGGCGATGTAGCGACCGTCGTCGAGCCGGATCATGTGCGGGCCGCCGATGCGAACGCCGAGATCCTTCCATTGCCAGGTCGTGTAAGGGGGCTGGGCGGTTCCCACCAGTCCGCCGTTGGCCTTGCCGTCGCGGCGGAGGAGGCACACCGCGCGATCGCCGTCGAAGACGATCGAGGTTTCGTTCGGGTAGTTTTCTGCCAGCAGGGTGGGGACGAGCTTTTCGAACCGTTTGCCATCTTCGCTGCGGTAGAGCCGGACGTGGCGTGGTTCGGGGCCGCAGTCATACCCGATCCCGTAAGCCTTGCCGCCATGCCACGTGACCCGCCACAACCAGTTGTCGGCGTCGCCGATCTCGTGCCGCTCGCCCCACTTGAAACCGTCTTCGCTGAACCAAGCGAGCGATTGGTGTGATTTGACGCTCTTGTCGTGCAGCGCCTCGGCGCCGCACAGCATCAGGCGGTTGTCCGGGGTGATGGTGATCTTGGCGTCGCGGAGGTCGGAATGGGGGGACCGGATGATCGCGGCCGATTCCCAGCGCTCGCCGTCGGTCGACGTGATCACCCGCAGCGCGCCGTCGGGCGATACGTGCCCTTGCCCTTCGCGGAAGACGCAGAACCACCGGTCGCGGAACCGCACCAGATCGGTGAAGGCGTTGTGCGGGGCCGCGTCCCAAATCCGTTTCGATTCGACGAGCTTGGCGACTTGCGCCGACGCGATATTGGCAAGCACCAGCGAACATGCCAAGCCGATGAGGCTTCGATAAAGGTACCGCAGCATGATGTCACCTCACGATCAATCCGATGGTAATACGATCCGGTTTTAATACGATCCGATGGCACGAAACGGTTTCGAACGACGATCAGCTCAAACGGCCTGACGCTTCGATCGGCCAGACGTCGACGACACACCCGTCGCGATGGACGACCAGTTCGCGATGCAGGTTGCAAGTCGTGCAGGCGTGCGACGGGATCAGGTGCAGCGGTTGGCCGATCGGCCAATCGGGTGCGTGATTCACGACGACGTGTTCTTCGGAGAGAAAGTACGGGATTTCGATATCGGGGTGCCCTTGGATCGCGGGGACGCCGAATTCGCCGCCGGCCCCTTTGACGCCGACGTCCAGCACCGCTCGGCCGGGCAAGGGGCGGCTGATCACCCGCACCAGCAGCGACAGCGCGATCTCGAACTCGGGCACGAGTCGGTGGTACTGGCGGTCCATCGTGACGTAGGTCCCGGCCTGGACCTCGTCGACACCCGGCATCACCCCGGTGACGTCGTAGGTCGCGCTGGAACAGCCGCTGATCCGATCGACCGCGATCCCGGCCCCTTCGATCAGCCGCCGCGTCTGGACGGCGCGGGACATCGCTTCGGCCGAACGCTCGGCCCGTTCGTTTCGATCGAGCACATTCACCAAGTGCCCTTCGAACGCCTGCAAGCCGTCGAAGCGAATGCCCGGGAGCGACCGGATTTGCGAAGCGAGTCGTAGCGCCGCTTCACCCGGCGCGACGCCGCACCGCCCCATCCCGATATCGACTTCGATCAACACCCCGACGGTCACGCCGGCCGCCGATGCGGCTTCGGAGATCGCGGCGGCTTGGTCGATGTGGTCGATCGCGACGGCGACTTTGTCGACGATCCCCGCCAGCCTTGTCAGACGCTTCATCTTTTCCGGGCCGACGACCTGGTTGGCGATCAGCAGGTCATGAAAGCCGTGTTCGCCGAGGATCTCGGCCTCGCCGAGTTTCGCGCACGTCATCCCGATCGCCCCGGCGGCGATTTGGCGGCGGGCCACCGCGACGCATTTGTGGTTTTTGAAATGCGGGCGGAGCGACGCCGGGCGGTCGCGAAAAAAATCCGCCATCCGCTTCAAATTGCGATCGCTGGCGTCAATGTCCAACAGCAGCGTCGGCGTGTCGAGCCGATCGATCCCCTGGCCGATGCGTGGGTCGGCCCGTCGCCCTTGCTCGGTGATCGACGCGGTCAATCCGGCCATGCCGATTTCTCCGTGGCGAGTGAATAGAGGATGGCTTTAGAGCTGGTGTATTCGTGAACCGTCTCTTCGAACCCGAGTTCGGCCCCGATGCCGCTCATTTTGTAACCGAAGACGGGGACGCCGGGCCTAAGCGCCCCGCCGCCGTTGATCGCGATGCGGCCCGCGCGAAGCTGGCGTGCCACCCGCAGCGCCCGCGTCCCGTCGCGGGTCCAGATGTTCGCCATCAGCCCGAAGTCACAATCGTTGGCCAGCCGGATCGCGTCCGCTTCGTCGCGGTAGGTCATCACCCCCAGCACCGGGCCGAAGACTTCGTTGCGTGCCAGGTTCATCCGCGGCGAGACGTCGTCAAAGATCGTGGGTGGGAAGAAATGCCTCGACGCCGGGTCGCACTCGCCCCCCACCAGGCATTTGGCCCCTTCGTCGCGGGCCTGGTCGACCATCTTCGCGACCGTCTCGCCGTGCTGTGGCGTCGCGATGCAGCCGAGGTGGTTCGATTCGTCGGTCGGGTCCCCTTGTCGAAGGTTGCGGACACGCTCGAGGATCCGGGCCATCAATTCGTCGTGCTGTGACTCGCAGACCAGTAGCCGCGAACCGGCGACGCAGACCTGGCCGAGGTTATAAAAAATTCCGGTGATCACGCCGCTGACGACGTGTTCGATCGGCGCGTCGGGGAAGACGATGCTCGGCGTCTTGCCGCCCAATTCGAGCATCACCCCTTTCATGCCGACCTTGGCCGCTTCGAGCATTTGCGCCCCCGTTTGGTGGCGGCCGGTGAAGGTGATCTTGTCGACGCCGGGGTGTCTGACGAGCGGCCCGCCGGTCTGGGCACCCGTCCCATGGATCACGTTGATCACACCCGGCGGGAAGCCGAGCTCATCGGCCAAGCGGGCGAGCATCAGCGCCGATAGCGGCGAGACTTCGGACGGCTTCAGCACGACCGTGTTGCCGCAGGCGAGGATCGGGGCCAACTTGATCGCGGCGTTCGTCAGCGGGAAGTTCCACGGGACGATCGCGGCGATCACCCCCATCGGTTCGCGGAACTGCATCGTCACGTTATCGGGGAGCGTCCCGTAGCACTTGCCGGCGATCTTGTCGGCCAGCCCCGCGTAGCTCTCGAAAAGGCTCGCGGCGCAGGGGACGTCGAAGCCCCGGGTGTCGCGGATCGGTTTGCCGACGTTCAGCGTGTCGGTCATGGCGAACGCTTCCGCCTCCGCACGGATCCGCTCGGCGAGCCGATAGAGGAAGCGACCCCGCTCGAGCGGTTCCATCCGAGGCCAAGGCCCTTCGTCAAAGGCTTGGCGTGCGGCCCGCACCGCGCGATCGACATCCCGTTCGTCGGCCACGGCGACGGTCGCCAGCGTTTGGCCGGTCGCCGGGTTGATCACCGGCCAATTGTTCACGGCCGAGCCGTCGCTCCAGGTGCCGTTGATGTACAGTCGGGTCGGCCAATCGATCTTCATCGCGGGTGCGGTCATCGCGGTTGATGCGTCAGAGGACGAGGTGGGAAAGACGCATTGTAGCCGAAGTCGAGCGGGCGGTTGGGGGAGCTTGTCGTGGCGCGTTCTCCGCCGAAGGTTATGCCGCGTGCGTTGTCCCGCGTCTTTGCCCAACCTTTGTCACGCGTGTCCTCGTGTCGCCAGGGGTTCAGCGGCCGCGGCTGACGGGGAGGATGTTGTTGGGGAGCGGCTGGGTGTTGGGGAGTTCGACGGGGCGGGTCGCGGCCCACCCTTCGGGCGGGTCGGGGAGCCCGAAGGCGGTGTGGTAGGCGCGCTGGCGGCGTTCGATCCAGACCGCGGTCGACTGATAGAGCGACGATGACCTCTGGGCGAGTGCCCCGGAGATGTACGATTTTGCCTCGTCGAAGTTTTGGCGAGCGACGGCGGCGATCGCGAGGTTATGCAGCGCCGTGTGGCAACGGGGGTAGCGTGCCAGGGTGTGTTTCCAGACCGCTTCGGCTTCGGCCCAATCGCCGCTCTTCGCCGCTTCGTTCCCGTGCCGTACACCCTTGGCCCCTTTGCCGAAGCGAGGGTTGGAGAGTTCCGCTTCGTCCTCGACGACGTGGGGCAAGAGGAGTTCCCAGGCGTCTTCGGCGGCGCGGCGGACGAGGTCGTCGTCGGTGGCGTTGGGGTGGGTGGCCGAAATGACGGGGGTGCCGTTCAGCGGCAATTCCTTGCCGACATCGATCAGTTTCCAGGAGACCCGCAGGGTGCGGCTGGCGGGGGTTTTTTCTTGGCCTTTTTCCTTAGTCGCTTTCGGCGGCTCGGCGAAGCGAATCCCTTGCCGTTTGAGCCCTTCGATCGCTTCCCTGTCATCGAAGGGGGCGACCGCTTCGGCGGGGGTCTCTTTGCCGTCGCTGCCGAGGACTTCGCCGAAGAGGACCATGTCGATCCCGTTGCGGCGGGCCAAGCTGCACAGCGCGATATCGCTCGTCTGGCCGGTCTCGTTCGAGACGACTTGGATCTTGGGATCGGTCGCCAAAAGGCGGGCGTCGATCGCCACGAGTTCGCGGCCGTGGTCGCGAGGGATCTCGCGGAGCATTGCCGCCATCAGCGGCCCGGCCAGCGCGGGGTCGCCACCGATGGGGGCGATCACGACCCGTTTGCCGACCGCCGAGTCGATCCGCGGCGGGGCCCACACGTGGATCGGCGCGACGGTCTGGCAGCCGGCCGCGCAAATGCAGAACAAGGCGGCGGCGCTCAACGTAATCCGTATCCGTGTCATCATGATGAAACTTCGGCGCACTTCAGGGGCTCAGGAGGCCGCGCGGTACTCGAACGATTGCCGCGACTGGGTGACCCAGGTCGTGACTTCGGCGAGATCCGGTTCCGGGGCCCCGCGGAGCATCCGTTTCCCTTCGCGGCTGTCGGCGATCGGCTTGACCCGATCGAGGACCGCTTGGGGTTCGTTCTCCGACAGATTTTTGGCGTCGACGATACCGGCGGCGACGAGCAGTTGTGCGTCATGGCCGCGGAGGAGCGGGACTTGGCACACCAGTTCGGCCTGGTGTTGCCAGGCGCGGACCGTCGTCTCGTTAACGTCGCGGACCTTCAATCGCTCGGCGACTTTGGCGGCGGGTGCGGCTAACAATTCGTCGACGGTGCGGATCCCGAGCCGCGACAAACGCTGGGCCATCTTAGGCCCGATCGCAGGGGCTGCCTCGACAGGGCTGCGGCGGCTGAGGAAAAACTTCGGGGCGATGTTGACCGGTTCGGTCCCCTTCGCTTGGCGGATCCAGCGGGTCAAACGGTCGATCTCGCGCGGTGTCCCGCTGCGGAGGATCGATGCCCCGTCGTTTGTGGCGACGAACGCTTCGACCCGTTCGGCCAATTCGGCCGGTTGGACCCTGGCGACTTCGCTGGGGTGGGTGATCCCGCAGCCGACGAGGATCCGCGAATCGAACGGACGAAGGCCACGGACGCCACAGAGGAGTCGGCATTCGTGTTGCCACCGCCGGATCGTCCCCGGCGAGATCGCGGTCGAGATCCCGGGAGAGACGCCGGTGCGGCTCATCCGCTGCGCGAGCTGCGAAGGGCTCGATTCCAAGAGTTGTTCGATGGTGGTCACGCCCAGGTCACGCAGCTTGCTTACGGCCGGGGTGTCGATCGATGGCGCTTGTTCGATCGGGCTATCGCCCGTTAAGGAAAAAGGGTTGAGGGGGGCACCTCCGGGGCCTTCCTTGCCGTCGCGACGACCGATGGGGAACGGGACGACGGGCTTGGGCGGGTCGGCCAGGCTCGACGGCGCGCCTTTGCCGCGGCGGCCTTGCGGTCGGTTTGCCGATGCGACGGCTTCGCCACCTTCGGCCGTGACCATCCCCTTGGTCCCCGAGGCCGGTTGGTCGAATTCGTTGCGTGCCGGCGGGGCATAGGGGCTTGCGAAGGTGACATCGGAGGGACGCGACTCCGACGTATCAGGAATTTCGTACGTCTGTCGCCAATCGATGTCGAACTCGCGGTTCGCGCTTTCGATCGCGCCGCGTGAAACCTGTCTGCGGCCGCTGAAGTCGAAGCCATGTGCCCCGAAGCCGACCAGCGTGTGGGTGGCCGTGGGGTGATCGGTCAAGACGATGATCTGGCGGCCGCGGGTCGACGCCTCGGCGAGGACCGCGACGATATCGGTGAGGCCGACGGGGTTCGTCGGTCCCGATAGCTCGGCGGCGAGCCGTTGGCGGGATCGGGCCGGCGCGGCGTCGGTTCCCGCGTGATGATCGACGAGCAAGCCGTCAGGGGCTTCGATGATCAGCGGCAGCGGGCGGCCTCGGCGAGCGAGTTCGTCGGCCGCGGCCAATCGGACCGCGAGTGCCGCCAAGAAACGATCGGCGTTGTGCAGTGATTCTTCGGCATGCCCGTCGACGCGGACGGCGAGGTGGCGTTGCGAATAACCGTCATCAGCGCTGTCCCAGCGGAGCTCGCGGAGCCGGCCGCCGGAAAGCCGTTCGAGGTAACCGCCCGCGGCCTGGGCCAGCGGCGAGAGCCCCGGTTGGTTAGCACCGTCCATCGATTGGAGTGTTCGCAGTCGGTGCCAGCACTCGCGATAACGGAGTTCGATCGCGGTCAATTCGGGAGAGGCGAGCCGGTCTTGGATGTCGCGGATCTCCGCTTCGAGCTTCGCGTGTCTCGCGTCATCGTCGCTTGTGGCGGGGGCAGCGTCGGCGTTTCGCAAGCGTTTGCGGATCGCTTCGGCTTCGGTCAGGTGGCGGTTCATCTGTTCGACGACCCGGCTCAATTCGGCGACGTGATCGCGGCCCAGTCGCTGCAATTCCTGGCACCGCGCCTCGCGTTTGCGAAGGCCCTCCAGCCGGACCGATTCGTCATCCTGCGGCACGAGGTCGCGCAGCGTCCAAGCGGCGTTGGCGTCGGTTGCCCAGCCCGAGGCGGACTCGGATAGCAAGGGCTCGACGGGCCTGGCGCCGCGCGGCGCGTCGGCAGGTTCGTTGCCGCGGAGGGCTTCGGCCGTCAGTTCACCGGCCGCGACGGCTTGGAGCAGTTCCGCGGGGAGCCGCTGGGCGCGGGCGACCCGTGCCGCCAAGGCGGCGCGGTGGTGGTGCAATTCGCGGAGCGTCTGCAACAGTTCGGCTTCGCACTTCAGCAAGACCTCTGACCGGGTGCGGGTCGACAAGACGCTCCCCAGCAGCGGTGAGGCCGGGTGCGAAGTCACGGGTGACTCGGCCGGGAAGAAGAGCCCGCCGTCGTGGGCATCAAGGCGCAGGGGCTGCTCGTCCGAGGAGAAATGAGGGTCCCAAGCGTTTGGTCCCGGCGATAAGTCGCCGGGGAGAAAATGCGGTTTGATCGCCGTCAGGCGCTGGGCGATGCCGTGCAGCGTCGCGCCGATCGAACGGATCGCCAACAATAGCGCGCCGTGCGTCCCGTGTTTGGCGGTGGGGTCGTCACCCGAAGACCAGCCGTCGGTGATCTCGTGGAGCCGATTGCGACGTTCGGACTTGCGAAGGGCGTCGATCCGGCCGCGGCGGACGGGGTCATCGACCCAAGCGGCGTCGCCAGCGGTGACGTTCGATCCCGGGTGTGGCACCGAACCGTCTTCGGCGGCTTGGCGGTGTTGCCGCAGGATCGCCTGTTCCGATTCGGTGACTACATTTGTAGTAACAAAGTCGTGGTCCGCCGATTCGAGCCAGCGTTGTTGGTCGGATTCGAGCCCGCCGATCAGGCGGTCGATGCCGCGGCAGATCGATTCGAGCCGCGCGGCGACCTCGGATCGCTTCGGCGAGTTCGTTGCGGCGTAGGGCGGCGGGGCGATCGTCGGATCCGTCCCGTTGATCAGGTCGTGATGGACGGCGGGGATCGGGGGGGAGGCGAATCGGTCGCCGAACCAGGCGGAGCCCAATTCGCGGAGCTGGCGTGCGAGGGTTTCGATCGACCGCGCTTGCCTTTGGAACCATCGCATCCGCGAGCCGGCGATCTCGACGACTTCGGCGAGGATCTGGTCGCGGCGGAGGCCCGCCTGGAGCCCCTTCCACTCGCGGTCGCAGGCGGCGAGTTGGTCGCGGAGCGTTGTTTCTTTGCGGCGGAGCCTGTCGACGTCATCGACGGCACGGGTCAACCGTTGGCGGTCGTCGACCCGCGAGGCCAAGGCGGCGTCGGAGTGGCCGCCAAAGTCGCGACGGGCGTCGAGTGCCGAAAGTTCCAGCGTCAGCGCGGCGAGGCGATCGCGGAGCGGCTTGGCACGCTGGCGGTCGTCGAACTCGCGCCGCCGCCGCAATTGCAGCCCGAGCCTCGCGATCTCCCCTTGGAGGGCGATGATTTCGCTTTGCCGCGGGTGATGCCAGGCGGGTGACGGGTTGGCACCGGAATCAAGGCCTGCGGCAATGACCGAGGCGACGACACGGCGGATCGAAGTCAAGGTCGTGTCGGTCACGATCCCATCGGCGATCGCCGGGGGGACGTCGACGACAACGCCGTGACGGACGGCGTGCGGGTGCGCCGCGGTGTCATCGCCGGGATAACCCTGCGCGATCGTGTGCCGTTGGTCGGACAGGTAGCTTTGGGGGGCGACGTGGCCGGTGAATCCCGGGTAGCCGTGGAAGGCGAATGACCGGTTCCCTTGGGGGGAACCGTCCGGTTCGCGGCGGCAGTGGTAATTCCCGTCGGCGGCGGCCCAAACGACCTCGCCACGCGATTGTTCCAGCCCGCGGCAGGCGGGGGCCGCGCCGCAGAGCGAATCGCGGATGTACCGCACCCAGGCGGTCTTTCCTGAACCTTGCGCGGCCTGGATGACGTTCAGTTGGTGCGAGAATGGTCCAAGCCCGATCCCCTTCAGCGGTCCGTGCTTGTCGACTTCGACGCGTTCGAGCAACATGCTTTGGCTCCTCCCTGGCCATGCGAAAAACGCGCGCCTTTTCCTGGGTCGTGGCGCGGCGGTGACGGCGGACTTTAATCAAAACCGCAAAATCGCGGAAAGGTCAGTTCACGCCGGGCCCTAGGGACCCAATGAGTGTCAATGGGCCCTAGGGACCCAATGAGTGCCAATGGGCCCAACAGCGTTAATAGGCCCAAGGGCGTTAATGTGCCCAACGGCGTTGATAGACCCAATCGATCGACGAGGCAAAAAGCGGAGGGGCCGTTCCGGGGGGCCGCCTCCAACAGGGCTTGGCCCCTGCATCGCGATCGTTGCCAGGGGTTGCAGCCGCCATGGCAGCGGCATTCGCTCGCGTTGGTCGCCTGGGGGTTAGGCGTCCGCGCTTGAGTTGAGATTGGCCAGCGAAGTGAAATCGTCTTTGAGGGCGCCGTAGAGCCGTTGGTAGATCGGGAAGAGCGACTGATAATCTTTGACAGCTTTGCGATCGGGGGCGGTCTTGTCGGCGACCTCGATCGTCTCGCGGCAGGCCTGTTGGATGTTTTTGAAGGCGCCGTCGCCGACGGCGGCGAGGAGTGCGACACCGTAGGCCGGGCCCTGTTCGACCTTGAGCGTCGTGATGGCGGAGCCGAAAACATCGGCTTGCATTTGACGCCATAGCGGGTTTCGGCTGCCGCCGCCGCTGGCACGGATCTCTTTGACGCTGACCCCCAGCGACCGGATGATTTCGAGGCTATCGCGGAGCGCGAAGGTGACCCCTTCCATGACGGCGCGGGTCAGGTGTCCGCGGCGGTGGGTCAGGTTGAGCCCGACGAAGGCGCCGCGGGCCGAAGGGTCGGCGTGGGGTGTCCGTTCGCCGTTGAGGTAGGGGAGGAACAGCAGCGAAGCGGAGCCGGCCGGGACCTTGGAGGCTTCCGCCGTCGCCATCTTGTAAGAGTCACCGTCCTTCCCGCCCAAGCCGGCGAGGATGTTTTCGACCCACCACTGCAGCGACCCGCCGCTGGTGAGGTTGACCCCCATCATGTGCCATTGGCCGCGGACGGCGTGACAGAAAGTGTGCAGCCTCCCCAGCGCGTCGTATTGCGGCTGGTCGCAGTGCACGAACATCACGCCGGAGGTCCCGATCGAGGTGCTGAGGATCCCCGGCCGGACGACGCCGTTGCCGATCGCCCCCGCGGCGCAGTCCCCCGCGCCCCCCACGACTTTGCAGCGTGTCGTTAGCCCCAGCTCATCGGCGGCTTGCGGCGTGAGGTTTCCGGTCACGTCTTCGCTCTCGACGACGCGGGGGAGGAGCCCCGGGTCGAGATCGAGTTTCCCCAGCAGTGTGGTGCTCCAGCGGCGTTTGACGACATCCAGCAGCAGCGTGCCGCTGGCGTCGCTGACCTCGGTCACGAAATCGCCCGTCAACCTGCGGCGGATCTCGTCCTTAGGGAGGAGCACTTTGGCGAGCTTCGCGAAGGCCTTCGGTTCGTTGTTGCGAAGCCACAGGATCTTGGGTGCTTGGAAACCGGTGAGAGCCGGGTTGGCGACGAGCCGGATCAGCGATTTGCGGCCACCCGCGCGGGTCGTGATTTCGGCGCATTCCG
Organism: Planctomycetaceae bacterium; assembly: GCA_040375695.1. Lineage (GTDB taxonomy): Bacteria > Planctomycetota > Planctomycetia > Pirellulales > Pirellulaceae > UBA6163. The sequence continues at coordinate 10,875 of JBEIRZ010000085.1, forward strand.
CTTCGGTCCGTTGGTCGTTCCACAGGATCGCCGGTCGGAGGACGCGGTTCTGTTTGTCGAGGAAGACCGAGCCGTGCATTTGGCCGGAAAGCCCCAGGGCGGCCACGTCGTGTGGCTTGAGCCGCGACTTTGCGACCACCTCGCGGACCGTCTTGACCGTCGCGGCCCACCACTGCTCGGGGTCCTGTTGTGTCCAACCCGGACGCGGCTGCTCCAGCGGGTAGCTGGCGTTTGCTTCCGCGACGACGTGTCCTGAGGCGTCGATCAATAACGTTTTGGTCGCCGTGGTTCCGACGTCGATGCCGAGGTAATAAGCCATGATGGACTCGGTAGCAGAAGAGATGCGAAAGCGGCGGGGCCTTATCCCGAGGAACTCGAGACGCTTATCATGCGTAAGGAATAGGCCGTTGCCTATCCCGGATTCCGATGCGATCTCGTCCCCCTACAGGCCGGTCCCCCCGGTGCTTAATCACGAACCGTGCCCAAGACCAACCCGATCCGCCGTCGCGACTTTTTGATCACCGCCGCACCTGCCGGCGCGGCCCTCATCACCGCCTGCCGAAAAACGGAGGAGACGTCGGTCCCCGTCGCACCCCCCCGCTCGGATGTGCCGCTGCGGGTGTTGTTGTGGGGAACCCCGGCGACGGCCCAAGCGATCCGAACGGCTTGGGGCGGGGTCAGCAACCAGCCGCTGGCGATCGAGACGTTTTCCCCCTTCGTGACGCCAGCGGATGGGGCCGATTTAGTTGGCGACAAGGGGTTTGCCGAGCGGGCCGCCGCAGCCTTGACTCGCAACGACCTCGCCGTGATCCCGTGCGGGTTGGTCGGCGAACTCTCGCAGCGATCGTCGATCGTGTCGCTGGCACCCGACCTTTTGGCGACGCTTGCCGAGGCGGGGCCGTGGCTCGACGCGATCGAGGTCGCGCTTGTGAATTGGGCCGGCAAGCCGTTAGGGGTCCCCTTGGGGTCGCCTCAGCCCGCGCTGATGATCGCGGAGGGGACTTCGGCCGCAGGGGTCTCGCCGGAGAGCCCGCCGACGACGTGGGACGGGTACATCGCGGCGGCGAAGGAGTTGGGTGAGTCCGCGACGGGCGATTTTCCGAAGGTCGCCGAACCGCTCGCCGGGGGGGACGCGGCGAAATCATTCCTGTGGCGGGCGATCGATGCCGGTCCGGAGGTTTGGCTGTTCGATCGCGAGACGTTCGAACCGGTTTTGGAAAGTGAAGCCTATGTGCGGGCGCTGGAGACGATGCGGGCGTGCGCGGAGAGCTACGGCGGCAAGCGGTTGACCGCGGGGGAAGTTTGGGCCGGTGTTGCCGACGGGCGGCTGGCGATGGCGATCGGATGGCCCGCCTTGACCGCCGATGTCGAGGCTTTCCCATCGTTGGGTCAGGTGTGGGTCGGGTCACCGCCCCGAGGGGTGGGCGAGGCCGCATCGCCCGATACGCCGTCAGCCCCATCGGTCGCGAACTGGCCGATCTTGACCGACCCCGAAGCGCCGCTGGGGGTGATCAGCGGCAGTTGTCGCCAGACCGCGGCGGCAAAACGTTTTCTCGGTTGGTTGGCAGGCGGCGATGGGAGCGAACTGGTGCGCGGCGCCCTGCCGGGGATGACCGTGTGCCGCAAGGATACCGATGGGGGACCGGCGAGCGGTGCCTCGTCTGCCCCGTTCGCCGCTCCAGCCGGCCCCTCGCCCGCGGGGCGGCAGGGCGGCAGTGCCGCGGGGCCCCTGTACGACAATTATTTGAAGATGCGGTTGCGGTCGTCGCAGGTCCGCCCGACGCTCCGGCTGCTGGGGTATGACCGCTACCTGGCGGCGCTGGACCGCGCGGTGATCGATTGTCTCGATGGCAAGGTCACCGCCGCGGAGGGGCTCGCCCAAGCTTCGGCCGCCTGGAAGGAATTGACCAAGGGGTATGGGCGGGAAGAGCAAGCGAAGGTTTGGCGTTATTCCCAAGGGCTTCGGTTCTGATTGCCGATCCGGCGACGCGTCCTCCTTGCGGGACGCGCTGGCCGCGAGCAAACAGCCACCGTGCAAAGTGCCCCCCCGCAAAGGGCCACCCCGCGGTCAATCAATAACCCAGCCCTGGTCCATCGAGGCAAGCGGTTGGCAGCGTTCCCCCGTGGACGGTAAACATCCCGGGGAAGACGCCTTCCCAAGCGGCATTGCCGGCGGGGCAGTATTGCCGGCCGTTGCTTTCGATCGCCGCGACGGTCGGGATGTGTGCCGCCAGCGAAGCGCTGTGCAAGAGCGACGCCCCGATGCACGTCAGATCTTGGACGCAGAGAAAGAGGCGATCGTGCTGCGCGACCGCGGCCATCAGCAGCGCCTCGGAGTGCCCTTTGCAGGCCTTGAGCGCGACGCCGCTGTAACCCTGTTCGACCGCCAACCGTAGGCTCGCCAGGTCGACGAGCGATTCGTCGATCACGACCGGCAAGCGGGCGGCGACCCGCCGCATCGTATTCTCCGGGTGGGCGGCCAAGTCGCGGTGCGTCGGCTGTTCGATGTATTGGATCCGGCTGACCGCGGCGGGGTTGGCGGCGGACAAGCGATCGAGCATTTCGAGGACGTAACCTTCGCTGTCACAACGTTCGTTGAAGTCGAGCGAATAGGCGAAGGCTCGGCCCGGAGCGGATGAGCTCGCGGTGGCATCGATCCCCAAGACCCGGGCGACATCCCAGGCCATGTCGTCACCGGCCAGCTTGATCTTGAGGTGGGTCAAGCCGTCGCGGGTGACCCAGTGCCGGAGCGTCTCGGGGAGGCCGTCACCGGCCGGCTTGACCACATCGGCCTCTTCGAGCGGGTCGAGGGCGCCGACCAAATGGTACAGCGGCATCTGCGGTTTGGGCTTCGGCGAGACGAAGCGATCGAGGTACAGGCCGCGGTATTGTGGCCCGAGGTAAGCGCTCAGGTCGTGGCTGACGAAGTCCCGCCCCAGCAGTTCGAAGCTGCTCTTGCCTAGCGCCTTGCCGTGGGCGTCGAAGACGGCCGCTTCGACCGGCGACGCGGCCAAGAGGATCGCCAATTGCGGGATCGGCGAGGTGAGCCCAAACTCGCGGGCAACTTCATCGGCGATGCTTCCGCGGCGTGTCGCTTGCCGGTGGCAGATTTCCAGCGGGTGTCCCCCCTCCCGGTCTGCCAACAGGTCGGCGATGAAACGCTTGGTCAACTCGCAGACGACCGCCAATCGCCGGTCGTCCGTCACCTGGGGGTCGGGCCAAGCCCAGGCGACCCCCAGCGGCATCGAGCCCCAACCCGACGTGGGGCCCGGCTTCCCTTGGAAGGCGACCTGTTGTCCCCCTCGGGTCCGACACGCCGCCTCGACGTTCAAAACCGTCGCATCTTCGACGACCCGGCCCCCGAATTTGATCGGGACTCGGTAACGGTAATTTTCGGTGGTGAGTCTCAGATCAAGGTCGACGATGTCGGTGGAGGGCATGAATCGGTCGCTATACGAGTTCGTTACGGACGGCCCAAACCGCTGCTTGGGTGCGGTCCTTGACCCCGATTTTACGCAAAACGTGCTGCACGTGTTCCTTGACCGTCTCGTAACTGATCTTGAGCATCTTCGCGATCTCTTTGTTCGTCAGTCCGTTGGCCATCTGATGCAGCACCTCGCTCTCGCGCTGCGTCAGCGCGATCTCCATCCCATTGACCACATTGGGCAAAACTAGCGGCCCGGTCACATGGTGCAATTCTTCGGGGGGCCAGGCCGAGACCCCGCTCGCCGCCTTGCGTATCCGATCGACCAGTTTCTCGCTGCCGTCCGACTTACGCACGTAACCGGCGGCACCCAAGGCCAGGGCGCGGGCGAGGTAGGTTTGGTTGTCGTAGGCCGTGTACATCACGACCGGCAGGTCGGGGTGATCGGTCTTGATCCGCGCTAGCGTGGAGAGGCCATCAACACCTGGCATCCGGATGTCCATCAAAACGACATCGGGGCGCTTTTGGCGAAGCTTTTCGAGCGCCTCCGCCGACGACTTGGCCGTCGAACCAAGGCTGATCTCCGTCCCGCCAAACAGGGCACCTAAACCGGCGAGGACGACGTCGTGGTCGTCCACGGCTAGCACGTTGATTCCCATCGGTTAATCCTTCCGCAATTGACTTCATCGATGTTGAACAGTTGGCGAACTGCACCGTGCACTCGAGGGACAAGTGCCTGCCGTTACGAGCACTTATTGTAAGTAATTAACTCCCTCTCGTGGTTGTACGTTCGTAAGGTTCGGGGGGGTATGACCTTAGAAACTGGAAAAAATCGAAATTTCGATGTTGTGAGTTGGCGAATTCACCACCTTTGGGGGGGTAGGTGACTCACCTGATTAGGTGGTTTTTAGCGGAGGGTTCGTTTCGATCCAGCGGGACGCCAGATCGAGGACCTGGAAGGAGGCTTCGAGTTGGCGGTCGGTCCGGGAGAGGGTTTGTAGCGTGGCTTGATGGAGCCGGGGTTGGGAGAGTTCGCCGTTGCGGGCGAGGGCGATGACGAAAATTTGGCCGTCGAGTTCGTGGGGGGCGTCGGGACCGAAGTGACCGGTGACGGCGATCGCGATGTCGGCTTGTGGGGTTTTCCGCAGCACCCCTTCGGCCATCGACCGGGTGGTGGAGGCGGCGACGGCGGAGTCGCGCCGCAGTGCGGCGGGTTGCAGCCCGAGCCAGGCGATCTTGGTCGCTTCTTGGTAGGTGACCGCCGAGCCGCAGAACCAAGCGGAGA
>JBEIRZ010000292.1:0-5812 GCA_040375695.1 Planctomycetaceae bacterium
AGGCTCCCGCTCGGTTTCCTCACCCTTCTCGCCCTGCGCCGGTTCTGGCGATTCCTGCTTTCCTTCGTCTTCGTCGCGATCAAATGCGGCCGTCGCCGTCGCCCCGTCAGCCCCTTCGGGTTTCGGCGCAAACTGACCGCCTTCGGACGATCCGGACGGTTTTCGCGGGTGGGCCGCTTCGTCCCAGTCGAACGTTTGCTGACGGGCTGACGATCTGAGCAGGTTCGAACCGGTCGCGGGATCGTCGAATAGCGACAACTGGCCGGGCGAATTTCGCGTCCGCCGTCGCTCGTACTGCTCGACGGTCAATCCAAGAGAATCCGCGATAAATCGATCGGCGATCCGGTCCAAAAAAGCGTCGGTCTGGCTAGCTTTCGCGATCATCGGCGGCCCTTTGTGTGCGGCGGTGGGAGACTCGCCGGCATTTTAGCGAAATTTCGAACGACTTGCCCGCGGAATCGGGCGGACGGGGTGGTCTAGTATTTACTGACCTGAACCCACGCCGGCGAATCCTGGCTACCGTCTTCGAGCCAAGCCTTAAACTGGCCGATCGTCATTGTCGAAACCGGCCCGACTTTCCATCCGGGCGAATAACTCGATCGGTAGGCGTCGACCGCCGATTTCGTCGCCGGAAATCCGACCAAGACTTTATGTTCGTCGAATTTCCCGTCGGCGTCAGACTGATCGACAACGACAACGATTTCGCTTTCGGTGTCCGGCCCAACGAATGCGTCAACGTGATCGCCGTCGGCCCCGCGATACCGCTTGATGTAGCCGTAATGTGCTGCCAGGGGTGGCCAATTTGGCTTCCGCCGTTGGCCCTTCGCGCATTCGATCGCGACTTCCAGACCGTGAATCCGAACGTGGGCCTTTTTGTAGTTCCCGGCCTCGGCCTGTGCTTCCGTAGGCTTTTGGATCGATTTCAGGGCCGCGGCCGATAGTTTCCCCGATTCCGTCGCCGCGAATCGCTCGACAATCGCGATCGATACCATCCTGGCAGTAATTTCCGTCGCGTTCGTGATCATCGTTATCCCGTGTAAACCTGGCTTAAATTTGCCGTCGCCGCGTCGGGTATCTCGATCGGGATCTTCGCGACCGTCCCGTTCGCCCGTGAAAACGATAACTCGTATTTCGTCGACCGCATCAGGTAGAGTTGTGCCAGCCCGGCCGAATCGGTGACGTCGGTAATGATTTCGTTCAGGCTGAACGTATTCCCCTGAACGTCCCAGCCCTTCGGCAGTCTCGCCGTGACCGTGATTCCGTCGGCCGGCTCAGTCGACTGATTCCGGACGTAAACCGACAACAGACACGAATTAGCCGACGGCGGGGCGGGGACCGATACGGGCGTGAGACTGACCGACGTCGAGCCGCTTGCGGCGACTGCCAGGGTGAGATCGGCTTGCTGTGCGAACCCCGGCGGAACCCCAAACCTGATTGTGTACGTCCCTGCATCGAGATTGACGGCGGTCGTTCCGCTGGTATCGGTGACGACTCGGATTGACGTACCGACGACGGAGATCGCGACGCCAGAGACGGCGCCGGACGGGGACGAAACCACGAAGGTTCGAGCGTAGATTCCGTCGCCACCGCCACCGGTCGGGGCCTGTGAAAGAGAGTTTGCGACCCATCGCCAGGCGCCGGAAACGAATTCCAGCATCGACGCCAAAGCTTTGACGACTTCGCCGGCGGATCCGCCGACACTGAAACCGCTCGTCAGCGCCGACCAAACGCCGGCAGCGACTTTTGTTACTGCGCTCGCAGCGATTCCGTCTCCTGTAATGGCACCCGTCTGGACCGCGTGAATATCAGCCGCAACGTGATTCGACCCTGTAACCGCGACCTCTCTTCGCGTCAATGAGCCGATCAGTATTTGCCTTCCAAATGATCCGCTTGGCCAATTTCCGCCCGTCGTCGGCCCGCTTGTTAGGCCGCTTAGCGTTGCGTCTGCATTAGCCGATGCCGTTGGTGGTGTCGTCGTGTTCGCCCCTACCGCTACTGCCAGCGGATTGTAGGCCACGACTCGATGCTGCTCGCCGTATACGCTCGAAGATGTCAACGCTCCGTAGAATTGCACTAACACCCCAAGATTGCCCGATTCGTAAACGCTATCCGCCACGTCGACATAATACTTGCCGCCGCCAATCTCAAACCAATTGCCCGGAGTAAGCGTAATCGCAACCGCCGTTCCTGTGCCGACCCGATAGCTTATCGACAATCCCGAAGCATTATATGCCACGCCTGTTTTCGGCCCGTTTGTTGCGTCTTCAATTATAATTATCGTTGCCCGATTACCTGTATATCCGTTGAAAATATCTTTAGCGGTCATTGTCTAAATTCCAAAAGTAAAAAAATGAACCGCCGAAATGTTACCGCCCTTTGTCGGTGGACCATTTTTGTACAAATGACCAACAGGCAGCTTTGATTGAATGCCCCATTTCCACATTAAATAGCCTTCAAACTGCTGGCGCTGTGCTGTCGTTTGCGATGTCGCAACGATTATCAACTCACAGAATGTTCCGTCGAAAACTTCACCGGAAAACAGCCCTTCGGCTCCTAGACAGACGTTTCCGCCCCAGCTTTCCACCGCCTTTGCTCGGTCCGTCAAATCAGTGCCATTTCCGTGAAACACAAAATTTCCAGAGGAAGGCGCTGATAGCACTCCCATGCCAACAGCGTTGGGCGATTCCCAGTTTGCAAACCTTATTGCGGAGGTGACAAAAACAACGTTGCTTGCAGCACGATAAACGCTAAACAATGCGTTTTTCCCGCTTGACTGAACTGCTCTACGACCACCAGAACCTTGCCTTGCTACCAAATATATGCTCCATGAGTTGGCTTGCTGAAAGTTGTAGCTCGTTATCATGCCATCATCGACGGCATCAAAAACAATTGCGTCCCTTCCATTGATTGCGGCGGTGGAGACGGTTGCCCGCTTGCTTGCGCTTCCCTGTGTCGCGTTTCGTGCGTTTCCACTTTTGTCGTTTAATTGAGACACCGCCCCGCTAACGAGCGTAACGGTAGACGAGTCCGCACCGTCTAGCCAAAGGGCCGTGGTAGTGTCGGCTGGCGTCCATAGTGCCATCAGCCAAACGCCTCTACCGTCGTATTTTCAATTTCTTCGCCTGTCTTTGTCGCGTCGTCAATTGCTTCTCGTCTCGCCTCGCTTGCTGCGTTGATCCGTGCGGCGGTCGATGCAATCGCAAGATCGCGGCCCTTGCGAAAGCCGACTTCGCCTAGCGTCGGTTCCTCTGCGAATCCTTCTAGCGTCCAACGCGGCTTCGACTCTACGCCCCAATCTTTCATGATCGCGACCCGCTGTGGGGTAAACGCTTGTGGGTCGACTTGGTGTAGCGCGTCGAGGATCGCCTGAACCTTCGGCTTTCCGAAGTCGTCTCCCCCAATCAGGATTGAATAAAAATCCTCGTAACCGTTTACCTGCAATGATCGCCGCATTTGCGAAAGCGTCGCGGCATCAAAAACGTGGGCAATTCGATTTAGAGACACCCAGGCGGTGTCATCGCGAGTCTTGTCGGCCGGCCTTCGTTGCTCGACGATCTCTAGCAGTTTTTGCCGGATCGACTCGGCGGGTTCCGACCAGTCAATCGGCTCAAGATTCGACATTTTCGCCCCTGGTGTTTTCGACCTTGTGTTCCAAGCAGTAGTCACCGATCAAGCGATCGGCCGACAGTTTTTTAAGATCGCTTTCGAGTCGCCAGACCCGAAGCTCGATTCGCGCTAGTCGCTGCCCGAGGGCGAACAGGAGCGACGTCAAGACGATACAAAGGACGATATACCAAATCGCGGTAACGTCCTCGATTTTCCCGATGTCGAATAGCTCAGGGGATCGGGGCGCCAGGGGCGGGGACGGAGGGGGTTTCAACAAGATAGCTCCTTAGCCAGCCAACAAAGCTGGACGCGAGTCGAATAGGGTTCATGTCGAAAGTTGGACACGACAGAATAGGTTCGAAAACGTTATCGTAAAACCACTCAGCCATTTTTTTTAATCTCGTCCCTAAGTTCGGAAATTGCGAGTCGAAGGTGTTCCCGATCGGAAACACACTCGGCGTTTTTTTGAAGCAGTTCCTTGATTAGCCTATCGCTCTCGATTTGGAATTTGCGGGTCTCGACAAGTTCGGCGCGAGTGTCGGCGATCTGCGTTTTCATCAAGTCAAAATTGATCTTGAACAGGCTACCCGCGACCCCCGAAAGCGTAGTCACAACGGACGCGATCGCCCACGGAATCCACTCGGCTAGTCCGTAATGCTCATCTGATCCTGCCGACATTCTGTCCGCTCCTAAGCCATGAGGTTTCGTTCTCGAAGAGCGCGTCCGAAAGATTGCGCGAACGCTTCCGGGGTCGCGAAAACGGCGGGGGTAGGTCGATTGCTGCCAGGGTTGGGTATTCCGCCGGCTATCGGTCCGGCCGCCGGTCCGCCTGGCCCCATTCCGGGTTGCATCGGCGGATAGATTTGCGGGTTGGCGAGTGTTTCGTCTTCGGCGTCTGGCCTTGCCGTTCCAACGATCTTATACAATTCGTCGGCCTTAATTTTTAGCCCCATCTGGTACGCTTGGCCGATCGATTGCAGGCGTTCGCGGGCGTTATCTGATTCGGTGTCGACGATCAGTTTAAGCGAAATATGCGACGATTTCGGGTAGTTCCAGAGTTGAAGCGGCCTTAGCAGATCAGTAGTCAGCGATTCCGATTGTTTGATCGCGTCATACGCCAAAATATCCGCCAGGGTGGCCAAGTGTGCGTCCGCGACCCCCGACCCCATCCCCGTCGATTCGGCTTCGCTCGATAGCGTTTGGCCAAGGATGTACCGCTTAATTTTGTGGCCGAAATACGTCCGAATTATCTCGATCGTCGTATTTACGCCACCTAGGCCCGGCTCGATTAACTGAGGCATAAACCGATCGGAGTCTTCCCCTGGCGGGATCGGCGCAAGAATCACCGTTCGCCCGCCCCCCATTGCCTTGAACGCGGCTGATTCGGTTTCGCGCTTGGCCCGGTCGTTGCCCGCCTGGTACGGCCAAATTTCGATCCCAAACGCGGCGCGATCCAAATACTCGATGACCCGCTGAAGGCATTCGATCATCGCGTACCACGTCCAATAGATTCGATCGCGAATCCCGACCCCGTGTATTCGGCCGGCCATTCTCGGCTGATCCCAGGGGCCGTCCTCGATCAAATGCTTGTGGATAACGACCGTCTGCCGCTCCCACCGATTCAACCAGAAGACCAGCCCGGATTCGGTCGCCTGAACGCGGCTCCTTCCCTTTTCATCGCGGTTGTTCGCCAAGTTCGATTGCATCGAGGTACTGACGTGAATCCCGACTTGATCGGGGTCGACGTCGTGCGATCCGTCGTCGTATCGGAAAACCAACTTGTCCCCGTGCCGGGGTTCCCATCGGCGGACGGTCGTTTGCCACTTACCGCGGACATTTTTGGACCCGAACTGATTTGCGATCGCGTAGCGGCCGTACCAAATCGATTCCTGAATCACTCGCCGGTATTCGGTGAAATGCGGGGTGTTTTCGAGAATCGCCGTCATCGCTACGGCTAGATCCTTTTGTTCCTGCGACTTTTCGTCGTCGGGCTTGATGTGCCAGGAGCAGAGCGCTACCGCCCGCTGCCGACCTTCGACCGATTCCATAATCCCGCAGTCCGCCCGCATCCTTTGAGCGTTTTCCCTGCTGTCCTGCAGGGCCTCGTCCATGTTTAAATATGATTTTGACGCGACCCCAGACCGGCCCGAAGCGGTGTGAATATGCGGGACGACATCCATCCCGAAATTCGGCGGCGCCCCGGTCC
>JBEIRZ010000445.1:0-3583 GCA_040375695.1 Planctomycetaceae bacterium
CGATAGGCAACTGCGCTCCCCCATCGGGACGGCCAATCGCGCATGGATGAACGACTTCCAATAGTTGGTGTCATAGATCACGTGCCGAACGGCCCGCTTCCCTTGGACATTTGGGATCCGCCAATTCAGACCCACGCGATCACCGGGCCTGCGGCGGTATTCCGAAAACGGCTGGCTCGACGCCCCGACGAACCGCCCGTGGCTGGGCATCACGACGCTGGCATGCGGGGATTGGCGACAGAACTGGTAGACCACGTCGGTCGAGGTTCCCCAGTTGGCATCGATCAGGCAGCGATCGATCCGGAGCATCGCCCCGTCGTCACGCTGCCATTCGCGGGTGAAAAGTTGTCCGCCCAGCGCTTCGAGCCCGGCATAGATCGCCCCTTCGACGCCGCTGCGTGGCAATTCGCTCCCGAGGGTGCGCCTTGCGTCACGCAGCGTGTAGTAGGGACGCTGCTGGTCGGGATAAGCGCCGTAGTCGATCACATACCCTGTAAAATTCTCATCCCAAGCGGCGACCAGGTAGAACAGCAGGTTCCCCTGGACATCGATGAAGGCCGACAGGTGGTTCGCGCCGATCGCGATCGTCCCTGGCTCCATCCGGTTGATTTTCCAAGCGATCTGATCGGCTGTGAGTTCGTCATCACCGGCGGTCGCCTCGGGGAGCGGCTCGTTTTGATATTCGGCGAAGAAGGCGGCTTCGTCCTGCAACTTGAGATTCATCGCGTGCTGGATCGCCGAGAGCTCGTCGTAGTTGAACCGCTCGGGCCACGAGACGGCCGACCCCTCGTCCATCGCCTGTCGATTGGCCCGGTAGTACTCGGTGGCCGCGGCACCGGCATCGCCGTCGCGGAGCCCTTGCGCCCGGATCTCGGCGTAGCGACTCCACAGGGTTTCGTTGGTCGGGAAGGCGTAAACCATCCGGGTCCGCTCGCCGTTCCACTCGGGGTGGCGATCGCGATTGAGGATGTTGTCGGCCATATCCCCGGGGCGGATGACGGTGCAGGGCATGATCCCCGAGATCTTTTTACCCGGCCCGGCTAGGCCCAGGACGGCGCCGGCCAAGATGCTTTCGCGATTGGCGCACTGGGAGAGCGACCGGGCCGATTCGTCCGTTTGCGGGTCGTCCAGCACGACCAGGCTGGGGCGGACGGTCCTGCCGTCGGCGCGTTTGAATTTCATCCCGCGGATCCGCCCCGTCAGGCCGGCCACCTTGATGATCGCGCCGCTGGCGAGGCTGCCGTTGATCGTCGGCAGAACGATCTCCTTGGCGGTCCACCCGATCAGGGTACGTTTGCCCTGGTAGAGTTGGCCGTTGGCGCGATTGGCGATCCCATCGAGCGCCTGGATCGGAAAGCAGACCTCGGGGAAGTCGGCTAGCAGCAGGTCGTTGCAATCGAGTTCCGTCTTGATCGATTCGAGCATATCGCAGGCATGCCCTTCGTCGCTCCCGATCAGGCAGACGAAGTCGCGGTGGCCGTAGAGGACCGCCCAGATGCAGGCGACCTCTGCGAGCGAGCTCTTCCCGCTACCACGCGCCATCGCCAGGGCGAACAGCCCGCCCTGGGTCACCGCCTTCTCGATCTTGCGGATCACCTTGATATGATCGCTCGACCAGCGGAGGTGAAACGTCTGGGGGAAGTAGATCTCGCAGAACGATTGGAAGTTATGCGCGGCCTGCTCTTTGCGATCGAGGTTGTCGACCGCCGGTAGCTCGCCGATGTCGCGACCGGCCAGAGCCAGTGCGGCGTTCCGCTTACGAGCCGATTCTTTCATCCGCTCGTAGGGATCACCTTCTTGTTGGCGTTTGGGTGCATGCCGCTCGATGTGCATCCAAGCCACGTAGCGAATCAGGTCAACGGTCTTACCGTCACCGATCGAGAGGCCGGCGCGTTGTCGGTGACGATAGATCTGCCGCTCGCTGGTCACCTCACCGAGTTGGGTGGAATTCAGTAGCCGGCACAATTCGCTCGGCCGCAAGCGCCGGGGGTCAATCGCCATTTCCCATCTCCTTGGCTAACCACGCCGCATAGTGGACCAGGTTGAGGGTGCCGTCGTTGTTGGTCGGCGCACCGTCTTGGACGTCCTGGCGGATCTTCTCCGTTTCGATCCGCCGTTTGAAAGCGGCCGAGAGCATCTGGGCTGCCTGCTCGATCGATAGCCGCTGGGGGTCCAGCGCCCCGTCCTGCTTAGCCACGCCCCACCTCCGCGTTTTGGCGACATGCCACCGGTCGCAACAGTCGCCCCACAGGCGCGTCCTGGCGGCATGTTCGCCCAGGTATGCCAGTCATGTTTTTGCCCCACCGGTGGCCAACGTGGGGGCACCGTCGCGAAGGGAAAAAACATGGAAAAACCGTGAAAAAACAAGGTGAAATCGGCTTCAGGTCGTTCGAAACGCATGGCTTCATGTCCACACGCAAACGCACTACGCGACGCGAAACCAACCCACCCAACCAACCAGGGAACGAACGATGAACGCCAACCAGATCGCCTTCGGAATCGAATTCGAAACCACCCTCCCAAACAGCGACACCACCCCGATCGGCCCCTACCACCACGGGGTGCAGGTCGCCTGGCTCCCCAGCGGATGGCGCGCCGAACGCGACGGCAGCATCCAGACGTTCGCGGCCAACCGGAAAGCGTGCGAATTCGTAAGCCCCAAACTGCGGGGCGCCGACGGATTGCGGCAGGTCGAGACCGCGATCGACGCGATCAACGATCACGGCGGACGGGTCAACCACACCTGCGGCCTGCACATAACGGTCGAATGGAACGGCGACGCCGCCGCCCTGGCGCGGCTGATCAGCCTGGTCGGTAACCACGAGAAAGCGATCTTCGCCTCGACCGGTACCCGCCGCCGCGAAACGACGGTCTACACCAAACGGATCAAACACTACGGCAACAAAGAGAACGCCAAGAACCGCTGCGAAGCGGATCGCTACCACCTGCTCAACCTGACGCACCTGGCACGCGGGGCCAACCGGATCGAATTCCGGGCCTTCGCCGGAACGCTCAACAAGACCAAGGTGGTGGGCTACATAATGATGGTTTTGGGGCTCGTAGAACTCGCCCTCAACACCACGCGGTGCGCGGATTGGGACTACACCAAGAAAGACGGCACCAAGAGTTGTTGGGACCGCCCCGGTGCGGGCTACGGCGAGACCGAGATCAACCGACTCTTCTACCGCCTGGGTTGGACCAAGGGTTGGTACAAAGGCACCCTCAGAGATAAGAAATACGGGTTGGTCGCCGACGAGACCACGACCCCGGATTTCAAAGAGATCAAGAAGAAGTTGACCGAGATGGGACGCAAGTACGACAAGGCGGCCTAAGACGGCCGCGGGGCCGGACGCGCCGGGGACCAACCCCCGGCGTTTTTTCGTTACGGCGCACCGTAGGCCAGTTGGGGCCACGGTCGCGACGACGGTCCGATTACGGCCGGTTACCCCAGTCGATGATGCGCCCGCACACGGGGCCAATACGGGCCACGTTTGGGGGCCTTAAAAACATCGGAAAAAGATGTTTTTTCTTTCCGAGATCCGCTTGATGCGGTTCAAACCGCATGGCTCATGTGTGTCATCGC
>JBEIRZ010000624.1:0-1829 GCA_040375695.1 Planctomycetaceae bacterium
CGGCCTGGGGCTGGGCGCCAGCCACCAAACGGGCTGGACAAGCCTCGTCGCGACGATGCTCCACAGCCAAGCCCGCAACGGCCGCGGCCGCGCCGACTCTGGCCTCTGAGCCCCGATTTTTCGATGGCTCTCTTGATCGCAAAGGCCCGATCGCGTTAGGCTCGGTTCGGTAAACGACGCCCGTCGGCGGCGTCGGTCGGTTTCCCTCAGGAGTTCCTCCCCATGCTGTCACGCCACGCGTTCCTCTCGCTCGTCGCTTCCGTTGCCCTCCTGTCGCTTGCCCCCGCACAGGCCCAAGAAGCCCGTCGCGAAGCGCCCGAAATCAACGTCGAACAACTCTCCAAACTCCTCGCCGACCCCGAAGCGATGAAAAAGACCGTCGTCGTCGACGTCCGCAGCGATGAAGAAACCGCCGTCTCCGTGATCCCCGGCGCGATCACCAAACAACAGTTCGAAGCCAAAGCCAAAGAACACGCCGGTAAAAAAGTCGTCGCCTACTGCATGGTCGGCGGACGCAGCACGCTCTACTCCCGCGAACTCCTCGCCAAAGGGTTCGATGCCGTGAACTTCAAAGGGAGCATGCTCGCTTGGACCACCGCCGGCAAACCGCTGGTGACCCTCGACGGCAAACCGACCAATCGCGTCCACACCAACGGCGGCAAAAAAGCACCCGCCGGTTACGAAGCGGTCCGTGGCAATTAAGCACGCCGAAATCCCGCTCGCCATTTCACCCGGCCGATCCTTCTCGGCCGGCCGCCGACCGATCGCACATCGGGTCGCTTCCATCGATCCGGCTCAGCCGAATTCTTCCCACCGACCCGCATCGAGCCGATCGCTGTCCCCTTGCGAGCACCGCCAAAAGGCCTCACGCCGTATCGAGCCGTTCCCGATCCGATACTCGACACTCCGGATCATCACCCGCTTGAAGTACGGCTTGAAGACCTCCGCCAACTCACCTTCGGTATGAAAGAATTGCAAATGATCGCTACCTTCCGTCCCGAGCGATTCCGACCCGACAAAGACCCCACCCGGGGCTAAGGTGCTGACGACCTTGCCGAGCACCGCCGCCAAGTCGCCGGCGGCAAAGTGCCCGATCGCGCCGTCCCACACGATCACGTCATACTCCTTCCCCGGAAAGGGCTCGTTCACCGCATCGAGCAACCGGTAGCGGATCTTGTCGCTGGCGTTCAACCGGTTAGCCGTCTCGATCGCCGACGGCTCGATGTCAACCGCATCGATCGCCTTGCACCTTGGCGAATAAAACGTGTTCGTGAAAAAGCCGTCGCCGCAACCGATGTCGAGCAACCGATCGCCATTTCGAACCACTTCCAACGCCAAAAAGCCACGGGTGAAACAGTACGGGTTCCGGTCCCCGTCACCATAAGCGAACCGATAGCCGTTCCACCGCTGATAATAAAAATGCGGCGGCTCCGTCGTGTTGTATACCCACGACCGGCGAAATTGGCTCCGGTAGAGCGCCCCCAACATCCGCACCAAGATCGATTCCCGCACCGCACCGCCAAACAGGATCGTTTCGGCACACCGCCTTCCGGCATAGACGAACGGCTTGGCCAAACGACCGACTTGCTTAACCAACGGGTGCATGGGGTTTCCTTCGACAAAAGCGTCCACGATTGGAGCTCTAGACTAGTTGCCAATCCGCCCTGTCTCTTATCGGCGGAAACAAAAACAGGCTCCCGACCCCTGCCGACAGGCAGGTCATCCCCTACAACCGTTTCAGCCGATCCACGCGTGAATCACCCGTCCCGCGACATCGGTCAGCCGATAATCGCGCCCGTCGGCGCGGTACGTCAACCGCTCGTGATCGA
>JBEIRZ010000091.1:0-14695 GCA_040375695.1 Planctomycetaceae bacterium
GACCTATCGACCGGAGGCCAACTTTTTTGGTAGCGACAGCTTCACCTTCCGGGTCAACGACGGGAGGTTCGACAGCAACATCGCGACGGTATCGATCGACGTCACCCCGGTCAATGATGCGCCGCGCTCGGCGGACCAAACTCTGAGCGTTCCCTTCGGCAGGACGTTGCCAGTAACGCTTGTCGGGACCGACGTCGAGGGCGACACGCTCGCGTATGAGATCGTTTCCGGGCCGGCCCGTGGGGTCTTGAGCGGGAGTGGTGCGAGCCGGTCGTACACCCCCAACAGTGGCTTTTCGGGGGACGACTCTTTTACTTACAAGGTGAACGATGGCAACGTCGACAGCACGGTAGCGACGGTCAGGATCACGGTCCAGCCGCAAACGCAAACGGTGTTGTTCGAAGACAGTTTCGAGGTCGGCGAATGGAACGGCCAGTGGGTCGAAGATTCGCAAAACGATTGGTACCGATCGAACCAGCGGGCGACCGCCGGGACACGATCGGCCGAGGTCGATGGGGGGGCAAACAACGCGACGTTGACGCTTCGCAACGGAGGTTTGCCGCTGAGCACGCTGGCGTACTCGCAGGTTTCGCTAAGCTATGGCTGGTTCATCGAATCGACATGGGACACCGGGGAGTACATCGCGTTGGACGTGTCGACCGACGGCGGTTCGACGTGGACCAGCAACGTCCGGCGGATCAACGGTAATCAATCGCCCGAGAACGTTTGGGTCCAGGAGTCGGTCGACCTAACCCCTTACCGTTCGTCCAACCTGAGGATCCGGTTCCGGGCGTTGGTCAGCGATTCGGTCGAGGACGGCAATGTCGACAATGTGCGGATCATCGGGATCGGTACCGCGGAAGGGGCGGCGGCCCAGGTTGCTGGCAAGGGCTTGGTGACGGCGCTGCCGGACGGTTTTGTACGCAGGGCATCGAGCGCTCCGATGTGGGAAAACCAGGCCCCACAGCCGGTGACGTTGGAAGAGTTCTTCGAGATCGATCCGGACTTGGTGGCAACGGGCGATGCGAGGGGCGCCGCGGAGCGATTGGCGGCGAGCGACGCGTTCTTCAGCGACTATCAGCCGGAAGGTGAGACGGTTGCTGAACAGTCACTCGGATCTTCTTGGCAGAATTTGCTGTAGCGGGGTTTTCGGCCAACCGCGGCGTGAGGCCGGATCGGGACTCGGGACGGAAGCGGTATCGAGGACCGCGATCGGGGCCGATTTTTTGCCGATCGGTAGCGAAACCTTCGGTCGAACCGCGTGTTAAAGAGTGCGGTGCGACCGATGCTTGTTAGAACGACCTTCGCGACAGCGACGGCGTGGTTGCCACCGCCGTAGTTTTGTGTGATCGTCATCCGCGTGATCGCAGGGCCGATTCCCCCCGTGGGATTCGGCTTGCGTCCTGTTCGGATTTCTCGATGCGATCGGCGCCGCGATTCTTACCGGCGTATTGACATGGCTCACTAGCGTGGGCGTCTTTTTTCCCGCCGGGCCGCGAGTCGCGATTTTGTGTGTCGGGATGGTTCGAGAGGGGAATGCGGGGGATGGACTTGATCGGGATGAACGTTGCCGCGGTGATGAGGCGCGGATCGGCATGGATTTGCCGAAGGGTGGCGGGGTTTAGCTTGCGAGAGGCCGCGGCGCGATTTCTCATCGTGGGCGGGATCTTGGTCATGCCTTGGGCGGTGGTGATGGCGTTACCGCAGCGGCCGACGGGGGTGCGAGGGGCGATCCTGGGAGATTACCTGCGCGACGTCAGCGAAGGTGAGGACTTTGATTTGGAGGAGGCGACGTGGTGGGTCAGGATGGGGACGGTGCATTCCGGGCGGCGAGAGATCAAGCCGACGGAGAATTGGTTGCAATGGCTAGCGGGATTTGCCTATCCGGCGCTGTGGCGGACCCAGGACACCGAGGCTTTGATCGCTGGTGGTCGGGCGGAATGTTCCGAACGATCGATGATCTTGAAAGCGATCGTCGAATCGGCGGGGCACCGCTGTCGCTTCATCGGGTTGAGCGGGCATGTGATGCTAGAGGTCGAGAGTGAAGGGAGATGGCGTGTCGCCGATCCCGAGCTGGGGATCGTCTTCGATGAGTCGTTCGCCGAGTTGCAACGAGCGGAGAGGCTTGGGGAGGTTGAGGCTCGGCTGGTCGGGGTGGGGCTGCGGCCGCATGAGGTGGCCCATTATCTGGACATCCTCGCTTCGGCCGATGACAACGTGACGCTGCCGGTGGGTGCGGCGTTAAGCCCGCGGCTGATGGTCATCGAACGGGTGCTGAGGCCCTTGGCGTGTCTGTTTCCCGCTTTGTGCGTCAGCTTGGGGCTGACGCTCCGCCGGCGAGGCCTCGCCTGAGTGGCGGAGTGCAATTCGGATCATTGGTGCTGGCGTGTGGCCGGCGAGGTGGACGCATGCGACCTGACAGGGAGGGGGCGGTTGGGGGGGCGACGCCGGGACGATACCGCCGAGGTTCTGGGCAGGTTCGGGTCGACTTGGTGGTGTGGGATTTGTACGCTTCCGGGTGGGGCGAAGTTCCTTAGAATGTTCGCTCGCGGCTGCGTCGAGAGCGACCGTTCCGAGGAGGGGCGGCCTCCGGACGGGGCCGATTTGGCGAACCGTTCAACGACAGTTCACATCGACACCTCACCACTACCAAGGGCCCCAGCCTTGTTACGCACCCATACTTGCGGCGAACTTCGAAAATCTGACATCGGTACCGAGGCGACCCTGTGCGGCTGGGTCGAGAGCAAGCGAGACCATGGCGGAGCCGTCTTTATCGACCTGCGAGACCGCTATGGCATGACCCAGATCGTCATCGGTCCGCCGGAAGCGGGTCCGGCCGCGATCGATTTCGCCGGGCGGGTGGGGGCCGAATGGGTCATCAAAGTCCATGGCAAGGTCGCCAAGCGATTGGAAGGAAAGGTCAACGAAAAGCTGGATACGGGAGAGATCGAGTTGCGGTGTTCGAGCGTCGAGGTGTTGAATCCCTCGGCCCCGCCGCCGTTCGTTCCCAACCAGTCGGAGTTGCCGAACGAGGACCTGAGGTTGAAGTACCGGTTCCTCGATTTGAGGCGGCCGCAGATGCAGCGGGCGATGATCGTGCGGGCGCAGATCGTCAAGGAGATGCGGGATTACTTCGCCGAGCATGACTTCATCGATGTCGAGACGCCGATCTTGGGGCGGAGCACGCCGGAAGGGGCCCGCGATTATCTGGTCCCCAGCCGCGTCCATCCGGGGAATTTTTATGCGCTGCCGCAATCGCCCCAGCTCTACAAACAGATCTTGATGGTCGCCGGGTTCGACCGTTATGTGCAGGTCGCGAAGTGTTTTCGGGACGAGGATTTGCGGGCCGATCGGCAACCCGAATTCACGCAATTGGACCTCGAAATGTCCTTTGTCGACGCCGAGGACATCATCGGGATCATCGATGGGCTCGTCAAACGTATCGCGAAGAAGGTGCTGGGGCGTGACGTCGAGTTGCCGCTGCCGAGGATGAGCTACGAAGAGGCGATGCGGCGATTTGGCAGCGACCAGCCCGACTTGCGGTATGGGATGGAGATTGTCGACATCACTCCGATCGCCAAGCGGGTCGAATTCCGGGTCTTCCGTGGGACGGCGGATGACGGGGGATTTGTGCGTGGGATCAAAGTCGACGCGCGGGCGGAAGAGTTTTCACGGCGTCGGCTCGATGAGTTGACCGAGTTCGTGAAGCGGGATTATGGGGCCAAGGGGTTGGCGTGGTTCCGCGTCGAGCCGGACGGCAGCCTTTGGAGCCCGACGAGCAAGAACTTTGCGGCCGGGGAATTGGAAGAGATCAAGTCGGCGATGGGGGCAAATCCGGGCGACTTGCTCCTCTTCTTGGCCGACAGTTGGGATCAGACCTGTCGCGGGTTGGCCGGTTTGCGGAAGCGATTGGGGTCGGAGCTGAAGCTGTACGACCAGAATTCGCTGCATTGCTCGTGGATCACGGAATTCCCGATGTTCGAACAGGACCCGGAGACGAAGGGTTGGGGGGCCAAGCACCACCCGTTCACGGCGCCGTTGGCGAGCGATTTGCCGCTGCTCAAGACCGACCCGGCGGCATGTCGGGCCCAGGCTTATGACTTGGTCATTAACGGGAGCGAAGCGGGGGGCGGGACGATCCGGATCCATGATGCCCCGACGCAGCAAGTCGTTTTTGACTTGCTCGGGATCGACGAAGCGACGGCGCGGGACCGGTTCGGCTTTCTGCTCGATGCCTTGCGGTTTGGCGCCCCCCCGCATGGCGGGATCGCCCTGGGGATCGATCGCTGGGTGATGCTGCTGGGCGGGTTAGAAAACATCCGCGAGGTGATCGCCTTCCCGAAGACGCAAAAGGCGACCGACCTGATGACCGAAGCGCCCGGCGAGGTCGACCAAGCCCAGCTTAACGAACTGCGACTCAGGACCATGCCGGTCAAAACGTGATCATCTCCGAAATCGGAATTTGACGTTTTTCCGAGTCGCTGCGGTCGGCGGCGGAAAGGACGGCGGCGGCCCGAAAGGCATCGTCCAGGTCGTTGCGTCGCCGGACGAGGCTGGTCACGACCCGATGGAATTGTGTCAACATCTGGTCGCCGACGGAGAGCTCGGTATCGAGCGATTCCTGATGGCGGCCCGCTTCGTCGAACCAGACGAGCGTCGAAGGGAGGTCGACAAAGACGAGCCCTTTTTCGCAACGGATTTGCATCGCCGAAGGGGGGCGAAAGCCGATCGCTTCGTGCCAGGCGCCGGGAATGTATTGCCCGCAGCTCAATTGGCACATCACTTCGGGGGCCTTCTCTGCCTCGGCGAAGCGGAGGCTGAGGCATTGGTAGTCGGGCTGACGCCAGGCGTTTTGGTCCGGTCCCAGCTGTGGTGATGACGGGTATGTCGATAACGGGGTTGTCGATAATGGGGGGACCGGTTCGTGATGGACCAGCGCCGTCACCGAGGAGGGCTCGCGGGCCACGACGTATCGGCACCAATCGATCAGTTCGATCAGGTCGCGGCGGCTTTCGGCGACCGGGTCGCTGTCACAAATCCCGCCGGGCTTGGGGGGGACGACGGGGAGACGTCTGTGGCAAAAGATCAGCCGCGGAGGCCCGAGCTTTGTCGCGATAAGCTCCTTCAGCCTCAGCGTTGCCGGGGCGAATCGCCTGGGCAATTCGGCCATGAAGGCGATCCCGGATTCGTCGACCCGTCGATAGACATCGACATCGGCGACGGGGTCGAACTGCAAATCGCCGGCCCAATAGACCGCTTTTCCCGCCTCGCAAGCCGCCAAAACCGGGAGCCAGCCGTGCCAGGAACGTTCCAAAATCATCACGGCGTCGATGTCGGCCCGCGCGACCATCGCTCGATAGCCATCGACAAGGTCGGCCTGAAATTCGGCGGCGATCGGCTCCGCTTTTTTGCTCACCCCGCAGCAAACGGCGCGGACGTCAAAACGCTCTTGCAGCATCCTCAAGGCAGGTCGATGCCGGGTCTGCCAGGCGCTGCCGACCTCGATCAATCCGATCCGAAGCTTCATCACGATTTCCTTGTACTGAACTGATGACTATCGAGTCTTTCTGTCACTAAATCCGCGAATCATTCCCTCTGCGGGGCCGATCCCCCCCTTTGGGGGTATTAAGCGTTAATGATTGCACCTTTCGTATATTTCGCATTTGCTAGCCCTTGCGCAATCCTTAAAATCACGCCCGCAAAGCTTTTGCCCGTTCGGAACATTCCGTTCGGAAAACGTATCATCTGGCGACTGTCCGGATGAAGGGATTTCTTGTCCAACCGAGCAGGGAGTGACTCATGTTCGCAGTATTAATGGCTTCGGCGTTGATGGCCTTCGCGGTGATCGACGGTGTGGTCATCCCGCAGGAAGACTACGCAACCGCCTACAACAACGCCCAAAACGGGGGTCGACCGCTGATGGTGGTGATCAGCTCCGAGGCGTGCCCGGGTTGTGTCAATCTAAAGAATACCACGCTGAAGGAGATGCAGTTGGGCGGACAGCTCGACGGCGTCAGTTTGGTGGTGATTGACCGAGACCAGGACCCGACCTTGGCGAGCAAATTGATGCGAGGGACTCGAATCCCCCAAATCATCATGTTTTCGAAGGCTTCCACGGGGCGTTGGCAACGTTCACAATTGACCGGGTTTCAGTCGAGCGGGCCGATCCGCGACCTGATTCGGGGTGCGCTGTCGGCTTTCCACCGCAGCTAGCCTTTTGGCCGATTTTACCGGAAAGGAATGAACCTTTCTGGATCGTTACGTTTGGGTCAGGAAGCCACATGCTGGGGCCGGGGCGTGAGACTGTCCCGTTTTTCAGGTCCCGATGCTTTTGACCCCGCCGCAGCGGCGGCGGGTCGGGTTGGCAGGCGAATAGCAGTCGCCGGCGGGTCGGTAGGGCAGGAGCGGGGGGACCGAGGCTCCGCGCGACAGGCTGGACAGCGACGCGGGTTTGGGGAGGCATTCCCCGGGCGGATCGGGTATCTTAAGAGACGCTGTTGCCCCGACTTCGGTGGACCGATAGGCCGGTCGGGAAGGTACCAAATGCATCTATCGATCCCCGCTTAAGTCGTTACGTCTTTGATGTCTTCCGATGATTTCCCCAGTAGCGTCGCGCACCTGATCCAGTACGACCATCCGCTGGATTCTTATTTGTGGCTAGGGATTGGAGGTCCTGCGAGGTATTTCGCAGAGCCGACGAGTCGCAAGGAACTGATCGATTTGGTCAGCGCCGCGTACCAGAAAGGGATCCAGGTTCGGATCCTTGGCGGCGGCAGCAACCTGTTGGTCCGCGAGTCGGGTTTCGACGGTTTGGTGATTTCGTTGACGGCCGCGGAATTGGGACAATTGTCGGTGGAAGGGGACGAGCTGACGGCGGGCGCGGGTGCGAAGCTTTCGCACGCGGTGACGCACGCGGTCGGGGCTGGGCTGTCGGGCCTGGAGAGCTTATTAGGTGTTCCCGGTACGGTCGGCGGGGCGGTCGTTTGCAACGCTTCGGCGGGCGGGCATGACATCGGCTCTGTCATCCAAGCGATCGAAGTCTTGGCCGCCGACGGGACGACCGAATGGATCACCGCAGAACAGGCCCAATTTTCGCACCGCCGATCGGGGCTGAGGGGGCGTCTGATCCTGGCGGTGCGATTCAAGCTCAAGGCGACCGACATCACCACGCTGACCAAGCGGATGCAAAAGATGTGGATCGTCCGGAACGCGAAAATCCCGCAAGGGAGGTGGCAAGTGGTTCAACCCTTTGTCGACCCGGACGGGGCGACGGTCCAGCGTTTGATCGGCGACATCGGGCTCGCCGGGATCACCGAAGGGGGGGCATTCCTGAGCCCTGAGCAGCCGAGCCTGTTGACGGTCAGCCCAAAGGCGACCAGCGACGATTGCCTGAAGTTGATCGCTCGGATCCGCGAGCAGGTGATGCTGCAAACCGGAATCGACTTGCAGACCAACCTGCAGATTTGGTAGGACGGCGAGATGAAAAAGGTGTGACGGGTCCATTCCCGCAACCGACCCGCAGGTCCCATGAAGGCCCGGCGGTATCACGGAGGGTTGAGCGTTGGCCGGAAAAGGCGAATCGAAATCGAACTATTCGCGTCTGCCGGTCCAGCACCTGTTGCAGCGGTTGATCCACGCCCCGGCGATCATGGCGATGATCTGGCCGGCGATCCTGATCATCGGCGGTTTCGTCGTTTGGCAACGGTGGGGTTCCCAGCGGATCGGTCAGCAGTTTTACGGGATCGACCCCGCGAAGATTCACCTGTCGCCCCCTCCCGATTACATCCGGGCGGACATCGCCGATTCGGTCTATCGGGACACCCGGCTCGACCAATTATCGCTCCTTGATCCCGACGCCGCGGCAAGGATCGCATCGGCCTTCGCCACGCACCCCTGGGTGAGTCGCGTCGACTCGGTCCGCAAGCTCCCTGGGGGCGTCGTCGATGTCCATGTCCGGTACCGCATCCCGGTAGCGATGGTCTTTGTCATCAGTCGCCACCCCGAAGTGGCCGGGCGATCGTTCTTCGCCGTCGATGGTGAGGGGGTGCTATTGCCGACCACCGAATTCACCCGTGAGCAGACGATGAGCTACCCGCACATCGAAATCCCGGACGTTTATCCGACCGGTGGTGTCGGGTCGAATTTCGGCGACCCGCGAATCGTCGCCGCCGCACGGCTTGCGGAGATCCTCTTCCCCTACCGCGAATCGCTGCAGCTCCGCAGCATCCAGCTCGACCCCAACAACCGGACCGCCCCGGTTTCGCAATTCTTATGGGTCAGCCGTGACGGCCAACAGCATGTCTGGGGGAGTGCCCCCGGCCAGGAGTTGCCCGGCGAGCCGCAAGGGGCAGAAAAGCTGCAAACCGTCCTCGCCGAACTGGGCAATCAAGGGAGCACGCGGATCCGGAATTCGCGAAACTCGACGGGCGAACCTTCCGCTTCGACGCAGAGGTAACCGGTCGCGGGGTCGCAACCCGAGCCCCCCGAGACCTCGATCCCGTTGACCCACAAGCGGATCTCGCCGTTGATCCCGCGGACATAGTAATGGTTCCACTCAGGCGAGCCCAAGCTGCGGTTTTCTTTTGGGAAGCTCCGCGACCCGTTGGGGGAAAGGGGTGGGAAGGGTTTCATCTTCGACCGGCCGACGGCAAAGATGTCGCCGTTGGAGGTGAACCAATCGCCGACCTTGCCGCTCGAACGCGTGTACTTCTCGTGATACCCGTGGTCGAGCATCTGCACCTCGATGCCGCTCTTGGGGAGCTGGCCCGGCTGGATCCCCGCCAGCCCTTCGTCACTGACCCACGCGAAGATCCCCGAATTGCCACCCTTTTCGAGGTGCCGCCACTGAACGACATATTCGAAGTTCGTGTACTTATCTTTCGTCCGCATCACCCCCACCGGCTTGCCGGTGCTGTGGATCTCGCCATCGACGAATTTCCACGTGTCGGCGGCGCCGTTGACGACAACGAACTCGGCCTCGCCGAGCGTCTTCCAGTCGGGGCCTCGTCCGTCGACGCGCCCGAACCGAAGCGTCTCGATCGGCTCGGCCTTAGCCGCGGCTTGCGGTTCCTGTGCGTGGCAACGCCCTGTGAAGGACACCACCACGATCAAACCGACGAGCGTGATCGTGCTCGCCAAGCGCCGCGCAAAGGCGACGCCCGATCTCGAACTCTCTGCAACGATTTGTCGAATCGCATGAAAGCGTTGGCGTTGGCAAAAATCGCGGCGTCGGGGCATCATCGGCGGGGTCCTGTGGCGGGGTGAAAAAAACGTAGGCCCGATCGAAACGCGGTGACCGCGATCGGCGCTTGTCACGGCGCGATCGGCTTTTGCCGCGGCGCGATCAGCGTTTTCCGGTCGGACGTTTCCGTTTGTTCGGCGGAAGGGCCTTGGGTGCTTCGGGGTTCATCTGTTCGCGAATGCGATCGGCGAAGCTCTTGGCAAATCCGCCCGCCGGTTTGGTCGCGGTGGCCGTCGCGTCGATCACGGTACCGGAATCACCGCCGGCGGCGGCCAAAATCGGTTTCGACGGGAGGGTCTTCTTGACGATGATCCGCTCCGCGATCCCCCACAGGCTGCTGGTGATGAAATAGACGCAGAGCCCCGCCGGGACACGGAAGAAAAAGACGGCCATCATCAAGGTCATGTAGGTCATGATCTTTTGGGTCATCGCCTGTTGTTCGTCGGTCGGTGGGGGCATGAACATCTTTTGCTGGATCAAAAAGAGGATCACGACGAAGACAGGAAGGATATTAAAGTACGGCCCGAGCCAACCGGTGCCGCGGCCCGAGAGGTAATCCCACAGCCAATCGCCCCAGTGATAGAGCATGTCGGGCCCGGCGAGATTGCTGGCCCAAGCCCGCTGTGGCAGGAACGGGGCCTGACGGAGCTCGATGTCGGTCGACAGGCAGCGATAGAGCCCGATGAAAATCGGCAATTGAAGTAGGGCCGGCAAACATCCCGCCATCGGGTTGAAACCGACACGCTTTTGAAAATCGCGCTGGGCCCGCATCCGCCCTTCGAGGTCATCCTTATATTTCTCGGCGATCTTTTTGAACTCGGGTGCCAGTTCCTGCATTCGCTGCGCGTTGACCGCCGCGTTGCGGCTGATCGGGAAGAGGCAAAATCGCACTAGGCAGGTGAGCAGGATGATCGCCACGCCGTAATTGCCGGTCAACCAATTCAGACCGTGAAGGATCGAGGATAGAAACTTTGAGACCCAGCCGAACCAGCCGTATTCGATCGTCTTGCCGAGCCCGAGCGAATCGAGAATCGCGGGTTCCTTCGGGCCGGCGAAGAGCCGCAGCGGTTGCCGCAGGGCCTCGCCGGGAGGGACTTCGGCGGCGACGCTGTCGAGAAAGAAGCTGACATTCACCGCCCGCTCTTTGTGCTTGGGGATCATCACCGGGTCGGCGACAACACTCCCGGCGGCACGCCGGAATGCGGTCAACGTCTCGGTCCCTTCAGGGGGCAGCACGGCGACAAGGAAGTACTGGGCGTCGACGCCGGCGTACAACAGCGCGCGATTCGGCTCCGGCTCAGCCTCGCCAAAGATCGGGACATCGGCATCTTTGGGCTGCTCTTGCGCCCGGGTTTTGAGCTCGTAACCGCTGACCAGCCGATGGCCAGCGCTGGTCGTCTTGTAAACGATGTCACGCGCCGCCGCACCGCCGAGGTAATTGGGGCTGATCTTCGTCGAATACCACCAACCTTCGAGCGTGATCCCGTTGGGGCCTTCGAGTCGATAGGCTAGCTTTTGGGGCTGTTCGCCGAGGTTTTCGACGCGGACATCCGTTTCGATCAGGTAGCTTCCTGGCTTCATGCTGTAACTGCGGATGATCTTCAGCGGGCCGGTCGCGGCGGCACCGAGTTTTCGCTGCGATAAAGGGAGCGAAAAGCTGGCCTGCCCCATCGACGAGTCGCCCGGATTGTCATGGTCATAAATCGCATCGGCGACCCAAGCGAGTCCGTCGATGCTGGAAGATCCGGTCGGCAACGTGCGGTCGTTGAGTTGGCTGAGCGTCACGCGGTAAGAGAGCCGGTCGATGTTACCAAGCACTTCGTCCTGGCCACCGTCGCTCGACAATCGGATCAGGTCGAGGGGGTGTTCGGTCAAGGTGGTCTTGAACTTGAGCGGCGAATCGCCACTGCCGCCGCGGATGACTTCGACCGAGAGATCTTCTCCGGGACGCGTCTTTTCAAGGATCGCATCGAGATCGGCGGCGGAGGCGATCGCTTTTCCTCCGGCGGCGACGATGCGGTCATCGACCTTAAGCCCTGCCGGGGCTCCCCCTTCGGAAGCGGCCAGCGCCGCGGGCGTCCCCGGGCCGACGACCCGCACGATGCAGCCGTTCCCTTCCGGAGATGACTTCGGGGCGAGGTAACCGAGGTAGCCACTGGTGGTGTCGACGCGGCGGTACTTCAGCCCCCCCTTGGGGGTCCGCTCGGTCAGCTCCAACCGTTCGATCGCCCCGCCGCGGGTGTTGAAGGTCGCCAGCAGATGATAACCGCTCGCGGGGTCCATCGAGCCGAGCGTCAATAGCGACGGGTTTTGGGGACGCTTGGGCTCATCAGCCTCGTCGGCGTTGGACGGGGCGGCGGATATCTCGCCCCCCTTCCCGTCGGCAGCTTTTGTATCGGCAGTTTGCGATTGCGCTGGGTCGTCAACCGGCTGTTCTTTGTCATTGCCTGTCGCGGCTTGGTCAGCCGGGGCCGCTTGGCCAGCTTTGCCGGTCGGATCCAGCGGCGAGGTTGCCCCTGGGCCAGTTTTCGCCGCCGTGCCCGCCGCTTTACGTGCCTGCTGCGGGGGGCCGAACAGGACGTTCAGCATCACGTACAACGCGAAAAAAAGCGTCGAAGCGAAGAAAAAAACGAGGAGTCGTCGTTCCACGAAAAAGCTACGGCAAGGGATGGTGGCGGCGATGTCGCCGGATCAAAGCCAGGGTCGATGAACCGACGTATTTTGCCCGACCCGACCCGATGCGAAAAGGAGCGGCCGCGGCCAAGGGGCCGTTTTTCTACCGTAATCTCCGAAACGATCGGTACAGCTTGACCAATCCTCCAACTCCGGAGCCGCTCCAACCGTCGGTCGCCAACGTTTTGTGATGTCCCGCCATCCGCCGGGCCGATTCAAAAACGAAAGGAATCGACCGCCATGACGCAAGCATCACCGGATCGACGCCGTTTTCTGCAAGCGGCATTCGCCCTTCCCGCGGCTTGGGCCGTGACGGGTCGGCGTTTGGTCGGTCAGGAACCGGTGGTCGCGTCGCGTCCCCCCAGCACGGCGGGTAGGGTCGAGGTCGCGCCGGTCGTGATCCGTTTGGAACCCTTAACCCCCGATCAGGATTCTCCCGTCGTGACGGCGATGGCGATCGATACGGCCGGGGAATGGCTGGCGGTCGCGGGGGATGACCTTTCGATCCGGATCCTCGACGCCGCGGGGCTCGGCGAGCAGGACCGACTGATGGGGCATCGCGACCTGATCCGTTCGCTCAGCTTTCGCGGCGACGGCGAGGGGCTCGCTTCCGCCGGCAACGACGGGCGGCTGTTGACTTGGAAGGGTGGCCTCCCTTGGGTCTTAGCCGATCGGACCGAAGGCTTGCCGGCGCTCTTTCGCGTTCGCCATTCGCCCGACGGCAAGCAGCTCGCCGCGGTCGGGCTGCGGAGCGATTTGATGCTGATCGAGGCCTCGGGCACCGAGCGATTGCCGTGCAGGTGCGCTGACCCCCGCGGGCTCGCGTACGACGAAACGGGCCAGCGGCTGGCGGTGATCGGCAAGACGGGCGACCTGTGGGTGTTGGACCCGAAGTCCGGCGCAAGCCTCAACGAATCGAATCGGGTCGGCTCGCGGTTGCGGGATGTCGCCTTCCTACCGACGACCGACAAATTGGTGACCGCGGGCGAAGACGGCGCGGTCACCGTCGTTGACCTGTCGACCGGCAAGGTGCTCCGCAGAATCGATCTGCTTCCCTGCAAGCTCTTCGTGGTCGCCGTGATCGATGCGACGACGATCGCGACGGCCGGCAGCGACAACCGGATC
This sequence comes from Planctomycetaceae bacterium, assembly GCA_040375695.1. GTDB lineage: Bacteria > Planctomycetota > Planctomycetia > Pirellulales > Pirellulaceae > UBA6163. The sequence continues at coordinate 13,040 of JBEIRZ010000091.1, forward strand.
CGAATCGTCGATTGCGAATCGGGGAAGGTCGTCGATCACCTCGACGGCCACAGCGGTTCGATCAGCTCGCTTGCCTTCGCGGCGGGTTACCTCTTCAGCGGCGGTTATGACACGACGGTCAGGCGATGGCGCCTTGGCGATCGTCAGTCGCAACGCGTCGCCGGTCGCGAACCGAGCGAGGGGCCGAACCGCTAGTTCGGGATCGATCAGCATGAAGAAACCATCCGGCCAGCCACGCCCATCGCGAAATCAACGACGCGTCACCCCTGCCGGGTCGAACGTTCGACGTGCGCTCCGGGCGGAAAGGCTCGAACCGCGATTGCTCTTCGCCGCCGACCCGCTCCATGTCGGGATCGTTTACATCGAAACCGACTTCCTCGAAGGCGAGACGGGGAACACCAGCGACGAGATCGCCGACCGGTTCCTTGTCAGCTTCAGCGGCGGGGCGCCTCAGACCCAACTGCGTGAGATCCGCCTATCGCTCGATAAAGACGCCGACGGGTTGACGATCGGTGACCTCCTTTTTGACACCGCCCCCGGCGGCCGCGGCAAAGCGGGATGGCACCCTTTCGCGATCACCAAGATCGACGCCGACTCGGGGCAACGGGCTGGCGTCCAAGCGATCGTCGCCGATAGCGGCACCGAACTGACGATCAAGCTCGACGGATTCGAAGCCGGCGACCTGCTCGAATTTTCGCTCGATATCGACGAGGTCGTGCGGATGCATGGCAACCTCGACCTCTTCAACCGTGCGCTCGACGTGATCGCCAGCGGCCAGGAGCTGCAAGACGCTCGCTTCTGGGCCGATTTCGTCGCCCCGCATTATGAACCGGTGACGGCCTATGCGCTGATGGAGAATGATTACGGCGATCCACGCGCGACGTCGATCGGCCTGAGCAAACTTCCGCCCGACCAAGGGGCACCTCCCGACAGTTTCCCCAGCCGCTCGGCCGCGGCGATCGCTACCGCAAAGCAAGTCCCCAAACCGATCTCGCTGTCGGGCCAGGTCTGGGTCGATGATGACCTCGACCTGCTCCGCGAACCGGGTGAGCCGGCGATGCCCGGGGTCGAATTGACGCTCCGCCGCTGGAACCCGATCGACTCGATTTGGGAAGAGACGGGATTGCTCGAACAGACCGATGCCCAAGGTCGCTATCGCTTCGACGGCTCCCTGGGTTTGCTCCCTGGGAACTACCAGATCGTTCAGACGCCGGTGGTTAACCATTTCGCCGTGGGGGCTTCGGTCGGCAGCATCGACGGGCTACGAGTCGGCGCGGCAACCGCGGCAAATGTAATCAGCCAGATCGCGGTCCCGCTGGGGGACCTGCACGGCGTGAATTATGACTTTGCCGTCGCGCGGCCGGCGAAACTTAGCGGCGCCGTCTATCGCGACGACAACGACAACGGGAAACGCGAAGCGGGCGAGCCGGGGATCGGCGGCGTCGCGATCCGCTTGGTCCCCATCGATACGCTCGCAGCGATCACACCCCAAAACGCCTTCACTTCGCCCGACGGATCGTTCTCCTTCACGAACCTCCCGCCCGGCAGGTACGACGTTGTCGAACTTGCTCAACCCGCCGGCTTGGATGACGGGATCGATTCACCAGGAACGATCGCGGGCCAAGTCGTCGGTGCCGCGGATAACCCCGGCGACGC
>JBEIRZ010000667.1:0-1374 GCA_040375695.1 Planctomycetaceae bacterium
CTCGCTTCGGGTTTCGCCTTCGGCCAGGGGGGCGTCTATGTCCTCAACGTCCCCTACCTCCTGTTCTACCCCGACGCCGATCGTGACGACCGGCCCGATTCGAAGCCGCGGGTCGTCCTCGAGGGGTTCGGGATGCAGGACGCCCACAGCGTCGCCAACTCGTTGACCTTCGGCCCCGACGGCTGGTTGTACGGTTGCCAAGGGAGCACCGTCACGTCATCGATCCGCGGGACCGAATTCCAACAGGGCGTTTGGCGGTACCACCCCGCGACCGATCGCTTCGAACTCTTTTGCGAAGGGGGCGGCAATTCCTGGGGACTCGATTTCGACGCCACTGGGCAACTCCTTTACAGCACCAATTATGGCGGCTTCGTCTTGCTCCACGGCGCCCAAGGCGCCTACTACGTCAAGTCATTCGCAAAGCATGGCGAGCTCCACAACCCGCACACCTACGGCTATTTCGAACACGCCCCGCACGCCAATTTCACCGGCGGGCACGTCACCGTCGGGGGCGTCGTCTATCAAGAACCGCTGCTCGATGATGCTTTTCGCGGCAAGTACCTCGCCGGGGACCTGCTCGGCCATGCCGCCTATTGGCACGAACTCCATCCCAAGGGTTCGACCTTCACGACCAGCCATGGCGGAATGCTCCTTCAGGCCAATGACCCCTGGTTCGCTCCCTCCGATTTGGCGATCGCCCCCGACGGCTCGTTAACGATCGCCGATTGGCACGACGCACGCATGGCCCACCCCGATCCCGACGCCCAGTGGGATCGTGCCAACGGTCGGATCTATCGGATCACAAAAAGCGATGCCCCCAAAACCGCACCCCGTTTCGATCTGGCAAATTTTTCCGACGCAAGGCTCGTCGATTTGCACCGCCAATCATCAATACAGCCCCAAACCCAAGCAACATCGAGCGACAGCGATCCCCCTCGCGGCGAATGGCTGATCCGCCGCGGCCGAATCGAATTGCTCCGTCGATACGCCAACCACAACGCACCCGATCGCGCCTCGCCGCAAGCGATCATCGACCCCTTGCGTGAGCTCGCCCTGCACAGCACCAGCGAACCCGAATCGCTGCAAGCGTTGTGGAGCTGGCACGCGCTCGCCCCGATCAGCGATGACGATTTTTTAACGTTGCTCGATCGCCCCCACCCGGCGGTCCGACGCTGGGCCGTCCGTTTCCTGGGCGATCGAGCCGCCGAAGGACGTGGCGTTCTCTCTGAACAGCTCGCTCACCACCTCGACGGCATGGCCGAACAAGAGGCCGACGTCAAGGTCCGGCAACAGCTCGCATCGACCGCCGCACGTATTCCCGCGAACCAAGCGATGCCGATCATCAACGCCAACATCAATCGCAGCATCGATCTC
>JBEIRZ010000441.1:0-3635 GCA_040375695.1 Planctomycetaceae bacterium
CGGCGCCACCGACGTGAATTGATCGGCCCATCACCGCTTCGCCCCTGCCGTGATCGCTTAGGAGACTTTCTTGGCGCCGGTGATGATCGTGGCGATCGGTCAAGCGGTGAGTTGGCCGCCGGAGGAATCGGTCATCCGAAGAGCGGTCTGAGGTGGCGTTCGAAGAGGTTGAACGTCACGTTGCGGGCGACGGTTTCGCGGCAGGCATCGAGGGCGTCGGTGTAGCGGGTCCCCATCATCGCGGCGACCTTGTAACCGACGTGCAGCAATTGCCTCAGGTCGGCGTTGAAGTCGGGGGCGTGGGGGTCGTGCCGCAGCGCGGCGACGAAGCGATCGGCGGGCCAACGATCGACCTCGGACGGTTCGGGGAGACGCTTGGGGTCGATGTCGATCACGGCGGCGTAGGGTTCGCAAAGGGCATCCCGTTTGGCGTGGGCTTGGCGGTAGATCTCTTTCGCGATCGCCAGACCTTCGCCGTCCGATTCGGCCAGTCCGATCACCTCTTCCAGCCAAGTGGTGCCGGCGGTTTTGATGTGCAGACCGGCGCCGGTGTCGCGGATCGCGTCGCGGATGATCGGATAGATCGAGAACTTGTCGCTGCCGGAATGGACGCTCAGTTTCAGCTCTTGGGGGAGCCCGAACTGCCGGACGGCGTGGTCGATGACGGCGAGGTCGTCGCGGAATTCGCGTTCGAACTGGGCGAGATCGCCGACGTAATCGACCCCTTTGTTGAAGCGGCCGGTGAACTTGGGGGCGATCGTTTGGGCGGGGACCTTTTGGTCGGCGAGGGCGGCCAGGATGATCAGCAATTGGGGCGGCGTTTGGGGGGCGTCGGTTTCGTCCATCGAGACCTCGGTCACGAACGGGACGTCCCCTTTGGCGGCGAGGATGTGCCGGTGGGTTTCGCCGGCGCGGATCGCCGCGGCGAGGTACTTGGCGGCGACTTCGCGGAGGCGGGGCTCGTCGATCGTGAAGGGTGCGGCGAGTCCGGGGAAATCGTGCCGACCGATCAGCCCGCGGTGGGCGGCGACGAACCTGTCGAGCTCATCGGCCGGTGCCGGCTTACCGATCGAATCGGCGACATCGAGGGTGAAAAAATCGCTGCAGTCGAGGAACGGGGCGACCGTCGCGATCCCGATGTGGTCGGCATCGACATGGAACCCATCGGTCCAATTCGCGTCGCGGACGGCGGCTTGGGCGGCGGCGAGGACCGACGGGGGTTGGGAACCGACGGTGAGGTGTTCGCGGTTCGATTTGTTCCACACGGGGACGACCTGCCAACCCCGATTGCGGGCTTGGATGAAGGCGGCGAGTTGGGCGGGGGCTTGGTGGGCAAAGCGGTCCCCCACGCCGAAGGTGTACTTTGCGAGCGGTTTGATCACGGCGGGATGATCCGGGTGTTGCGGTGGGGTGGGTCAGATCTGCCCGAGGTCGACGACGGCCTTGATGACGCCGCTGTCGGGGCGGGTGAAGGTCGGGAATTCGCCGATCATCTGATCGGCGGTGGTGCGATGGGTGATCCAGCGGCGGGTGTTGATCTTGCCCTCGCGGATCAACCCGATGATGCGGGTGAAATCGTGCGGCAGCGCGTTGCGGCTGGCGAGGATCGTCAATTCGGGTTTGTGCATCGCGAGGTGGTCGAAGGCGATCTTTTGGTTCGTGATCCCGACGTAGACCAGCGATCCGGTCTGGGCGACATGGGCCAGGGCCGCGGCCATCGAATGGTGGTTGCCGGTGGCGTCGATCACGACGGCGAAGCGATCGCCTTGGGTGATGCGGTCGGTTTCGCGAAGGGCCGACGCGTCATCGCGGTAATGGATCGTCTCTTTGACCCCGTAATGCGACTTAACGAAGTCGAGTCGAGACTCGACGAGGTCCATGACGCAGACGTTGGCCCCGGTCAGGTTGACGAATTCGAGGGCCGATAACCCGATCGGGCCTGCGCCGATGATCAGGACATGATCGCCGGGCTGGGGGGCGCCGCGGTCACACGCGTGGCAACCGATCGCGAGCGTCTCGACGAGCGCGAGCTGTTCCCAATCGAGATCGTTTCCGGGATGGAGCTTGTCGGCGCGGATCAGGAACCGTTCGCGGAGTCCGCCGTCGCACATCACCCCGAAGGTGAGGTTGAATTGGCAGCAATTGGTGTGGCCGCGTCGGCAGGCATAGCACTTGCCGCAGTTCAGGTAGGGTTCCACGGCGCAGCGGTCGCCGGGGCGAAGGTGGGTCACGCCGGGGCCGACCTCGAGGACCTCGACCCCCAGTTCGTGGCCGATGATCCTTGGGTAACCGAAGAGCGGCATTTTGCCGAGGAAGCCGCCGACGTCGGTCCCGCAGATCCCCATCGTGCGGGGGCGGACCAGCGCCTCGCCTGGCCCCGGTTTCGCGGGCGGGTCGATGTCGGCGTGATGGAATTCGAGCGGCTTTTCGAGGACGATCGCGTGCATCGGGAGAGGTCGGGGGTTGGGTGAATCGTCAGACGGTGTCGTTGTTTTCGGGGCGTCCTTCGCAGTAGATCCAGTTGTGGATCGGTCGCAGGATATCGAGGACTTCGGCGACGAGTGTCGAATCGATCGGTTCTTCGATCCAGCGGAGCCATTGGCTGACACGCTTGGGGTCGGCGCTGCCGGTCACGCAGGAAGCGAACCCGGGGTGGGCGATCGAAAACTGCAACGCGAGTTTGGCGATGTCCGAGCCGCGAGAGCGGCAATGGTCGGCCGCGGCCTTGGCGACCGACCGGACCTCGGGCGTCGCCTTGTGCCATGGGGGGAGCGGCGCGTCGGAAAGGAGCCGCGCGGAGAAGGGTGCGGCGTTGATTACCCCCACCCCTTTTTGCTCGCAGAGCGGCAAGAGTTGCAGAGCCATGTCGTTCTGCAAGGTGTAGTGGTTGTAAGTCAGGATCACATCGATGTCGGTCCGTTCGAGGATGTAGCGGAACATCTTCATCGGATAGCCGCTGACGCCGATGTAGCGGACCTTGCCGTCCGCCACTTGGCGACGCAGGGCGGGAAGTGTCTCGTCGACGATCTGTTGCATGTCGACGAATTCGATGTCGTGACAGAAGACGATATCGATATAGTCGATCCGCATCCGTTCCAGGGAGATGTCGATGCTTTCGGCGACCCGGCGGGCGGAGAAGTCGAAATGTTGCGGGGCGTAGCGGCCGAGTTTGGTGCTGACAAAGAACTTGTCGCGGGGGAGCTCGGGAAGGATCCTCCCCAGCATCAGTTCGCTCATCCCCCGCCCGTAGTAGGCGGCGGTGTCGATGTAATTCATCCCGCCGTCCAAGGCGACTCGGACGGCTTGGAGGGCGTCATTCAGGTCGACTTGACGAAATTCCTGGCCGATCGAGGAGGCCCCGAACCCGAGGACCGAAAGGTTCATGTCGGTCCCGGCGAGTGGTCGAAGTTGCATGGGAGTGGTGGTGGTGCGGAGAGGCTTTGGGTGAGCGAGAAACGGATTGTAACCGGGAGCCGACGGTCGCGACATTCGCCCCTGGCGGTCGTGGGCGGTTACGCGCGGTTACGCGCGGTTACGCGCGGTCAGGCGCGGTCAGGCGCGGTTACGCGCGGTTACGCGCGGTTACGCGCGGTTACGCGCGGTTACGCGCGGTTACGCGCGGTCAGGCGCGGTCA
>JBEIRZ010000498.1:0-2958 GCA_040375695.1 Planctomycetaceae bacterium
CGGTCAAGGCGTCCGATCCCGACCAAGAAATGCTCGACTATTTCCTCGCAGGGCTCCCCGCCGGTGCCACGATCACCCCCGGGGTGACCTATGGCGAAGCGATCATCTCGTGGACACCGACGATCGACGACGTCGGCGTTTATGACGCCACCGTTTCGGTCAGCGATGGCGGCAACGGCGGTGCGGGGATGGCGGAGATCGATACGAAGAACTTCCGCGTGACCGTACGAGAATCGAACGCGACCCCGGATTTGGCGTTGATCCCGAACCGCTTCGTGAACGAAGGCCAGACGCTGACCGTGACCCCCAGCGCGCGGGATCCCGACGGCGATCGGTTGAATTTCTACGCCGAAAATCTCCCCGAAGGGGCGAAGATCGATCCGGCGACCGGGGTCATTTCCTGGACGCCGACTTTCCGCCAATCGGGGAGCTATCGCGACGTTCGTGTCATCGCGAGCGACGGCCACCGCACCCGGGAGCGTGATTTCACGATCACCGTGTCCCACGTCAATCAGCCACCGATCATCGTCCCCCGTCACCCGCTCTTCATGCGCGAAGGGGGAATGCTCGAATTCACGCTCGAAGCGGGCGATTTCGATGGCGATCGGATCACCTATAGCGCCGACAACCTGCCCCGCGGCGCGACGCTGTCACCAACCGGTCTATTCAATTGGACGCCTGATTTTGAACAATCGGGGGATTACCTCGTCAGGTTCGTAGCGACCGATCCGAGCGGTGCCAGCGATTCGATGCAGATGACGCTGCGGATCGACAACGTCAACCGCGCGCCCGTCGTCGACACGTCGTTCCACGCCGTCAGGCTCGGCACTTCGATCCGCTTCCCGATCGAAGCGACCGACGCCGATCTCGGCACGACGCTCGTTTATTCCGCCGCGGACCTCCCCGAGGGTGCGACGGTCGATCGCACTTCGGGAATGATCACGTGGACGCCCGGTCCCGGACAGGCGGGCGAATACCAGATCCGCGTCATGGCGAGCGACGGCATCGTTACTTCGTCCCAAATCATCGTCCTCCTTGCGGCCATCGACCTCCCCAAACCGCAGGTTTCGATCGTCCTGACGCCGAGTTTCCCGACGCGCAGCGGCGAACCGATCGTCGTCCAGGCGATCGCCGATTCGCTCGCCGACATCGCTTCGATTCGCGTGACGATCGATGGCAAACCGGTGACGCTCGATCCTCAAGGACGCGGCCTGATCACGGCGAGCGCGCCGGGGCGGTATCAAGTCATCGCGACCGCGACCGATGTCGATGGGCTGATCGGTTCCGCAGAAACCTTCCTACGGGTCCGCGACTTTAGCGACGCAGCCGCCCCACAGGTGTCGTTTGCCGCGAAGGATTTTGATTTGCTTACCGATGGCCGCATCCTCGGGACGGTCGTCGATGACAACCTCGATACGTGGACGCTAGAGCTGAAGCGTTTAGGTGACACCACCTTCAAGACGATCGCGACCGGTGGCCAAAAAGTGCTGCTCGGGGAATTGGCCAAGCTCGATTTGGCCGAGCTCCCCAACGGCTTTTATCAGTTGCGGTTAACCGCCCGCGACATCGCGCGGCGCGTCGGCAGGGCCGAGGTCTTGGTCGAAGTGCAGACTTCCGAAAAACGGAATTTGCGTTTGGTCGAGCGAGATTTTGTCGCGGTGGTTGGCGGCGTGAACGTGACCGTCGCGCGGCAATACGATTCGGTCAATCGCGAGACCGATGGGCTGTTCGGCGGCGGCTGGCGGGCGATGCACCGCGAGGTCAATTTCCGATCGACCGCCGCGCCGACCGGGTTCGAGCAACAAGGGCTTTACTCTGCTTTTCGCCAAGGGACCCGGGTCTATCTCGACACGCCGACGGGGGAACAGATCGGCTTTTCGTTCCGACCCGCGGCCCGCGTCGCGCCAGGATTCGTCCACTTCGAAGCGAACTGGTCGCCACTTGCCGGGACGCCGAGCGGTTGGAAGCTCGAAACGCCGAATTTGCTGCTGATGCGTGGCGGTAGCCAATTCTTCGACCTCTCGACCGGGGCAGCTTATAACCCCGAAAGCCCGCTCTTCGAGGGTGATGACTTCGTGCTCACGTCGCCCGACGGGACGGTCTACACGATCGACGCCGACAAGGGGATCACGTCGATCACCAATGCCGCAGGGAAGACGGTGCACGTCGGCGACAGCGCGATCATCGCCCCCGGTGGTGAAGCGATCCGCTTCGTGACGGGTACCGATGGGCACATCGCGGGGCTCGTCGGGCCTCAAGGTGAAGTGATCCGCTACGCCTATGACGATCAAGGGCGTTTGACGGCGATGCGTGAACCGTCGACCGGCCGCGCTAGCCGGTATGGTTACGAGGAGACCGAAGATGGCCGTTTGACGCTGGCGATCGATCAGTCGGGGACAGGCTCGGCATTCAGGTATCAAGCCGCCTCGCGGCCGATCACCTACCCCGTCGCCCGTTGGCTCGGTGCGGCCGCCAATTTCAGCGGCGTCGTCAACGAAACGACGGTCGCACAAGGAGAAAGCGCGCGGTTTGCGGTCAGCGTCCGGCAGAGCGAAGTCGAAGCGACGGGGACGGGCGAATTGCTGCTGCGCGCAATCGCCCGGACACGCGATGGGCTGAAGGCCGAAGTCCCTTCGATCCCCGGTTTGACACCGCGGTCAACGTTCCAAAGTGCGGACCGCTCCGAAGCGATCTTCGCGATCCGAAGCGAAGGGCTGTTCGAAATCGAGGTCGCCTCGCGTGACCGATCGGGCGGGACGTTAGCACTTTCGGTCGCTGTCGTGGGTGATCTCAACGCGGACGGCAGGGTCGATGGCATCGACAGCGATCGTCAAGCACTTTCATTGGGCCGCAAGGCGGGCGAAGCGGGTTACGACCTTGCCGCCGATTCGGACGGGTCGGGGACGATCGACATCCAAGACCGCTTCCTGCTCTTCCGAAATGGCGGTTTCATCGCCA
>JBEIRZ010000454.1:0-3455 GCA_040375695.1 Planctomycetaceae bacterium
AGAGGCCTTCGCTTTTTCAGTCTGTTCCGCATCGCAATTCCCGCCGGTGCTTGGTTCTCGCATCGATTCGCATAAGGGGGTGGACGGGATTGCCGCGAATCCTTTTCAGCATTTTTTGAAAAAGAGAGAAAAAATCTTTACTGCCCCCGGCGGGTTGCTAGATTGTCTGCTGTTCAATTGTCGGAGCGCTGTTACGACTTTTGACGACGAACCGAGTCGAGCGAGATCCCAGATGTCTGCATCAAAACTCGACATGCAATTCAAAGATCGGTTGACCCGTGCCAGGTCCGGTTGCGCTTCGGGGTTGGGCGGTTTGCTGGAGGGCTTTCGGCCACTGCTCGACCAATTGGCCCGGCGACACGTCTCCGGAAGGCTTCGGGCGCGGGTCTCCGGTTCGGATTTGGTCCAAGAGACGATGCTGACCGCAAGCCAGGGATTCGATGCCTTCCGCGGCAGTTCGAAGGGCGAGCTCAGGGCGTGGCTGTTGCGGATCCTGCAGGCACGTTTGGTCGATGGCTTTCGCCGACACGTCGTCGCCGAACGACGCAATGTCGGCTCACAACGGTCCGACAGTTTCGACAATACCCACGGCCGATTCGGGTCTCCGTCCGCTGCGGCGTCACTCAATGAGCAGTCGGCGATGTTGATGGCCGCACTGGCAGAGCTCCCGGAACTTGATCGTTCGATCGTCATGATGCGGTATGCCGAGCAGCTCGGTTTCGAAGAGGTCGCCGATCGGTTGGGGTTGCCAGTGGCGAACGTGTGGCGACGTTGGTCACGTTCCATCGACCACTTGCGGCGGCATTAGGGCGATGGTGGATACCGAAGACAATCAACAAGAAGATTCCCAGCTTCTGGCCCGCCTCGATTACGATTCGGCGATCTCGCGAGGGGGCGATCCGGGCGCGAGGAGCGAAGTCCCGATCGACCCCGGCCTCGCCAAAACGATTCGGTTGCTGCACGACGTCCTCGGCCCGCCCGCGACCCAATTGCCAAGCCCTTGCCAGCCCCACTTACCGGGCCAGTCCCACTTAACGGGCTTGCCCGGGACCTGCTTGCCCGGTTCGGCCGACCGAACGGATTGGTCTTTGCCACTCCCATTCGGCAGGTTCGAGGTCCTCCATAAACTCGGGCAAGGCTCGTTCGGCGCAGTTTGGAAGGCTTATGACCCCGTCCTGAAGCGGTTCGTCGCGATCAAGGCGCTGCACCCGGAGCTCCGAGTCGTCGCGATGTTGCAGGAACGGTTCGAGAAAGAGGCGCAAGCCGCGGCGCGTCTGAATCATCCGAACATCGTCCGTGTTCATGAAGTCGGTGCGATCGATGGTGTCATTTACCTCGTGACCGAATTCGTCGACGGCGCGGCGTTGAAGGCCGTCAGTACCGGCACCTTGGCCTATTCGTGTCGGGCCGCGGCGAGCATCGTCGCCCAATTGGCGGATGCGGCCCACCATTCCCACCTGCATGGCGTCTTGCATCGCGACATCAAACCGGAGAACGTCCTCGTCGAATCGCTCACCGACGATCAAGGGAACGTGACCACGCTGCCCCGTCTGACCGACTTCGGTTTGGCCCGAATCGTCGACCAGCAAACGAATGCCAGCACCTTCGGGATGATCGTCGGCTCGTTGGACTACATGGCCCCCGAACAGATGATGGGGCTTGCCGATCAAGTCGGTCCGAGATCAGACATCTACTCGTTGGGTGTCATCCTTTATCAACTCCTCGCCGGGCGGCTTCCCAGGCGAGCCGAAGGGAACGTCTTTCAGGTGCTCGAATCGAGCCAAGCGATCCCCGACCTGCGAACGATCGTTCCCGATGTCCCACGCGACTTGGCCGCGATCTGTGCGAGGTGCCTGGCGTTCGATCCGCGGGACCGATTCGCGACAGCTCTAGCCCTGCGGAACGATTTAGAAAATTTTCTCGAGGGCAAGCCGACGCAGACGCGACCCCCTTCGCTCCCCGAACGGCTGCTGCGCTGGACCCGCGTTAATCGCGTCGCGGCGATCGCCTTGGGGATGGTCGCCACTAGCATCCTGGCCGCCTTGATGGTTAGCGCCATCGCCGCCTACCAGTTATCGACGCGAAACGCGGAATTGAACATCGCCCGAAACGCGAGCCTGAAATCGCAGCAGGAATCGATCCGACACGAAGCGCGATTTCGCAGGCTCGCTTGGGATTCGGGATTGCAGCTCGCATTCGGTAAGCTCGAACGGGGGCAATTGAGCGAGACGGTCGCGGCTTTGGGATCGTTGTCCGATCAGTACGAAGACGCCGCGAAGCGCCCCGCATGGCAGCTCTTGAAAGCTGAACTCGCGAGCCAATATCACCCGCTACTGAAGGAACCGGTGCCGCTGCGTGAAATCGTGCCGATCCCGAACACGTCGCTGTTGGCGATCGCCGGGGATCAGTCGTCGGTCATCCTGTTTGACCAAGCGACCCGAACGACCGTCAAGCGGATCACTACCGGCATTGGCGAGCTCCACGCCCTCGCCGCCAGCCCAGACGGCAAGTTCTTGGCGGCCGGGGGTTCCCCCAGGCCTGATATCGATTTGGCACTGCCCGTCATCATCGATCGGTCCACCGGTGCGGTATCGGAATTATCCGTTTCGGGCCCGACCAACATCGAATCGCTCGCCTTCTCGCCCGATGGGAAACGTTTGGCCGTCGGTTTTCGTTATGAAGATGTCCGGGTCGTCGAGCTCGATTCGCCCGGCAGTGCCGTTATCTCGTTGCCCGCGTCGCGACGTGCCCGCGCGGTCGGGTGGCGGACTCTCGATGGCCCGGCAAACTACGAAGTGCTCGTTCACCAGACCCACCCTTTGATCGTGCTGCATGACCTCGAAGGCAAAAGCAGCGAGTCGATCGATCTTTCTCAGTCGATCGAAACCTTTGCCGTTTCCCAAGACGGGCATTGGTTGGTCGCTTCGATCGCCGACCAACGCCGCGGCCTTGCCGTCTCGATGCGCGACCCGTCGCGGCGGCGGATCGAGCTCACGCAGGCGCAAGGTGTCGCGAAAACGCTAGCGATCTCGCCCGACGGGAAATGGGTCGCCGCCGGTTTTGATCGGGGTGAGGTCGTGATTTGGGAACTGCCCGAAACCGCCGATGCCGGCGCGGCGGTCACCCGGCCCTCGATCGAACCTTACACCCGTAAGACGATCCTCAACGGCGGAGTCACCTCCGTCGCTTGGTCTCAAGGGTCTCTGGTGGTCGTCGGCGAATCGGGTGAGGCGGTCGAGTGGTCACCGCTTGCGAACCAAGAGCCGTTCGCGGGTGATGCCTTGATCACCGCGGCCGCATTTGTCGCTCCCGACGTCGTCGCGCTCGGCTCGCTCAACGGTGAAGTCAACTTAGCCGGTGTGCGCGATCTCGTTTCGGGACCACCGAACAACCTGTCGGGGCAGCTCGGGCTCTTCACCCCGATTCGCTCAAACGCCCAGGCGAATACCCCCGTC
>JBEIRZ010000113.1:0-12888 GCA_040375695.1 Planctomycetaceae bacterium
GTTTCGACACGATCATCCTCAACTCCGTCGTCCAGTACTTCCCGTCGCCGGACTACCTGATCCGCGTCCTGCAAGGTGCCCAAAAACTCCTCGCCCCAGCCGGCCGGATCTTCTTGGGTGACCTTCGCAACGCGAGACTCCGGCGGGCCTTCGCGATCGCTGTCGAATCCCACCGCCGTGGCAACGAACCGCTCACCGTCTCCCAATTCGAAGCCCGAATCCGCAGCCGTATCGATCACGACGAAGAACTCCTGGTCGATCCCGACTTAAAATCCCTTCTCCGCCCCCACCTCTCACGCCTCGTGGAAGTCCAAAACCGGCTCAAGACGGCAAACGGCAACAACGAGCTGAACCGGTTCCGCTTCGACGCCGTCCTCGCATTCGACGAACCGATCTCCCCGAACAACCATCACGGGCCCAGACGCCATTTCGGCCATCGCGGCACGCGGCAAGCCTCGCGAAGCTGGGCCTTCATCAACCACAACGTCGCCAACGAAGTGGCGATCGATCAACGGTTATCGTCGAGCCCTGCCGACCGCCCGATCGATGAGGTCATCGCCGAAGCCCAGCGGTCGATCGGTCACGCCGCCACCCCCGCAGCGCTCGCCGCACAAGCGTCACGAATCGCGATCGGGTCTTGCCCCGAGGCGGTCATCCGCTTCGATTGGCACCCGGAATCCCCCGAACAACTCATCGCGATCCCGAGCTTCGAAGGGTTCGCCCTAGCGCCACGTCCCCTGCGACGCCTCAAACGATCCTGGCGACGCCTCGCGAAGTCGGCGCGAGCGGGATCGGCCTCTCACCCCCACCCGCATGCGTCCTTCGACAGGCCTCCGCGGATCGACGCGACCACGATCGGATCGTCGCGGCCCAACGTCCGACGCGACGCCAACGATTTGGTCACGCGGGTCAAGAAGGAATTGCAACACCGCCTCCCGCCTTATATGGTCCCCTCCGCGTTGGTGGTGATCGACCGCCTGCCGCTGACGCTGCAAGGGAAACTCGACCGCGCGGCACTTCCGCCACCCCCGGTCCGACGATCGACGACCGACCAACCGATCCGCGCCCCCCGCACCCGTTCCGAACAGACGCTCGTCGAGATCTGGGAAGAGCTGCTCGAAGTCTCCCCGATCGGGATCGATGACGATTTCTTCGAATTGGGCGGGCACAGCATGCTGGCCGTTCGCATGGTCTCCGCCGTCCAACAGCAAACCGGCAAGACGCTCCCGCTGGCCGCGCTCTTCCGCGCGCCGACGATCGAACGCTTGGCCGAATCGCTCGATCAACCCGACCTCGGCCCGACGACGCTCGTCCCATTAGCGATCGGCGGTTCCGCCGCGCCGCTCTTTTGCATCCACCCGGCCGGCGGGACCGTTTTCTGCTACCGCGAACTGGCCGATGCGTTCGCGGGGGGACGACCGGTCTTCGGCTTGCAAGCCCGAGGCCTGGACGGTGCCCAACCTCCCCACACGACCGCGACGGAAATGGCGTCCGATTACGCACACGCGATCGTCAGCGCCCACCCCACAGGCCCGATCCATCTCGTCGGCTGGTCGCTCGGCGGCAACATCGCCTACGAAGTCGCCCGCTGCTTGCGCGACCTCGGCCGCGACGTCGGCCTCCTGGCGCTCCTCGACGCAGGGCTGATCTCCGCCGAAACCGAATTGACCGAAGACGATTTCCTACCGCTGATCGCCGCCCTCTTCCCCGGCCAGAAGGCCGAATCGCTCGAAGCGATCCGCCAGAAATCCCCCGAACAACAGCTCGCCTACTTCATCGAACAGGCCTCGATCGCCGGGATCATTCCCGAAGAGACCGCCGAAGTCGGGCCACACATCTTCGACGTCTTCCAAGCGAACATCAAAGCGGTCCATGAACACCCCACCGAATCGTACGACGGGCCGCTCCTACTGATCCGCCCGGCCGACCAAGCCAAGACGGGTGAACTTTTCAACGACCCGGCCCTGGGCTGGGGAAAACTCGTCCGCGAGGTCCGGGTCGAAACGGTCAGCGGCGATCACGCCCACATGCTCCAACAACCCGCCGTCGCCCAAATCGCGGCGATCCTCCGAAACGCCCTCGCGATCTGATCCCTTCGCCAACCTTGATCATCACCGTGGGATAAAGGGCAGGGCCTCGCACCGCAAAGCACCTGTCCACGACGAAAACGGCGGGCCCAGAAAAAAACCGGGCACCAACGAAAACGGCGGGCCGCACCGGCCCGCCGTCAAGAATCAACTCGCCACGTTCGGCTCGCGACCGTTAATCGCGATAACGTTCGCCGCCGCGATCGCCGCGGTCACCGCCGCGATCTCGGCTACGGCCGCCACGACTCCCCCCCCGCCGTGCGCGATCGTCACCGCCGCGATCGCTTCGCTCGCCACGCTCAGGACGCTCACCACCCTCTTCGCCGACGAGCGATGCGAGCTCATCTTCCAGGCCAAGCTCTTCCAGGGCACGGCGACGGCTCAGCTTGACACGATCATGCTCGTCGACGTCGATCACCAACACCTTCATCTTGTCGCCCACACCAACGACCTTGTCGATGCTGCTGACGTAACCGGTCGACAGTTCGCTGATGTGAACCAGACCATCGCGTCCCGGCAGGATCTCGACGAACGCCCCGAAATCTTTGATGCTGCTGACGACGCCGTCGTAGATCTTGCCGATCTGCACGGTGGCGGTGCACGCCTCGACCTGCCGCAGCGCTTCGGCAGCCGCATCGCGGTTGGCGCTGGCGATCAAGACGGTACCGTCGTCGTCGACCTCGATCACGCAACCCGTCTTTTCTTGGATCCCACGGATGTTCTTCCCGCCCGGTCCGATGAGCGCGCCGATCTTGTCGGATGCGATCTTCGTACGTAGTAACCGCGGCGCGGTCGGGGCAGTCTCGCGACGGGGACGCGGGATCGTCGTCAACATCTTCTTGAGGATCTCGATCCTCGCCTCGCGTGACTGCTTGAGCGTCGCGCGGATGATGTCCTCGCTGATCCCGGTCACCTTCAAATCGAGCTGGATGCCGGTGATGCCGTTTTGGGTCCCGGCGATCTTGAAGTCCATGTCGCCGAAGTGGTCTTCGTCACCGATGATGTCGGTCATCAAACACCACTGTTCTTCGGCCTGGCGAACCAGCCCGACCGAAATCCCGGCAACCGGATTGGAGATGGGGACACCGGCCGCCATCAATCCCAGCGTCGCGCCACAGACGCTCGCCATCGAACTGCTGCCGTTCGATTCGAGGATGTCGCTGATCACGCGGATCGTGTAGGGAAATTCCTCGGGGGAAGGCAACACCGGTGAGACGCTCCGTTCGGCGAGCATCCCGTGACCGATCTCGCGGCGACCCGGGCCACGGATCGGGCGGACTTCGCCGACCGAAAAGGACGGGAAGTTGTAATCGAGCATGAACTTCTTGCTGAACTCTTCCTGCAGCCCATCCACCCGTTGCTCGTCGCGTGACGTCCCGAGCGTGACGGTGATCAAGGCCTGCGTCTCGCCACGCTGGAACAGGGCCGAACCGTGGACCCGCGGCAACAGGTCGGTCTCACAATAAATCGGACGGAGGCTCTTGTTGTCGCGTCCGTCAGGACGGGTCCCGGCTAGGATCAGATCGCGCACGACCTTCTCTTCCAGGTCATGCCAAACGACACGAAAACGCTCGGCCGCGATCGCCCCGGGGGCGGTCGGGTCCGGGATCACTTCGGCCTGCGCACGCTCGCGAAGCTGTCGGACCGCGTCGGCCCGCTCGGCCTTGCCAACGGTCTGCTTCGCGCGGCGAAATTCCGAGTAATAAGCGCCTGCCAATCGGTCATGCAGGCCGTCATCGGCCGGCGCGACGAAGTCTCGCTTGATCGGATTGACCTTGCGATAAAACTCTTCCTGCAGGTCGATGATTTCGCGGATCATCGCGTGCGAAAATTGGATCGCTTCCAACATCTCTTCTTCGGGCATCTCTTGCGCGAAGCCTTCGATCATCGCGACCTGCGACCGCGAACCGCTGACCAGCATATCGAGCTCGCTGTTTTCCAGCTCCGCATGGGTCGGGAAGGCGACCAATTGGCCTTCGACCTTACCAACCCGCACCGATGCGATCGGGCCGTGGAAGGGGAGGGGGCTGATGTGCAGCGCGGCCGAAGCCCCGTTCATCGCCAATACGTCGCCGTCGGTCTGCATGTCGCTCGCCGCGACAAACGCCTGGACCTGGACCTCGTCATTGAACCCCTTGGGAAAGAGCGGCCGGATCGGTCGGTCCATCAATCGGCTCGACAGCGTCTCCTTCGTCGTCGGACGCCCTTCACGCTTCAAAAACCCGCCCGGAAATTTCCCCGCCGCCGCCATCCGCTCGCGGTAATCGCAAGTCAACGGGAAAAAATCGATCCCCGGCCGGGCCGGGCCCGACGCGACCGCCGTGATCACCACGGTCTCGCCATACTGCGTCACGACGCATGCCGCGGCCTGCTTGGCCAACTGCCCCGTCTCGAACGACAACACCCCACTTCCGATCTTTTTTTCAACTCTGATTTTATGTTCGCTCACTTGAACCCTTTCCTTCACTCTTCAATGACAAAATTGACTGAATTTTTAACTACCTACAACGACATCTTTCAAACGACTAACTTCCTACCTTCGCCAGGCCCCGAAAAAACTTCTGACCTCTCTCCGCGGGCAACTTCGGCTTACAAGCCTTCCAAACGAAAATCCGAAAACTTTCACGCGTTCTCTAAACTTCCTAACCGACCGCAACAACTTTCTCCTATCGCTACCGACCCCGCAGGGACGCCGCTTTAACCAGCCCGGCCGCCACCCATGACGCCTCGAACCGATGCTCACAACCTCCCTAAAACTTGCCGCCGTGATCGACCGATCCGCATCGCTGAACAAACCGCATCGCTGAACAAACCGCACGGCTGAACAACCCACATGGGCTGACAACCCTAAGCCAGACGGGGCCAATAACCTGCCGGACCAACCAAACAGACAACCGTGAACGAATTCCCAACAATCCGAGGAAAACTCAAAATGTACGGAACCTCGAACAGACGGCCGAACCGATGGTGCACCAGCGGACAGCATCCCTCCTCGACTCACAAGCAGCAGATTGGTTGAAAAGATTCCAGTCAGAGGCTTCCCCACGATGAGTCGGCGGGGGTCAAGCCGGAGGGATTCGCGGAAGGAGAGCCTTGCCTGGCCGAACCGAATGTCGCGAACCACAGCCCATGACTCGGTCACGCACCAAGCGCGCACGCGACCGATCACAAAAATGTCGAATCCGCCAACCGCTTACTTGCGGATTCCCAAGACGCCAATGATGTCAAGGTAACGCTGCGGGTCATGCCGCCGGACATAATCCAGCAGACGACGGCGACGACTGACCAAACCCAACAAACCACGACGCGACGCATAGTCGCGACGATGGGTCCGCATGTGCTCAGTCAATCCGTTGATCCGCTCGGTCAAAATCGCGATCTGGACCTCGGGGGAACCCGTGTCATTGGCACCCTTGCGATGCTCTTCGACCAACGCGGTCTTCTTCTCTTTCGTGATCGTCATGGAACTCTAAAACTTCAGCTTCTGGTTGAAAACTTTGGGGCGTAGTTTACCGATCCGCCGGCTTTTCGCAACGCCAAATAACCCTTCCCGGGAAACCAGCCCCCTCTTTTTTCAACCCAGCCCCCTTCCCACCCCACCCAGCTCCGCCTCGCAACCCCCCCCGCCCAGGGGCAGCGGCCGCGGCCGCAATGGGGCCAATTTCCGCTAATTCCCCGCGATTACCGGCCAATTCGAGGCAACCCGCGACGTGGGCCCCGCCAAAGAGGCCCCCGTCCCAACGCCCCAATCAGCCCCACCGAACTAACGGACCATCCGGATGCAAACCGGACGGCCGACCCCCACTTTTTGCCCCGTGAACCGCAACCGCCCCGTCTCAGGGTCAATCGCGAAGACCGCGACCGTGTCGCTGTTCTGGTTCCCCGCCAACAGCCACTTCCCGCTCGGATCGATGTAAAAATTCCGCGGCTCCTGACCTTCCGTCCCGACGATTTCGACCCGGCTCAGCTTCCCCGAATCGGCGTCAAACCGATAAACGGCGATGCTCTCGTGACCACGATTGCTGACATAGACGAATCGTCCGCTGGGATGCGCCAAACATTCCGCCGTGCTCTTACGGACCGACTCCCCCTCCGGCAAGGTCGAAAGCGTCTCGATCGATTCCAACGCCCCGGTCCCCGGATCCCGCCGAAACGAGCTGACCTTTGCGGTCAACTCATGATTGGTGAAGGCATACCGCCCGCTCGGATGGATCGCGAAGTGCCTCGGACCGCCACCCGGCGCGATGACGACCGCATCCGGGGACGCCGGTTCCAAAATACCACGCCCCGCATCGAAACGATAAATCTTGACCCGGTCGATACCCAAATCGGCGGCATAGGCAAATCGGTTGTCGCTGCTCAAGTTGATCGAATGCGCGTGCGGCTGACGCTGCCGCTGCGGATCGACACTGCTCCCCTGGTGCTCGATCACACAACTCGGCTCTCCCAACTTCCCGTCGTCCGCGATCGGAAAAACGACCAGGTTCCCACCGACGTAATTCGCCACCAGCAAAAACTTACCGGTCGCATCGACATTCAAATGACACGGCGCACCGCCGAGCGATGCCCGCTTCCCAAGCGACGTTAACTTCCCCCCATCCCCGACCGCAAACGCTGACACCCCGCCGTTCCCTCGCCCTTCCCCCTCGACAACTTCATTGACGGCATAAACGAACTTCCCCGAAGGATGGATCGCTAAAAACGATGGGCTGACCGTCTCCGCGGCCAACTCCGGCTCCCCCAATTTCCCCGTCTCGCTGTCAAAGGTGCACGTATAAATCCCCCGACTGATGCTCTCCCCACCCGTGTACGTCCCGATGTAGGTGCGATAACTCTCGGCCGATGCCGACGTAACGACGCCGCACAGGACCAACCCCAACAGGGCGGCCAAACCGCAAACATGTGTTGTCATCGAACAATTCCCCAAACGAGATGAAGGCCCCAAACCATCGAAGCACAGGGGTGAAAGGACCGCTCAGTCTAACCGCGCCGCTCGCCCCGCGAAACGATCCGGGGTGATTCCACTCGCCGCGCCCTGCTACGATCGATCCCGCACCCACTCATCCCGCACCCGACCCGACGCACCGACCGATGCAGACCCACCGCCGCGCCGCAGCCCTCCTCGCGATCATCGCCCCTTTCGTTCAAACGGCGATCGATCGCGACGCCGCCGCGCAGGTCTCCCCGATTTCCGCCTCACAACCTGCGACCGCCCCGAAACTTCCCCCCGATGACGCCGCGTCCACGCTACGGCGTCTCGTCGACGAGGCCTGGGATTGGGAGGTCGGCCAAGACCCGCTGCTGGCGACCGCGGTCGCCGACCCGCGCGGCCAAGATCGGCTCCCGGACGATTCCCCCGCCGCCGTCGCCGACCGCGCCCGGCGCCGCGGCGAATTCCTCCAGCGTTTGACCGCGCTCAACGTCGCAGGGCTCGACCCCGCCTCCCTCGCCGATCGCGAAGTCCTCCGCCGACGGCTGCAAGACGCGATCGACGAATACCGCTTCGGCTCGCACCTGATGCCGATCAACAACCGCAGCGGCTTCCATGTCTACCTCGCCGAACTCGCGCAATCGATGCGGCTCGAATCGCGCGACGACTTCGCGAATTACATCGCCCGCCTCAAGGACTTCCCGCGATACTTCGACGAACAGATCGCCTGGATGCGGTCGGGGGTCACGCAGGGGCTGACGATGCCCGCGGTGATCCTCCGCGAGGTCCCCTCCCAGGTCGAGGCCCACATCGTCGGAAAGCCCGCAGCGAGCCTCCTCTATCGACCGCTCCTCGAACCTCGCCCCCCGGCGATCACAGCCGAGGATTGGTCGCAACTACAAATCGCCGCCGCCGATGCGATCCGCTCCGCCGTCGTCCCCGCCTTCGCCAAACTCCGTGACTTCCTCCGTGACGAATATTTGCCCAACTGCCGCGGCACCATCGCCGCGCGGGCCTTGCCGCAAGGTGCCCAATACTACACCGGTCGCGTCCGACATTTCACAACGCTCGAACTTACCCCCCAACAGGTTCACGAGATCGGCCAAAGCGAAGTCCGGCGGATCCGTGGCGAGATGACAACGGTGATGCGTAAGACGGGCTTCGAAGGGGAACTGAAGGACTTCGTCGCGAAGCTCCGGACCGACCCCCAACATTACGCCCGCACCCCGGAAGAACTCCTCCAATTCGCGGCCGCCATTTGCAAACGGATCGACGGCGAATTGCCGCGGCTCTTTTCACGCCTGCCGCGAACCCCGTATGGGATCAAGCCGGTCCCCGACTTCATCGCCCCGCAAACGACCACGGCTTATTACTGGCCCCCCGCCGCCGATTTTACCCGCGCCGGATTCTTTTACCTCAACACCTACAACCTGTCGGCCCGCCCCAAATACGAACTCGAAGCGCTGGCGATGCACGAAGCCGTCCCCGGCCACCACCTGCAAATCGCCTTGCAACAAGAGCTCGCCGACCTGCACCCGATCCGCCGCTACACCGGCTTCACTTCCTTCGTCGAAGGCTGGGGACTCTACGCCGAAAGCCTCGGCTCCGAAATGGGCTTCTACCAAGACCCCTACCAGGACTTCGGCAGGCTGAGCATGGAGGCGTGGCGGGCCTGCCGGTTGGTCGTCGATACCGGCATGCACGCCCTGGGCTGGTCGCGGGAAGACGCGATCGCTTTCATGACCGAAAACACGGCGCTGGCCGGGCACAACATCGTCGCTGAAGTCGATCGCTACATCGGTTGGCCCGGCCAAGCCCTCGGTTACAAGATCGGCCAACTGAAAATCAGCGAACTGCGGGCCGCCGCCCAAGCCAAACTCGGCTCGCGATTCGACATCCGCGAATTCCACGACGTCGTCCTCGCCCAAGGCGCCATCCCGCTCGACCTGCTGACCGACAACGTCAATCGCTGGGTCGCGTCGAAGGAGTGAACGCCGCGTCCCTCACGACACCGGCCAAACCCAACCCCTTCGCACCCGTCCCGTTCGACCCGTGTGGTTCACGGCTTCAAATCGTCAAGCCGCGCCGCGGCCCCCCGCAGCGCCACCGCCAACAGCGCGACCAACCCCAACACCACGGGCCCCAGCACCCAGGGGCTCCCCAGCCGCCTCAGCCAAACCGCCTGGCCCGCCGTCGTCACCGCCTCGTCAACAGCCCCCCCCAAATCCAATCGCTGGGGCTTCGCACCCGCGGCCAGCGCCGCGTCGATCGCCGCGATGTCATAACGGGGCGGCTCGCGATAGGCGTCGCCATAACTGAGCCGATACGATTGCCCGGGCTGGGCGAGGAAGACGACCTCATACGCCGGCCCCCGTGCCTCAAACGCGACCCCCTGCAGCGGCGGGCTGTCGAGGTTTTCTAGCTCGACGCGGTAACGCGAATCACGCGTCTCGGGGATCCCCAGCTTCATGTCCTCTCGCTTCACCGCCGCCAAATCGATCCGGCTCACCGACCCACTCCCCACCACCCGGCCACCTCGGGCAAGCGGCGGCTCACCCGCCTGACCCGTCATCGCCATCACCCTCGCGGTGCGGCTGAAATTCTTGTCCGTCGTCACCAACGTCAACTCGGTGATCGGCTCGCGACGCGAATCGAGCTCGATCCGGCTCAACTTGTCTTTCAAGTCCTCCTCCGTCGACACGACCTTTACCGGGTACTCGATCAACTCCGGCTGCGACGACTCGACCGCCTCTTCCTCGTCCCAAAACTCCACCCGATTGATCCGCAACGGCTGGCGGTTGATCACCAATCGCTCTTCCGCCTTCCCTTTCTCGCCCTCCCCATCACCGACGCGGACCGACCGCGTCAACTCGACCAACTGCGACTCCTGAAGCTGGATCGCCTTGGCGATCCGCAACCGATACCTCCCCCCGGCGGTCGACGAAACCTTCTCCTTGGGGATCCTCACGTCCGTGCCACGCACCGCCATGTACTGCGAATAATCGAAGATCAACGCGTCTTGTGCCAACGTCTCCGCCGACCCGTCCTCACCGACCCGCTCGATCGTCACCCGGTGCTCGAAATTCGTCAGCGGCGTGACGAACGTGAAGCCCTCGACCCGATTGGGGTGCAGCTTCGGGTCGATCGTGATCTCGATTTCCAACCCGCCATCCTCCAGCGGCCGAACCGTCGGCGAATCGACGGCAACCGGCCGCTTCGTTAACCGCTTCTTATCGGTCACGACCTTACGGAGCAAATACGGCGTCTCCCGACCAGAACCGTCCAAGACCCGCAAATCAACCAACCCGTCTGTCGCGCCAAAGTAAACGTCGCCGTCAAGCCGCACCGCGGCCAACGTTTCGGCGGTGATCCCCGCAACCTCCACCGGCTTCGCCCTGGCCACCGACGCCCCTGCGGTCGCTTGGCCGGCGGCACGCCCCGCCGTCGCCATCACCGCAACAATCGCCAACGACACCGCGATCATCCCGAACCCGAACCGCTTTCCCATCATGATCCCTGCTGCTCCTCGTCAGTCCCTTCGGTCCCGTCAGTACCCTCGTTCGTGCCGATCGCGAACGACTCGCGATGCTTCAAATAGACGAACGACCCCGCCAGCAACAACAGCCCTAAGATGACGAAGGCGACGATCCGCCAGATCGGGTCGAGCTGGCTCAGGTCGACAAAGAAGACCTTCAGCGAAACGACCGCGAAGAGGATCAAGCCGGCATAACGCAGCTGCTTCTGCCCCACCGCAATCCCTCGCAAGATCATCGCCAACGCGAAGATCGCCCAATAGATCGACACGCCACCGAACCGCAACCCCGGGTAGTGATCGTAAAGGAAGCTGTTCACTTCGAGCGTGCCGTAAATGAACAACATCACCAGCGCCGCGATCCCGAAAAACCGCCGCACCGAAGCTTCCGAACCCCGCGACCCCAAAAACGCATAGGCGATCGCCAAAAAACCGAACAGCCCCGCGAAATCGATCAACCGCATCAGCGCATCGCGGAACGAATACGGCCCCGCATAAAGCATCCGATCCCCAAGCCCCCAGCCGTTGATGACGTCAAAGAACACGACCTTGAACATCACCGCACAAACGGCCAACACCAACCCCATCATCAACACCGCGCTCGGCGCGAGCAGCCACAAGTACAACAGCGCCCCGCAAAAGCCGATCCACAGCAGCGTCAACATCGCCTCCCGTGCCGGCTCGTACGCGTACCCCACCGACCGGCTGATCTCCAGGTGCAAATAGATCGCCCCCAGCAGCATCCCGCCGGCGAGCAACCATCGCATCACCGCGTGATCTTGCAAGCCGAACATCAACTTCTGGTCGAGCCTCGATGCCGCCGCCTCCTCACCCGTAAACTCCCCGTCCGGGACCTGACCGATCCAGCGATAAGCAGTAAACAGCGCCGCGATCGGCACCCCGAACGCGACCAACCGCTCGACCAACATCCTAAAGTAAGGGAACCACTCCAGCCCCGCCGTCGTCGACCAGCCGTTACCGAAGAAGTCTCGGCTCAAGTCCCACAACCCGAACCGCAACATCACCAACACGAACAGGGCATACGCGACCGATCGCACCACCCCGCTCCGCATCTGCAGCGCCATCCACAACAACACCAGCGCCTGGATCGCCCACCCCGCCGTGATCCACTCGCGGGACAACAGCAGCGGGATCGTGATCGCCACGAACGTCGACGCGATCCCGATCAAAACGACCAACAGGTCGCGATCGATCTCCCGACGCCGCGAAAAGACGGCGATGTGCGCGAGGTAAAAAATGGCAATCCCCAGCGATACCAGCGACACGTAACGACGCCCATACAGGTCGCTGACCATGTCGAACGAAAAGCCAAAAAAGATCGCCGCGTTCAGCAGCAGCGCTACCAGATCGAGCAGATGGATCGGGATCCCGCGGATCACCTTCGGGAGAAACGACATCGTCGAGAAGAGGGCGAAGAAGCCGATCATGAACGGCATCACCTCCCAAAAATTCGCCGTCCCGTATCCCCGCATCGCGATCGCGAACAATAAATAATTCGCCGCAAAGGCGAGGTAATGGACCAGCGGCCAATTGCGGTACACCCCCATCGCAAAGACGCCACACCCCAGCACCAACATGTACCCCAACAACCCCGGGTAATTGACCTCCCCCCCGGCCAACATCAACGGCGTCCCGTAACCGCCCAAAACCCCCAACACCGCGATCAACATCGAATCGAACCGGATCGCGATCCCCCCCGCCAACACCGTGACCAACGCCATCAACAAGAACGCAGGGGTCGGTTCGATCAACTTGAAGAATTGATGCGCCGCAAAGACGCTGAAATAGAGCGCCGCCAAACCGCCCCCCATCAACCCCTGACCGAGCAGGTGGTACTTGCGGCCGAGCAACTGCGTCCCGGCCACCAACATCGATAACCCCGTGATCACCGTCAGGAATAGCCGCGCCTGCGGACCCAACCACGCCCGCTCGATCGAGTACTTCAAGAAAAACCCGATCCCGACCACCAACACCAAAATCCCTAACCGCAGCAACCACTGGCTGGCGACCGCGAACTCCGTCGAAACCCCCTTCGGCAAATGCTCCTCGCCGACAATGATCCAGTTCCAAATCTTCCGCAGCGTCTCCTTCGCAGCCAACTCGAAAGCCGACGGCTGCCGAGGGGTCACCACCGCCGCCGCACGGGTCGCAGTTTGGGCCGCCGTTTGGGCCGCAGTTTGGGTCGCCGTTTGGGCCGCGGTTTGACCGACGCCCTGCGAATCCCTCTGGGTCGCGGCATAAGTCGCCCTGGCGCGATGCCTCCGGCTACCCTTTTCTTCCTCCTGGCCACGCACCGATCCCAACGCCTCGTCAGCCGA
>JBEIRZ010000098.1:0-13876 GCA_040375695.1 Planctomycetaceae bacterium
ACTTGGGATTCGCGGCGACGCAGTGGCAGTTATTCGCGAAAGAGACGCCGACGCGAGTCAAGCCGATGCTGTATGTCTTCCGGGTGTTGTTAACTGGGATTCACTTGATGCGGACGGGCGAGGTGGAAGCGAACTTACGGGTGTTGAACGAAGCAGCGCGGTTGTCGTACATCGACGAGCTGATCGGGCGGAAGTTGTCGGGGCCCGAGCAAGGGACGTTGGAGGCGGCGGATCTCCCGTTTTATCGGGGCGAATACGAGCGGCTGACTAAGGGGCTCGAGCAGGCTTATGCGGAGTCGCGTTTGGCGGAGTCGCCGACGGCCAAAGGGGCGCTCAACGATTTGCTGGTCCGTTTGCGGTTGGACTCGGGCCGTTTGGGACTTTGCGACAAACAGTAGTCGTCATGCCCATTCGTCACCTTGATTTGGTCGTGGTGGATTTTGCTAAAAATCCCGTCGTTCAGGATCTTTAGCAAGATCCACCACGAGGGGCGTGGTGGTCATTCGAGCTGGCCCTCGTGATCTTTGCTCTTAGGTAGTGGTTTTGCCAAAAATCCCGGGATTAGGGATCTTTAGCAAGATCCCCCAAGAGGGGCGTGGTGGTCATTCGAGCTGACCCTCGTGATCTTTGCTCGTTTGCGGAGCGACCTGCGGCAGAAATGGGTGGCACCGGCGGCGGCGAAGAACCAGTGGATCGGTTCGGGGACGGCCGTGGTGGTCAGAGTGAGCGGCGATTGTCCGGCGAGCTCGGTGCGGATTTGTGCGAACTCCGCGACCGAGGCCGGGGGGACGGCGGGGGTGTCAAGGATCAGGGTGGTCGGGTCGAAGGAGAGCGATAAGTTACCGCTGAATGACGGCAAGGTCATGATCGTCAGTTCGCCTAGCAGGTCATTGGCATTTTCCAGGACGTTCACGCCGACGATGTCGGTACCATCGAAATTGAAATCGGTCAGCGAGATGACGGTTTCGGAAGGGGTGCTGTTGGTCGATTTGGCGAAGTTGGCGGACGAAGGGAAGACATAGCCACGCGTCACGGCGCCCCCGACGGGCGGGCTTGGGATGAAGCCGCTGAAGAAATAATCGGTCCCTGCGACGCCGCTGGTCGAGGACATCTTCACGTCGACTTGGTATGAACCGAGGTTCGTCATCCCGGGCAATGCGACCTTCAGGTTGTAAGGGGTGCCGGGGGTGTAGGTCGTTGACAGGATATCGATGAAGCGGACCGTCGCCCCGAGCGACGAGGAGGCGGGGAGGAGCACGAACAACAGGCAGGCGAACAGACGGTTCATTGCATAACCCCGAAACATCGATATGCCGCTTTGTAAATGAGCCAAGATCATAGTGCATCGCCGATTCGAAACCAATCTCGGCCCGCTCGCGCGGGGCCAAAAAATCTGATCAACGGGCGCTCGCGTCAGTCGAGCCAATCCCCTGGTTGCCAATCGGGCTGTTGGCTGAGCGCCAGGTCGAACGCGAGCGACTTTGTGCCTGACCGATCGGCTAAGTGTCGTAGGACTTGGCCGGCGTCATCGAGATCGAATTCGCCGTCGAAGTCGAGGTCCATCGCGGAATCGGCAATTTCGGCGGTGGGTGCGATTGGGTAAGCCGCTTGATGGAAGTGGTTGATCACCCGCAAGGCATCGAGGGCCGAGACGATCCCGTCGCGATTCAGGTCGAGCCAAGAGAGGGCGATTTCGGGTGGGGCGTCGAGGCTGGAGACGCCCAAGCCGCTGCCGATGGTGGGTGCGGTGATCGACGAACCGGTCGCGCGGGCGACCAGCACCCGGTCGCGGACGGTGACACGCCCGTCGCGATCGAGATCGGCGTTGGCGTTCCAGCTGCTCGAAGCGGGGGTCGCGTTGAGGGCCCGGTTGACCATCGTCATGTCATCGGCGTTGACGCGGCCGGTGCCATCGGCGTCCCCTTGGAGCCTGAGGAACGTGATGTCGAAGTCGGCTGAGCCTTGGTTACCGACGAGCGGTTGGCCGTCGGCGTCGGTGATCATCGACGTCGCCAGCCGCAACCGGTAAAAACCGTTGGGGAGGGACTGCGTCGCGTTGTTGAACGCATCGAGGCTCCATGTCAACCGTGACCGGCCGCTCGTCGCGTCGAATTCGTAGCGGAATTGGTTGGCGTTGAGCGGGACTGATTGGTCGGGGTCCGAATCGGCGGTGATGCCGAGGTTCACCAGGGAGACGGCGGTGGTGATCGCGCCGGAGCGGATCAGGTCATCGAGGTTGACGCGGGTCGAAAAATCGATCTCGACGCGATCGACGAACGAACGTTGGGACATGCTCCCTTGAACGACGCTCGCGGTGACCTTGGGGGGTGGTTGGGGGATCGGTCGGATGCCGAAGTCGATCCCTTCGCGGTCTTGGCCTTGGGCGAGTTGAACGAAGTAGGCGAAGGCGCCGTTGAGGGTCCCGATCGAGCCGTTGCCGTTGCCGCCGTTGCCGGGGTTGGCGTCTGCTGTCTTGGGCGGGCCGGCGATCCAGAGGGAATCGGCGAGGCTCATCAGGTCGAGGCGATGGTAAGTCGCCCCGGTCGCGGCAACGTTCGTCTGTTCGTCATCGCCATCGATCAAGCGGACCGCGGAGCGTTGCAGGAGTTCGCGGAATTGGGCGCTGTTGAGTCGCGCGCCGTAGCGCTCGGTCGCGAGTTGTTGGGCCAGGACCGCGGCGCCGGTCACGAACGGCGCGGCCATGCTGGTGCCGCGCATCGTGGCGACGCCACCGCCGTTGGCCGCGGCGGTGATGAGCGCGCCGGGGGCGAGGCCGTCGAGCAGGTCGCGGTCCCGTTGCGAGAATCCGGCGATCCGATCGGCGGCGGTCGAGTGATCGATCCCGAGGTTGCCGAAGTCCTGGCGGCCGCGATCGGCATCCCAAACGGCGCCGACCGAGATGACGTTCGGATCGGCGGCTGGGTAGGCGAGCCCTTCGGCACCGCCGAACGTGGCGAAGCTGTTCCCGGCGGCGGCGACGGTGATCACCCCGAGCCGGTCGAGGGCATCGAGTTCGTCGGTGATGCCATAGAGCCCGACCGCTTGTGACCAATTTTGTCCGTCACCCAGCGACAGGTTGACCGCGGCGATGTTCCGTGCGGCGGATTGGTCGATGACCCATTGCAACGCCTTTTCGAGGTTGCCGAAGTTGCCCCGGCCGCCGTTGCTAAAGACCTTGAGGTGGATGATCCCGACGCCGGGGGCGATCCCCGGGTAAGCGGGGTCTTGCGAGGCGATGATGCTGCTGACATGCGTCCCGTGGCCCGAGGTGTCGCTGGCATCGGCATCGCCGTCGGCGAAGTCGTGTTGGTAAAGGATCCGATCGGCGACGCCGTTGCCATCGCGATCGGCGCCGAAGAACGGGTGATCGACATCCAACCCCGTGTCGATGATCACCACCGACATCCCGCGGCCGTCGAGGTTACCGAAGCGGGCATCGGCGCGGAGCGAATCCAAGCCGACGAGCCGCCGTGCCGCATCGGCCAAGCCAGCGGGCCGTTCCCCTAATGACATCGTCGCGAGCCGATCTTGGCCCGCGATCGCATTGATCACGAGGATCGCGTCGATCGGCGAGATCGCGCCATCGCGATTGACGTCGCGGGGATCGGTCGTGATGCCCAGGGGAAGGATCGTCGCGGCGGCTTCGGCGAGAGCCATCAGGATCTGGCGTGGCAGGTCGGGATCGAGCGCGAGTGCGGCGAGATCGTTGACGGCGGCGGTCAATTCGGGGGTGAAGAGCGGGATGTCCGAATTCGTCAGAGTAACGGCCGTCGCCCCGCCGGAACCGGGGTGGGTTTGTTCCCAGCCGCTGGGCAAGATCTGGCGCACGACGTGCAGGCCAGGGAGGAGCCCTTCGAAGCGGAACGACCCTTGGGCGTCGGTATTCATCGAAGGCTCGTCGGCGTCCCAGGTCGAGTCGCCGTCGAGGTCGAGGTAGACGCGTTGATCGGCCAGCAGCGGTTCGTTGCCGCCGCGAATCCCGTCGGCGTTGCTGTCGCGCCACACCGAGCCGCTGATCGAAGCGAGTTCGATCAGCCCGGCGTCCCAATTCAGGTTATCGCCGCTGAGCGGGGTGAAGGTTGCGGTGCGTCCGGTGGTGCGATCGGGGTCGCTATCGATGGCGTCATCTGAGCCGGCATCGCTTCGGGTGAAGGCGAAGCCCGAGGGGGCGACGAATTCGAGGAAGAACGAAGCGGTCGGGTCGAGGTCGGCGAATTGGTAAAGCCCTTGGGCGTCGGTCACCGCCGTCTGGGCCGGCTGGGTCGTGTTGACGAAATAGAGCTTCACCGTCACGCCGGGCTCGCCCGGTTCGCCGGGGTCTTGGACGCCATCGGCATCGGAATCGCGCCAGACCCGATCGCCGATGACCGCTTGGGCGCCGGGGATGAGCGTTTCGGAATCGGAGCCGTCGGGGGTGTTTTCGGGGTTCCCCGCGTTATCGAACGCGACGCTGTAGAAGGCATAGCGTGCGCCGGTGGTGCCGACGAATTCGGCGGAGCGGAGTTGGGTCCCGAGGAGCCATGGGCGGAAAGCCTGGCCATTTTCGGAGACGAAGACGTTGAAGGCGGCGAGGCCCGAACCGGTCGATTCGTCTTCACCCCCCCAGTTCACGCTAAAGGTGTTGCCGGAGGCTTGGACAGGGAGGACTTTCACCGCGCTGATCGGTTTGGACGCGTCGAGGGTGTGGAAGATCGGCGGGGTATCGACCGGGGCTTCGGAATCGAAAAAGATCCGCGCTTCGGCGTCGACGACATCGCCGCTGACGACGGTCCGCTTGGGTCGGATGGAGTAATTGACGAACCCTTCGCCTGACGCTTTGTCATCGTTGATCGACAGGAAACCGACGAACGGGTCGAGCGGTTGTTCGCCCGTCGCGGGGTCGATGGTCGTGAGGGTCCAGGTGACGGTGCCGGTGGCGATGTCGATGCCGGCGGTGAAGTCGACGAAGAAGCCGCGGGTTTCGGTCAGGTCGAGCCGTTGGCTGTGGAAGGCGCGGTTCGCGGGGACTTGGAAGAAGAGGTCCCCGAAGCCGAAGTCGCCGAGCCGGAAGGAGCGGAAGTCGAGATCGGGGTCGAGGGTTTGGGTGATCACCACCTTTTGGGCCGGGGCCTTCGCGAAGACCGGGTCATTTTCGAAGCGGATCTTGTACGGGATCGCCTGATCGGCGCGGATCCAATTCTGTTCGCCGTAGCCATCGGGTCCGAGGATATCGTTGGGATCGACCGGGGGCGGGACGCACGGCTTGTAGACGATGATTTTTTTGCAGTTCTTTTCGTCGTATTCGACCGTGAAGCCGCAACCCTGGTCGGAACCTCGATATTCGGTAACGACCTTTTCGCACTTGCAGCATTCCTCGGGGACTTCGCAGCCGAAGAGGGCGGTGTAGTACATCACGTCATCGCGCCCCGAGGTTTCGGTTTGCGGGATGTCTTGCGGCACGTTTTGCTGGACCATCAGCACCGGGTCGAACCGGGCGGGGTCTGACCACGTCATTCCGGTGCGGCGGCTCGAAAAGAGCGTCGTCGCGTCGTCATTCGGATCGACGGTAGCGCTCCAGAAGAGGACCGGATCGGTCCCGATTTGGCCGATCGCGACTTCGTTCAGGTTGCGTCCCGAAGTGATCGTCAACGGGGTCGTGAAGATGTCACCGCTCAGGGTTGCGGAGAGGAGGCGATGTGATTCGGGGCCAGTCTTGTTGACCCAAGCGAGGACGACGGTGCCATCGGCGAGCGTCGTCAGGTCGAGGCTGGCATCGCCGCCGGGTGTCGCCGTCACGGCCCCGGAGAGCGACCACTGGCCCCCTTCGAAGATCGCGAAGCGCACGTCATTCGATTCGCGGACGGACATCACTTCTTCGGAAGTCGATTGGCTCGTCAACGCGTTGGCATCCGCGGAGGTCCAAGCGGCGATGATGCGACCTTGGCCATCGGCGGTCAGTCTGATGTCGCGATTGATCCCGAAGCTACCCGGCAGGGGGACGGGTGCGGACCAGTTCGTACCGTCGAACGTGGCCCAGACGACATCGCTCCCGGAGGTGAGCATCGGGTCACGGGCCTTGACCCAGGCGGCATGGACACGGCCGTCGGGGCCGACCGCGAGGCTCGCGGGGCTGTCTTCCCAGAGGTCGGTGGAGACGTTTGGGACTACGCTGTTGGCCCCGTAGACGGCGTTGCTGCCGATCGCCGCGGTGGGGTTGTAGACCCAGCCGAAATCGGTGGGGTCGTCGCTTAACGTGTACATCCCGTTGATGTCCATCCCGCTGCCGCCGTAGAAGTCGGTCGACCACGTCTTGTCGAACGTGAACGAACCGAACTGTACGGCGAGCGTGACCGAACCGGTTACCTTTTCGATCTTGAGGGTCGGGACGATTTGGACATCGGCGGATATCGATCCTGACAGTTTGCCGTTGTAATCAGGGTTCCGCTTCACATCGAGGCGGATGTAGGGGCTGAGCCCGAAGTTGACTTTGCCAGCGCCGCTGTCGGGGAGGATCCAATTGGGGAAGGGGGCTTTGCCGCTCCAACCTAGGCTCGCGGAGACGCCGACCGAAAGCTCGATCCCGTTTTTGATGCTGACCGGGGTGAGCCAGTCGATCAGCCAGAACCCGTACTCCAGCCCGGTCACGATCGGGGCGACGGACGGGATCGCCTTGAGCACCGTGAAGAGCCCATCTTCCCAATCGTAAGTGCCACCGACGCCGAAACTCATCTCGGCCCCTTTCGGTTGCCAATCGCAAGTTACCTTGTTGGCGGTCCAGTTCCCCGATGCGGTTAACGAATCGGTGAAGGTCTTTTTACCGATCGTCAACGCGTTTTCGCCGCTGACGCTGACCGAGAGGTCGCAACCGCTTTGGCTGGCTTGGCCTTTGATAGAAGCCTTCTCTTCGATCAGCGAGAACGGGTCCTTGAATTTCACAGAGTACTGGAACGATTTGCCGGAGTTGTTCGTGAAGATCGCGTCGGAGGGGAGCAGCAGGTCGCTCGGGAAAATGCCGTTGTTGACCTGAATCGGGAGGAAGTAGAGGTCACGGTCGTCTTTGGCATCGACATTTTCTTTGCCGTAAACGACGATCGCCTTGCCGTCTGGGAGGACGACCAATTCGGGCATGATGTCTTGGACGGCGTCGTTGGTCAGTCGTTGTACGGGGCTCCATTGATAGGCCCCTGATCCGGTGGGACGCCCGACCG
Source organism: Planctomycetaceae bacterium (assembly GCA_040375695.1). GTDB lineage: Bacteria > Planctomycetota > Planctomycetia > Pirellulales > Pirellulaceae > UBA6163. The sequence continues at coordinate 7,188 of JBEIRZ010000098.1, forward strand.
CGTAGTAGACATCGGAGGCGTTTTCGATCCCTTCGTTCCAGGTCGCGATCAGGCCGGGTTCGGTCCCGCCCAGAAGGTTCCGCGCGGCTCGCAAGCGGAGCCCCGAGCCTTGCCCTTCGCTGATCGATTTCGCATCGACCCAGGCGGTGCCGTTGTGTCTTGCGTGCCACACCCGGTTTTCGAAAACGTAGATGATTTGCGACGCCCCGGCCGCGTCGGTCGCCAGGGAGGGCTGCGAATACGACGGGAGGGTTTGGATCCGTTCCAGCGGCATCGCGTAGAACACGCCACCGGCGAGGTCGGTTTGTGGGAGCACGTTCAGGATCGGCGGCATCGCGTCGGTCGAATCGTCGCGATCTTGGTCGAAAGCCCAATCCTCTTCGATCGCCAGTTCGTAGCGCCCTTCCTGGATGAATGGCACTTGGAAGCGTCCTTGCGCGTCGGTCGTTGCGCCACCGGCCTTCTTGTATTCGCCGCGGATCATCGAATAGAGGGCGATGTTGATATTTCGCATCGGCAAGCCGTCTTGCGCGCCGAGCAATTGTCCCGAAGCGACGAGCGACGGGAGGAAGTCGTCGGCGAAGCGATAGGCCGATTCGAACAGCGCGGTGACGTCACGCTGCGGGTTGCCCGGGGTGGCGAAGAGGGATTGCAGGTGGTTGAGGAACCGGACGTATTGTCCCCACGTGTTGCCGACCCGTGAGGGGATATTGGCCCAAAAGGCGTTCCACTGCGGCTCGTCGATCGAGGCCGGCTTGACCGCGACTCGGATCGCGTCCCAATCGGCGGTCCGCATCAAGGTCGGGTCGTCGGCCGTGACGTAGGTGACGCGGATATCGATCGGTTGCCGCGATTCGCCGCTGCGGTAGAAGACGTTTTCGGTCTCGATCGAACCCGGCCGCATCGTGTCGAGTGGCCCTTCGCTGGGGGCCCCGAGGACTTGCAGCATTTCGGTCGTTCGGATCGTCGAGGGGGTGAAGCCCATCGGGGTTAGGGTCGATGTCTTTAGGACGAGCAGCGGTGGCATCGTATCGGCGTCGCCGATGTTGCCGAACTCGACGTCGAAGCGATTGATCCGGTTGGCTGCGACCGCATTGGGGCCCCTGCCGAGCGTATCGATTTCGTATCCCTGGCCGACGGTGACCGTCAGCGCGTCCTGGAGAATCGCCAGCAGGTCGTTGGCCGGGTCGTAGGCGCCGATCGTGTAGACGCCCGGCTGGACGCCTGCGAAATCGAAGGTCGCGAAGACCGTTGCCGAGTCGACGTACATCAGCCGATCGGTTGGCAGCGGTTGGAAGCCGTCACGCATCACGAAGAACTGCGTCGCCGGGTTGAAGCGGGCGCCGGAGATCTTGACCGTCGCGGGTCCGGAGTCACCGACGCGATTGGCGGCGACGGCAGAGACGGAGAACGGGATGATATCGGCGGAGATCGTGTAGGCACGGTCTTGGAGGGCTTCGGACCGATACGCCGTGACGTAATAGACCCCCGATTTTTCGACCGGCAGGATGATCTCCTGGCGGGTCAGGAAGGGTTGGTTGGCGGCGAAATCGTAGCGGTTGCGGTTCGGCATTTCGCCAAAAGAGACGTAGAGTTCACCGAACGCTTCGGCCGGGCCGTCGAACCGCAAGCGGACCGTCTCGCCCGCGACTAGCGGTTCGGTGCGGAAGAAGACCGCACGGCCGGGATCGAGCTGATCGCTGATCGGTTTGCCGAGTTCCAACAGCGCCAGGTCGATATCGACGCGATCGATCGAAGCGCCGATGTTGTTGGTGTCGTCGCTTTCGACGACTTGGTTAAAGATGTCGCTGCGGACGATGACGTGATAATCGCCAGGCAGCAATCCCGGGAGTGGCCCCTGGACCGTCTTGGTGTAGTGGCTTCCGCCGGCGACGTTACCGACGTGGAGTGCCCGTCCGAAGAGGGCGTCGCCGATGTCCCAGGTCGTGTCGGCCGAAATGAAGACCGAGTCATACCATTGGCCCAGCGCCAGGTCTTGGCCGCGGTTATCGACGCGATAGGTGATGCTCGCGTTCATCCCGGGGGACGCGTTGGCGGGGATCGTGATCGTCCCGATCACCAAGTCGGCGGGCGGGGTCAGGTTGACCAGCATCGAATCGCGGTCGTAGCGGATGTTGTTCCATTCGTTCGACTCACGGACGCGGTTGGTGCTGTCGGTGATGACGAAGACGTAATAGGGGCCGGCCAAGCCGCGCGGGATGACGAATTTTTCGCTCCTGGAAACGGTCGCCCCAGCCGCCATCCCCAGGATCAAGTCGACGCCCAGCGAGATATCATCTTGGGGGTCAAAGACCTGATCGAGCGACAGGTAGACCTGGTCGTACCACAGCCCACCGGCCGTATCGCCGTTGTTGCGGACGGTCCAAGAGAGCTCGAACGGTTGCCCGGTGTAGGCTTCGATCGGGACGTTGACGCCGATCAGTTCCAAGTCCGGGATTTTGGACGGGTCTTCGGAACCGATCGGGCCGGAATCGTCCGGGTCGCCTTGGTTCGTCCCCATGCCGCGAGATCGGGTGTTGTTCCCTTCGCCGGCCCCTTCGAAGACGCGATCGGCGACGTCGGTGATCACGCCGAGGAAGTATTGGCCCGAGGCGGTCGGGGGGATTAGGACGCTGAGGGTTGCCGTGTAGCTGCCGTCCGGCCCCAGCGGTGCGCTGCGGGTGAACGACCCGATCGCCAGGTCGGAGGTATCGATCGTGTCATCCTTGGAGAGGACGACGCGATCTTCCCAACTGAGGGCGTTGGTCTCGGCGTTGCCGAAATTTTTCACGACCCAGCTCACGTTGATCCGTGAACCGGCGACGACGGGTCCGGGGATCGGCGCGATCGAAACGACTTGCAGGTCGGCGACCTGTTGCCGGATCGCGACGGCGATCGGGGTCGAGGCGTTGTTCCCTTCGGCTTCCCCTTCGAAGATCTGCTGTGCCGCGTCGACCCGGACATAGAAATGCCGCGTCCCGGACAAGCCGATCGGGATCGTGATCGCCTGGTCGGTCCAAACGAGTTGTTGGCCGGCGGGGAGGTCGATGTTCCGATTGAACGTGGCGATGATCGTGTCGTCATCGCTGGGGGTCGCGTCGGTCGATGCGAAGACCCGGGTCAGCCAAGCCTGGGTGCCGACCGAACCCGTCCCTTGATTCCGTTCGATCCAGCTCGCGCGGACCACCGCCCCCGCATCGACGTTGGTCGGGACGACGAAGCTTCCGGGGACGACGATCAGGTCGGGCGGGTTGGAAACGACTCGAACCGCCGCTCGGCTCGACTTGACGTTGTTCGATTCGCCGAGCGACCCCGCGGGCCCTTCGAAGACGCTGTTGGGGGCATCGGTCTTGACCAGCACGAAGAAATCGCCGGACAGGCCCAGCGGGATTTGGAAATCATCGGATTGGCTGTAGGTCGCGTTTTCCGAACCGAAGACGTCGAGCGCGCCGTAGCGATAGAGCGAACCGATGCTGCGGTCGGACGGGTCGAGCGTCTGATCGAGCGACAGGTAGACCGAATCGATCCACGAGGTGTTCGGGGTCGCGGCGACGCCGTAATTGGTGACGTCGAACGAGACCCGCATCGAACGCCCTGCGGCGGCCACCGCCGGCACCGTGACGACATCGACTTCGAGGTCGGGCGGGGTCAGGGTGATCCGGGTCGGGCGTGGCTGTGTCGATTCGTCGCGTCGGACTTCGGTGTTGTTCCCTTCGAAGATGTGTTCGAAGACGTCACTGAAGGCGTCGGTGGTGACGAAGATGTACCATTCCCCTTCGATCCCGACGGGGATCGTGACCTCACCCGTTTGGGTGTAGCTTTCGCCAGGGCCCAGCGCCCCTTGGTGGCCGATCGTCACCAGCGTGATCGGATTTCGGATCTCGGTCGCCGAGGAGCTGAGGACGATGCGGTCGTGCCATCCTTTTTCGGCCGTCCGACCCCCTGCCCCTTGGGTCGTGTCGTCGTTGAGCACGGTCCAAGTGATTGGGACCTTTTGGAACGAGAAGGCGACGTCGGGGCCCTTGATCTCTTTCACCTTCAAATCGGGTGGCGGCGTCAGCTTCACACGGGTCTTGATCCCCGCGGCGTCGTTGTCCCCTTCGAACGTTGACTCGAAGACGCGGTCGGTCGCGTCGGTCTCGACGATGAACCAATAGTCCCCTTGGATCCCGCGAGGGAGGGTCACCAAAAATTGATTGCGATAGGCTTCGCCCGCAGGGAGGAAGTTCGCGTTCTGCACGCTCCCCAAGACGGTGTCCTGGGAGTCGAGGCGATCATCGAGAGAGAGCCAGACCTTGTCGTACCAAAGCGGGGCGCTGGTCGACCCGGTGCCGGTGTTGGTGACGGTCCATTCGATCAGCGTCTGTTGGCTCGAAAACGCCTCCGCCGGGGAGTCGACGCGAGTGACCTGAAGGTTCGGGAAGGGCGACAGTTTCACCTTCGTTGGCGCCGCCGCGACGGTGACATTGTTTTGGTCCCCGGCATGTTCGAAAACGTTGTTGCGGAAATCGGTCTGAACGATGAACCACCGATCCCCTTGCAAGTCGATCGGCAAGTCATAGGACTGTGTCCGCGTGACGGTTTCTCCTGGTGCGATCGTCCCGGTGAAGGCGAAGTCACCCAGCAGCAGGTCGCTGCCCAGCGTCGTGTCGGAAGAGAGCACGACGCGATCGGTCCAGGTCCCGGTCGCCGCCACCGTCCCCAAGTTGCTCAGCGTCCACGAGTAGACGATCCGTTGGCCGGAGAAAGCTTCGGTCGGCGCGTCGATGCGGGAGACGACCAGATCGGGGAGCGGCGGGAGGGCCAGCGTGATCGCTTCGCCGCGAACGTTGTTCGATTCGTTGTTTTCGGCCTGGCGATTTTCCGCGTCGGTCTTGACCAGCACGTAGTAGACGCCGGGGTTCAACGCGATCGATAGAGGCAGCGTCACGTCGACGCTCCGCGGATACGACGCCCCTGCGGCTAAGGGGATCGTGCCGGATGGGGGATCCAGCGGCGTCGCCATCAGCGGTGTGTCGGAGGAGTCGAGGTTCAGGTCGCGTGAAAGCCAGAGCTGGTCCTTCCAACCTTCTGCCGCCGGGTCGCTCCCGAGGTTGCCGACCGTCCAGCCGACGGTCAATTGGCTGCCGAAGGTCCCTTGTGAGGGGAGGGTCAGTCCGGTCACGCCCAGGTCGGCCGATTGCAGGTTGACCGTCGCGACGTAGCTGTCGGCCGATTCGCCATTCGTCCCGTTGCCGTTCTGGTCCATCAGGTTCCCGACTCGGTCGCTAATGTTGGGGCCGATCCGCATCACGTACGTCCCTTGCGCCGTTTGGTTTTGGAACGTCACGGTCGCGACGTTCCCTTGGACGCTGACCCCCGTCACTTGGGGCAGTAGGTTCGTGCCGCCGGGACCGAGGAAAACGGTGATGTCGGAAGTGGTGAAGCTGGCCGCTTCGATCGGTTCGTCGAATTCGAACGTCAATTTGCCGAAGGGGGCGGAGGCCTGCGTCGCGGGGGCCTGCGCGATGACGCTCGGGCCTTGGCCATCGATCACGAACCTGCCGACGAAAGCTTCGTTCCCAACCCCTTGAAGGTCGAAGAGCGTCCCCGCGGCGAGGGTGTACGTGTAGGCTCGCTGGGTCGCCGGGACGTTGACCAGGAATCGGACCTTTCGCGAGTCGATGATTTCGATCCCGGTGACCGATGCCCCGCCATCGATCGTCAAGTCTTGGGGGGAGATCGTGTCGATCAACAGCGGTTCTGAGAAGGTCAATTCGATCGTCGTGGGGGGGCCGACCAAGGGCTGATCGTTGGTGGGGTTGGTGGCTACGACGCGGGGGGCGATCCCGGCGGGTGTCGCGGCGCCCGAGAGGTGCAACACGTAAGCGCCGCGTCCGGTCCCTGAGACGTCGATGAAGTACATCCCGCCGGCGCCGGCCGGTACGGTGTACGAAATCGCCGCGTTGCGGCCGTCGTTTTGCGGCGCCCCCGTTTCGCCCAGGCCGACGAGCAACCCTTCCTGGTCGTACAGCCGCAGCGAGGTATCCAGATCGTTCGGGGGTTGGAGTGGGCCGTCACCGGGGGTCGTCGTGTAAAGGAAGAGCTTGTCACCGGGGGAGGCGAAGAAGGGATACCGATCGGTCTCGCGATCGAGATGTCCCAAGACCCGGTCGTTGCCGATCGGGGCGAGTGCTCGGAGGCGAACGTTGTCGATCCCCCACGACTCGTCGTTGACCCCTTGCAAATCGCTGCCGAAGAAACGGATCGGGGTCTGGGCCGCGGTCGCGACAAAGTTCACCCGGATGTTGCGGTAGACGGCGTCGTTGGCCGCGCCCCAACCGAAATTTCTGCCGCCCAGGTCGGGTGCGAAGGGGTAGCTTTGGTTTTGGCCCGATGTGGTGAAGGTGTGTCGGAAGGCGACGTTGCCAGCGACTTCGACGTTGAAGAAATCGGGCCCGGCGCTTGGCCCGTTTCCGTCCCACGTGTCGATGATCATCAGGTCAAAATCGATCGCGTAAGCGACCCCGGGTTCGGTCGGCAGCGTCAACGTCGCGCTGCTGTTGGCGAAGCGACCGAGGAATCGGGTGAAGTCTGGCGAGCTCCCGTCGGTCGAGGTTGTCGACCAATTCGAGTCCGACCCGATGGCGAAGTCGGTCGTGTAGACGTCGCGACCCGATTCGAAATCGGCCGCTTGGGTGACCAACAGC
>JBEIRZ010000276.1:0-6188 GCA_040375695.1 Planctomycetaceae bacterium
ATACGCGTGCGAGATCCCGTGAAAGCCATAACGACGCAACCGATGTGACCGCGCGTATTCGATGGGCAACCCGTACAACGACGCGTGCGACGGCATCGTTTGATGGAAAGACGTATCAAAAACCGCCACCTGCTTCGCCGAAGGGAAGACCCGCATCGCCTCACGAATCCCCGCCGCGTTGACCGGGTTGTGCAGTGGTGCCAAAGGGGCCAACGATTCGATCTGAGCCAACGCCGCCGCATCGACCTCGACCGGTTGCCGAAACAGGTCCCCCCCATGAACGACGCGGTGCCCGACGACGACGATCTGTCCCGCGTCCCGAATCGTCCCCTGCCGCGGGTCGGCTAGCGCAACGACCATCGCGTCGAAGGCATCGGCATAACTCCCCGTCGAAAGCTCCCTCGTCGATTCGCCCCGTGGGCCATGGTGGACCGACCGCGTCCCCGCGATCCCGATCCGCTCGATCACCCCATGGACCTCGGGCCCGTCATTGCCGTCGAACAGCCTGTATTTCAGCGACGACGAACCGCCGTTGATGACGAGCAACTTTTGACCCGGATTAACGATCGGCTGATCGTCGGCCAACGTCAGCGCGGGGGCGGTGACCGATGCGAAACGCGACTCGGACTCGATGACCAGCCGCGCGATCTGCTCGGACGCCTGCGCCGCTACACCGTCACTGCGGATGATCGCCCCGCGCAGCGAGCCGACAGGGATCTCGATCCAGATCGATGCCACTTCGGCGACGATATCGACCGGCGAAGGGCCCGGATAGACGAGCGTGCGAAGTCCAAAAGGGTCACCGGGCCCGACCGTCATCGGCAAAGGGATTTCCTCGCCCGAACCTTGACCTAGCACTTCGGCCGAAGCCCGCAGCCTGCCCGCACGTACGATCCCGACATAACCGTGCGATTCGCCCCGACCGATCACCCGCTGGCCGGCGGCAACGTCGCGCGCCCGCGACTCGATCGCGAGCTCCCGCAGCGCTTCATCATCAAGGGCCTTGCCGAGCCGGGTGGTTCTGAGGAAATCGCAGAGGTCGGTGGTATCGGGCTGGGTCGCCATCGATCAGGTCTCCGCGGCTCGCGCTCCTTCGTGGGCTCGTATTCGTATCGTTTACCCTGATGGGGCTCAGGCGACCGCTTCGGGTGCCGCCGCGACGAGCGTTTCGGTGACCCGTTGGTCGAGGCACTTGGCGGCGAGCTTCGCCACCTGGTCGGTCGTCACGGCGCGGTACCGATCGAGCACCGTGTCGAGGTCGGTGTATTTGCCGCGCAGTTGCCAACCGTTGCCGACGCCGAACATCCGATTGCTCGGCCTTTCGTTCGACATGATGCAACCGGCGATCGCCTTGTTCGCCGCCTGCTTGAGCTCCGCTTCGGTCACCCCGTCGGTAACGACCTTTCGCAGCTCACGGTCGATGACCTGTCGGTTGTCGGCAAGGTCCTCGGGGTTGCAGACTAACATCACGAACATCGCGCCGGCATCGATGAATTCCTGGCTCCACATCGCGCACGATTCGGCGCGGCCGGTATCGATCAGTTCCCAAAAGAGCCGGCTGCCGGAATCATCCCCGAGGATGCTGGTCAGCAACCTAGCGACGTAACGATCGGGGTCGTTCAAATGGGGCGACGGGTTGAGCCGCACCCAATAGGCCTGCGCGGCATCGGGGTTGGTCAAGACACCATCGAGCGAGATCCCTTCGGGCAACGTGTCGCTCGGGTCGGCGGGTGGCGCGGCTGCGGGTCGAAGGTCGCCCCACCCCGCCGTCAACTTTTCGGCCGATGCGACCAGCCCGTCGAAGTCGACATTCCCTGCAGCCGCCAGAACGATGTTCCCCGGGGCATAGCGTCGGCTGAAATAATCGAACATCGTCTGACGTGTCATCGCCCGGATCGATTCGGCCGTCCCCAGGACTCGACGCCCCAGGCCACGCGGGCCGAAATATTTTTCGAGGACCCGTTCAAAGGCGCCAAACGGCGGTTGGTCTTCGTACTTCGCGATCTCTTCCAAGATCACGTTTCGCTCGGTGTCGAAGTCGGCCTGGGTCAGCGACGGGCGGAGCATGTCGGTGAGCAGATCGATGATCCGATCCTGGTACTTCGGGAGCACCGTCGAGTAATACACCGTTTGCTCTTCGCTGGTGTAAGCGTTCGAGTTCCCGCCGAGCTCATCGAGCTCGCGATTGACATCGGCCGCCGTCCTACGCGCCGTCCCCTTGAACATCATGTGTTCCAGAAAATGGCTAACGCCCGATTCGGGGTCGGTCTCGTCCCGCGAACCGGTTCTGACAAAATACCCCAGCGACGCGGAATAGCCCCGCGGATCGATCTCAGCCGCGATCCGCAAACCGTTGGCGAGCGTGGTCTCACGAAAATCGGACATACGAATCGGTCACCCGGTGGAACGAACTTTGAGTTTCTTCTTGCCCAACGTCACGATGCGATAACGCCCCGGGGGATGCCCCCGCCAGTAATCGAGGATCTCGTCGACGGTCAACGCTTCGATCCGCTCTTCGAATTCGCGCATCGTGACGACGCGGCCGCGATGGTACCAATCGGAAATCAGCGACGAGACGCGCGACCAGGACGATTCCTGTTCCATAATCAGCGCGCTCTGGACCCTGACCTTGAACCGCTCCAATTCCGCAGGCTCGATCCCTTCGGCGAGCCCCTCGATCTCGCCGAGCGTGACGTCGAGCGTCTCCTGGGCCCGCTCGGGCGTCGTCCCCGCATAGCCGATGATCGCCCCCCGCTCGAGCAACGAGTGCGCGCTGAGCGAAATGCTGTAACACAACCCGCGTTGCTCGCGGACCCGATCGAACAACCGGCTGCTCATCCCGTCGCTGAGGATTCCGACGCCGGCCCGCATCGGGTAATACGCGTCATCCCCAAGCCGCACGCTATCGAAGGCGATCCCGATGTGGGTCTGGGACGAATCCTGACGCAAATGTTCGTACCCCGGTGCGCCGCCAGGGGCCAGAGGTATCTCCGCCGCCTCGCCCCGCCAATCGCCGAACAGGTGTCGGACCTGCGCGATCGTCTCGGCGAGATCGAACTTGCCCGCGATCGCCAGGATCGCGCCGCTGGGGAGGAACCGTTGTTGATAAAACGCCTGCAGGTCGTCGATCGAGATCGACTTGAGCCCTTTTTCGGTGCCGCACGTCGCGCGGCCATCCCGTTCGCCATACTGCATCTTCTTCAGCCGCATCACGACCCGCTGCGTCGGTTCGTCGAGCACCGCGCGGACTTCTTGCAACGCCCCCAACCGCGAATCTTCGAGTTGGTCGCCAGGGAGGTGCGGGCGGCGGATGATCTCGGCATACAGCCCAAGGGCTTCGCGGAGCGAATCGCCCGGCATCGCCGCGCCGAACGAAGCCAGTGCGGTCGAGACGCCCGAAGAATGATCGAGCCCCAAGTTATCTTGCAGCGCCACGACGTCGCGGCTGCTGTAAGGCCCCGCCCCACGCTGGGCCATCTCGCAAAGCAGCCCCGCGATCCCCTCGCGACCCTCCGGCTCGGCCTGCACGCCAGCGCGAAACGAAATCGCGAACGCGACCGTCCGCAGCCAAGGCATCGGCTGGGCGAGGATCGTCAGGCCATTGTCCAATCGCACCACATCGACGGTCTCTTCAACCGTCGGGGTAACGCCGCGTGTCGTGCTGCTCACTTGCGAAATGCTCCGATCGAAACCAACTCGACGGTCTGGACCCGACCGATCAGCGTGTGGCACAAGGCGTCATCGATCTTGACCGGCAGGATCTGCCCCGCCTGACGCCGATTGCCGTCGAAGACGACGATCCGGTCACAATGCGTCCGACCCATCATCTGCACCAATTCCGAACCGTCGTCGTGCTGCTGCGCCTTTTTGCTGGGGCCTTCGACCAACACGTCGAAAGTCCGACCGATCAACCGCTGCTGGTCCTCCAGCGCGATCGCGTCCTGGGCCGCCAGCAACTCCTGGTTTCTCCGCGCCTTGACCTCGCGCGGGATGTCGTCAGGCAAACGCTCCGCCGCCTTCGTCCCGGGTCGAACGCTGTACTGGAAGATAAAGCTATTCTTGAAACGACAACGCTCGACCAAGCGAATCGACCGCTGGAACTGCTCTTCGGTCTCACCGCTGAACCCGACGATGAAGTCGCTGCTCACGGTCGCCCCGGGCAACAACGTCTCGATGCGGTCCATCATTTCGAGATAGTCCGAAACGGTGTAACCGCGTTTCATCCGCTTGAGCACCTCGTCATCACCGCTCTGGGCCGGCACGTGGAGGTAAGGGGAACACTTCGGCAAATCGCGGATCGTCGTCAACAGGTCGGCCGTCATGTCCTTGGGGTAACTCGTGACGAACTTCAGCCGCGCGATCCCTTCGATGTCGTGAAGCCTGCGCAGCAGATCGGCCAGTCGCGTCGTCCGGTCCCCTTCGGCGTAACGGTAACTGTTCACCGTTTGGCCCAGCAGCGTGATCTCTTTGCAACCCTGCTCGGCGAGCGTCAACGCCTCGGAATAGATCTCGTCCGGCGACCGACCCTGCTCGGGCCCACGCGTCATCGGGACGATGCAGTAGGTACAGAACTTGTCGCACCCGATTTGGATCCGCAGGTAGGCCTGAAAGGGTGTCGGCCGCATCGTCGGGTCGCGAAGGGGATCGAACGTCTCGTGGCTACGCCGAATCGTCTCTTGGCTCCCTTCGGTACGCCCCAGCGACACCGCCATCTGACGCCCTTCGCCGCCACGGACCTTTTCGAGCAACGTCGGGATCTGATGCAATTGCCCCGGGCCAACGACGATGTCGACATAAGGGGCCCGGTCAAAAACGATCTGCTGGTCCTTCTGAGCCATGCAACCCATCACCCCGATCGTCATCCCAGGGGTCCGGTCTTTGATCAAACGCACTTTACCCAGCGCGCTGTAGATCTTCTCCTCGGCATGCTCGCGGACGCTGCAGGTGTTGTAGAGCACGGTGTCCGCAAGCTTCGGCGAATCGACGACCTCGTACCCGTGCCGACGGAGGTCCGCGATCACCATTTCGCTGTCCAGTACATTCATCTGGCAGCCGACCGTTTCGATGTAGACTCGTCTCGTCATCGCTTGATCACTAACTCATCCGCCACGCCACAAAGGGCCCCGAACAACATTAAACGCCGAAAAAAAGCCGCTTCGGGGGCATTCTTTCCCATTAACCGAAAGCGGCCACGCCAAACCTGGCCGCTAAACGTTTGGCGCGTCGACCCCACAAACGATAACCGTTGGCGGCTAAAAACGCCATGAGCTCTCGGCGAGCGGCGCGGATTTCCGCCCCGATCGGGTTTTACCCCCAGACCTCCAGCGGCGGCCGATTGTGGTCTCGCCCGGAATTGCCCCATCGGTTAAAACATTCGGGCGATGGACGCGGCATCAAGTTAACAGCAAATCGCAGGTTGGCGAGCATGAAGAACGGCGGAGATAAACAGGACAAACTGGCCGGACCCAAGTCAGAAGAGGGGACGAATGTCTTCAACTTGAAACAGCTCCGCCAATTGATCCGACTGATGGAGAATCACGACCTGTCGGAGATCAACCTTCGGCAGGGTGATGAACGTGTGCAGCTCCGCCGCGGCCCCGCCGGTTCACCCTACATCGTCCCGACGATGGCCGCCGGGCATTCGCAGGCACCCGCCCCGGCCCAAGCCTCCGCCCCGGCCGCGGCCGCTGCTCCCGGACCGAAAGTCGATGGCCCCGGGATCGTGACGATCAAGGCCCCGATGGTCGGAACCTTCTACGCCCGGCCGAACCCCAAATCAGAAGCCTTCGTCAAGGTCGGTCAGCGGGTCACCAAGGACACCGTCCTCTGCATCATCGAAGCGATGAAGGTGTTCAACGAGATCCCAGCCGAAGTCAGCGGCGAAGTCGTCGCGGTGCTGATGGACGACCAACAAGCCGTCGATTTCGACCGCCCGCTGTTCAAGATCGATACGACAGCCTGATCCGATTTCGATCGATCCCCCCCATAGGATCCCCGATACGATCCCTGTCCCGACGTTTCCGCCGGGCCATGCTCGTAACGGCGGTCAGAGAGGGACGGACGAAAGAGCGATCGGCCGCGCCGGAAGTATACGGTCATCGATCCCCTGAGATGCCGAGACGGGGACTGACTGGACCACCGATAGGACCACCGAGCAAACCGAAAACAAGATGTTCAATCGCATTCTG
>JBEIRZ010000166.1:0-9539 GCA_040375695.1 Planctomycetaceae bacterium
GGGCCGAAGCGGTCGATGATCACGCCGCTGGGGATTTGGCCGGCGGCGTAGGTGTAATAAAAGAGCGAAAAGAGGAGCGCGGTTTGGGTGTTGGTGAAGGCGAATTCGGATTGCAATTTCGGGCCGACGACGTTCCAACTGTAGCGGTGCAGGTAGAGCAAAAACGAGGCGCCGCAGGCGAGCAAAAAGATCCGCCACCGCACGCCGGTGGGCGAGTCTTGAATGTTGGAAGTGTCGAGAGTTTGGGGCGGCCGGTAGTACTCGATGTTTCCGCTCAAGTTGATCTCCCTCCATCCGAGGCGGGGCGTTCCGATTTGGCCGCGTGCGAAGCAGGCAGCGGCACGCGATTGGCGATGACGCGGTCCCAATCGACATCGATACCGAGGCCGGGGCGATCGGGGAGCGTCGTCATGGGGCCGGCGATCGGGATCGGCTCGCGGGCGATCGAAAATTCGTGATAGAACGGGCCGAGGCAATCGCCGGGGTGGAGTTCGATCTGGACGTTCGGGGTCGAGACGATGAAATGGAGCATCGCGGCGGAGGCGACGTCCCATTCGAGGTTCGAGCCGATCGTGCAGGGGATGGCGTGTTTCTGAGCGAGCTCGGCGATCGCGCGGGCCTTGCGGATGCCCCCCTGTTTGCCGGGATAGAGCGTCAACGCGTCGCAGCAATCCTGTGCGATCAGTTCGCGGGCTTCGACTTCGTCAAAGCAGCTTTCGTCGGCGAGGATCTTGCAACCCGTTTGGGCGCGAAGGCGATGCAAGTCGGTGAAGTTGCGTCGCGGGAGGGGTTGTTCGACCAGGGCGATGTTGCAATCGGCCAGTTGTTTTAAGCAGCTCGTCGCTTGGTCAAAGTCCCAACCCCCGTTGGCGTCGATCGTCAGGGTGATATCGGGACCGATCGCTTCGCGGACGGCGAAGACCCGAGCGACGTCTTGGTCCGGGTCGGTCCCGACTTTTACTTTGATCGTCGTGAAGCCGGCGGCGACGCGCTCGGCGGCGCGTTCGGCGGCGACGTGGGGCGGGTAGGCGCCCAACGAAAAGCGGTTGCGGATTGTCAGCGATCGGCAGCGGCCGCCGAGCAGTTCGTAGACCGGGAGGCCGCGTCGTTTGCCGAGGATGTCCCAGCAGGCCATTTCGATCGCCGACTTGGCGAACCAATTGTCGACGGCGACGGCGTCCAAACGACGATCGATTTCGATGATGTCGGCGCTTGCGTCGAGGTGGCACCCCAGCAGGACGGGGGTGAAGACATCGCGAACGATCGCCTCGGCGCCCCACACCGTCTCGCCGCTCCATCTGGGGGTGACGGTCGCTTCGCCGGCGCCGACGGTCCCGTCATCGGTCGTGACGCGAACGAGGAGGAAATCAGAAACCTCGTGCCGGCCCAGGGCGGAGATCATCCGACGTTCGGGCTTGAGCGGGATGCGGGTGGGGAAGGTTTCGATCGCGGCGATTTTCATCGGCGTCATCCTTGGTTAGCTTGATCCTCGGTCGGCAAGATCGCCGGGTGCATGATCGCGATGCCTGAGCCACGTCAGGCGATTGGGCAGAGTATACTCCGGACGCCGCCCGGGATGTTCGCGGTTGGCATGAAGGGGAGTGCCACCGTCGCAGGTCCCGCATTAATGTTCAGTGTTCGCATCGTCGTTTGTTTTGATCCGATTCGTCCAGCCCAAGGAGCCCCGTGATGTTCACCGCAGGGATCGCACGCACCGACTTGACCCCGTACTGGGGCGTCGAATTGACCGGTTGGGGGTATTACATCGAGCGGAGGTGGCAAACGATCCGCGACACGCTGCACGCGACGGCATTGGCGGTGGATGATGGGGAGCGGTCGGCGATCATCGTGGCGCTCGATTTGATGGTGATCGACGCGGGGTTCACCCAGGCGACGCGGGATCGGATCACGGAGGCGACGGGGGTCCCTGGGGACGCGATTTTGCTCAACTGTTCGCACAGCCACAACGCGCCGGCGGCGGGGGGGCTGCTGGGCGTTGGGGAGTGCGACCCGTTTTATGAGGATTGGGCCAGCCGTCAGGCGGCGACGGCGGCGATCCTGGCTTGGAGGTCACGCGAGGGGGTGACTATGGGGCTGGGGCGGGTGGAGGTGTCGGACCTGTCGTACAATCGCACGCGGGCCCATGGGGTGATCGACCCGACGTTGACCGTCGCGAGGTTCGACCGGCACGACGGGACGACGCTCGCGGCGGTCGTTAATTTTGGGGCCCACCCGACGGTCGGGACGGAGCTGCATCCGTTTGCCATAAGCCGTGATGTCCCGGGTGAAGTCTGCGACGCGGTGGAAGAAGCGTACCCTGGGGCGGTCGCGATCTACTTGCCGGGGGCGTGCGGCGACGCGAATTTTCATCGCGAATTTACGATACCCGAGAAGGCGCATGTGGCGGGGGAAGAGCTCGCTTCGGCGGCGATCAGGGCGATCGATCAGGCCCACCGGGATGAGGCCCCGGTGGTGGCAGCCGTCAGGAAGGAGGTGCGGTTGCCGACCCGCAGGTGGCACGAATCGGAAATCCTTGGCGATCGCGACGAGGCGATCAGGCGGCTGCGAGACCATGATTATTCGGGATGGCGCGAAGGTTTCGGGCGGGCGATGACGAACCGGCCTGACGATATGGTCAAGCGGCATGGCGGGGACGAGGCGAAGGCGGTGCGGGCGATGTGCCGGTTTCATCTCGAGTGGACCGAGAAGATGTTGCGAGATTACCGCGATCGGCCGGAGGTGCTCGAGACGGAGACGCAGGCGATCCGGATCGGCAACCTTTACATCGCCGCGAACGCATCGGAGTTCTTTTCGCCGCTAGCGCTCGATGTCCGGCGGCGTTGTGAGGGGCATCACGTGATGTTGTCGTGTTATTCGAACGGCCGGATCGGGTATTTGCCCGATGCGCATGACATCGCGGTGAAGTCGTATGCGGGGTATCAGTCGCCGAAGTATTGCGACCAGTTCCCGTTCGTCGACGAGTCGGGTCCGGTGATGTGCGACGCGATGGTGGGGGTGATCGCCGCTTGCCGCGCGGTCGGCTAGGTGTGAGGCGCGGCTAGATGTGTCGCGCGGCGAGCATCGCCGCGCGGCTGACGTTGCGGGGTCGCTGAGGCTTGTGGGGTGGCGTCGCGGTACTTATCGAGCACCCGGCCGGGGCTACCCATGACATTGTAACCGCAGTCGACGTGGAGGATTTCGCCGGTGATGCCGTTGCTGGAGTCGCTCAGCAGGAACGCGCCGGCCCGACCGACTTCTTCGTGGCGGACGTTACGCCCCAGGGGGGCCATGTGTTCGTACATGGTCAGCATTTCTTCGACGCCGGCGGCGCGGCCCGCGAGGGTTCGGACGGGGCCGGCGGAGACGGCGTTCACGCGGACATCCAGTGGGCCCATGTCGAAGGCGAGGTAGCGGACGGTGGCGTCGAGGGCGGCTTTGCAGATCCCCATGACGTTGTAACCGGGGACGCACTTTTCGCCGCCGAAGTAGGTCATCGTCGCGACGGAGCCGCCGGGGTTGAAGAGGTCGCGGGCGGCGGCGGTGACGGCGATCAGGGTGTAGACGCTGACATCCATCGCCAATTTGAAACCGGCCCGGCTGGTGAAGACGGTGTCGCGGGAGAGGTCATCGCGGTCGGCGAAGGCGATCGAATGGAGCAGGAAGTCGATCTTGCCGAATTTTTCTTTGGTCGTCTCCATCACCGCGTGGACGTCTTCGTCCTTTTGGGCGTCCATGGGGACGAGGAAGGCGGCCCGTTCATATTGATCGGTCAATTGGGAGACGCGGCGGCGATTCCGCTGGCGTTCGTCATCGGGTCGGTCGGGGAGGTGGGTGAAACCGCAGGTCCCGCCGGCGTCCATGATCTGTTGGGCGATCGCCCAGGCGATCGAGTGGTCGTTGGCAACGCCGAGGATAAGCCCTTTTTTACCTGTGAAATCCATTCAAAAACCTAAGCGAACGAGAGGGAGAGAGCGTGGAACGTACGGCCACATCGGACCGGCCCGCTGAGGGCCAGTTGGGGGCCAGCGTTGAGGACGGGTCGAGGTGCGGGCCTAAGTGAGGTCCGAAATCGGCCATCTCAGCGGGCCCGACAACCGCGGCAGCATAACCTCTGGACGGCATTTGCGCCTATTTGGCTTTCGGCGTCGAGGCGGGTGGCGGTTGGGGCCGGCGGTGGGGAGCCCAGCTGCGGGGCCCAGCTGCGGGGCGGGTGAGGTTGGCGCAAGAGATAACGGTCAAGCCGGGGTGGGAAATGGTCGTCGGCGGTAGCTAGGGTCGCGTTAAATTGACAGCGGTTCTGCTTTGCCTACAATTTCGAGTCGTTGAGGGGATGGGGCGTCCGTTGTGGGTTGTCCTTCCCGATCGCGGCTTTTTGTCTGATCGATGTGACGGGTCGTTCGAACCCGGCCATTCAGTACCCCATTGAGAATTGAAGGTTCAATCCATGGCTTCCGAAGCGGTTCACGAGTTTACCGACGAAAATTTTGACACCGAAGTGCTGCAGGCCGAAGGTGCGGTCCTCGTCGATTTTTGGGCACCGTGGTGTGGCCCGTGCCGCCAGATCGCTCCGGTGATCGATGAGCTCGCCAATGAGAATCCCGGGGTGAAGATCGGCAAGGTCAACATTGACGACAACCCGGGGGCGGCCGAGCGGTTTGGGGTGAGCAGCATCCCGACGTTGCTCGTTTTTCGCAACGGCGAGGTGAGTGAGAGCTTTGTTGGCGTGCGGCCCAAGTCGCAGCTCCAAAAGGCGATTAGCTGATCCGCTTCGGCGACGCCTGATCCTGGCCGGTGACACCGGTCGTTGATCCGATCGAAGCCGCGACGGTGTAAGGCCGGAGCGGCTTTTTTGCTTTTGACGTTGCCCCGTTGGGGCGTTTCTTTTGGGAAGGCCATGGGTCAATTCGCATTTGACGTCGATGAAGGGCACGGGCCGCTGCTCGCTCGTTCCCTTTGGCCTTCGGCTTACCTGTCCGGCGTGGAAGGGATCCCTTGGCACACGCTTGCCAACCTGGAGGGGTGTCGTCTGACCGTCCGCCGGGACGTTGACGATTCGGCCAAGTTGTTCCTGCCGTTTCCGGTCGAAGGGCATGGGATCGCGATGCTGGGGACCTGTTCGCTTAGGCCCAGCCCGCGACCCTACCCGCTCTTGTTAGAACTGGCCCGCGGTTCGCTTTATTCGGTCCGGAACCAGGCCGACAATTGGTCGCGAGCAGGCCTGAAGCTGGACGCCGAATTCGAAGGGATGCTCGACGAGGCGACGCAGCGTTTTCTCGATGCCAGCGGTGGGGTTACCGCGAGTCAATCCGATGAGGCGGCGCGGTCGATCCGGCTGCTGGAGACGGCGTCGCACCGGCTCAGCGACGAGTACGCGGCGCAGGCGATCGCGTATCGCAAGCAGCGTGACAACCGGATCGGTACGTTGCTCGCCGGGGTGTTGCCAGCGAGGTCACAGGGCCCGTCGCACCCGGACGAGTTCGTTTCGGCATTCAACACGGCGTCGATCCGGATGTCTTGGGGCGATGTCGAGTCGGATGCGGGGAGGCATGATTTCGACGGCGTCGATGGGGCCGTCGATTGGGCGATCGGCCGAGGGCTGCGTGTGATCGGCGGGCCGCTCCTCGACTTCCACGAAAAGATGCTACCGCACTGGAGCTACCTCTTCGAAGGGCAATTCCATCAACTGCTGGATGCCGCCAACCGTTATGCCGAGATGGTCGTGAAGCGGTACAAGGGGAAGGTCCAGATCTGGAACCCGATCTCGGGGCTCAACACCCCTGGGCCGCTGCGGCTGAGCGAAGAGGAGGTGATGCAATTGGCATCGACGTTGGTCCGGTCGATCCGTCGTCAGGACCCACAGACCCCGGTCATCTTCAGCATCGATCAGCCCTGCGGCGAGTACTTGGCTCATCAACGCGACGGGATCTCGCCGATCCATTTCGCCGACACGCTCGCCCGTTGCGGTTTGGGGCTGGCGGGGATCGGGCTCGAATTTCGGATCGGGTATAGTGATTACGGGATGGCCCCGCGAAGCTCGTTGGTCATCGGCCAGATGCTCGATCGATGGAGCACCCTTGGGTTGCCGCTATTGTTGCAGATGGCGGTTCCGGGGCACACGTCATCGGACCCGTTGGCGACGCGGCCCAGCGAGATCATTTCCGCTGACGAGACCGGTTTCCTGTTCGGGCCGGCGGCCCGTGCGGCGGCGCAGACGCGTCAGCTCGAGCTGGCCAGTGCGATCCTGCGCGTCGCCATCGCCAAGCCGTCGGTGCATGCCGTGGTGTGGGAAGGTTGGGACGACAACGCACAGCATCTGATCCCCCACGCGGGGCTCTGGGACGCCTCCGGTCCACGGCCGCTGCTGGAATACTTCCAACGGATCCGGCAGGAATTCTTGAATTAGCTTTATCCCCCCCACCTGTTACATGCGCGTTGACCCGTGCGGAGGGGTGAACAGCTTTTTAGCCGCATCGATTAACTCCCACTTGCTAGTGAGTGTCTCACTCCCCGATTGTAGGGCGGTTTTTTTAATGGGGCGATACGCTTCGTTAGTGCCAATTAAATCGCTCTTTTCTGTTTACTGCGGGGTCATTTCGCACTTGGTGGCGATTGCCTCCCCCATCGCTAACAAAAAAAATATTTATGAAGCGAAAAATGTTACTAACATCCAAGCTGTGCTGAATTTTTATCAAAAAATCTGTTAGCTTGACTGTTAGGTTTCGTCGCCTGGATTTTTTTGAACATCTTTGGGTTAGGCGGTGGCGCGAGCCGGGACAGTTCATGGTGCAGGATGAGGACGCATCGGTAATCGGGATCACGAGGCAGGTTGCCCTGGGGGCCTGCTAGCGCTTGCGGTGGGGGGGCACAGGTCGGGCGACCGGACTCTGGCTGCCCGCGAGCCAGATGCCAAAGGCCTCGTCGATCAGGTTGGGCATGGCCTAGATGGTCGATTGTTAGGAGATGTGGGTGTTAGGAGAGGTGGGATGGAGAGTATGGAAATCGGGTCGATCACGGGGGCGAGATCGCTATCCTCTTCGGCGGTGACGCGAAGTCATCGGTGGGTTCACGAGCGGTATGACGACCCCTGCTATGTCGCGATGCGGCTTCGGAAACTCGCCGACATCGAGTTCTTGCTCTTGAGGGACGGGGGATTTCGTGCGGAGTTATCTCTCGCGACGTTTGGCAGCATCATCGCCTATTCATTCTCGTTCGGCTCAACGGTCTTGATCCGCGGGCGGCGTCTCCCCGACCTGTCGATGCTCGTCCCGGTCACCGAGGCGGCTTCGAAGGGGTGGTTTCGTGGGCGGACGCTGGCGTATGGTGAAGTCGTCTTTGGTGACCCCAGTTCGCCGATCAATCGTTTGGTGCAAGCGGGCGAAGAGACGCACGGTCTGATCTTTCCGCAAGCGGTTTTGTTGGCGGCACTGGGGCTTGATCCCGGGGAGGAGCTCCCGCCGCAATTCGCCGACTACCAGGTTTTGCGACCGAGACGCGACCGCTTCGAGGCGTTGCGCTGGCGATATGATCGCTTGATCGCCAGCATCAAAGGCGGTCAACCGCTCGCTTGGAGCCAGCAGGATGTGATCGACCAGTTGTTGTCGCCGTGGCTGAGGCGGACCCAGAAGCAATTGGCAGCAGCGCCGCTCAAGAAGCGACAGCGGATCGTGCAGGGGGCCGAGGCGATCATGTCGGGGGCGCTTGAAGAGCCGCTGCGAATCGAAGCGATCTGCGAGCAACTGCTAATCAGCCGCCGCACGCTCTTTTATGCCTTCCAGAGCCGACTCGGAATGACCCCCTTGGACTTTTTCAAAGCGCTCCGTTTAAGCGAAGGTCACCGCTTGTTGTTTTGCACGCGGCGATCGATCCGCGACATCGCCCACTCGGTCGGCTACCATCACCAGGGTCGGTTCGCGATGGATTATCGGCGGCGTTTCGGGGTGAAACCGAGCGACGCGACGCGTCCGGAATCGCCGCTGACGCTGGCCGTCGAGCCGCTGCCGCTGGAAGGACTCATTACCTAGGTGGCCGGTTGGGCCTGGAGGTCGATCTGGTCGATTTATCTTTGCCATTGACCCTTTGCGGTTGCCCGCGATCGGTATTCACGGCAGAATGCGGTCGTGGTCATAAACGTCCCACGTGGATTGTTTTGGGTTGGGACCAGCGATATTTGATACGTCACATTGATGGCGTCTCCTCGGATTTGTTGCGGTATTCGACTTGAACACGACGCTTAGTGCTCCGATTGCCGAGAGCTTTCGCGAGATCGATCATTTGACCGATCGGGTGAAGAGGGTTTGGGAAGTGCAATGCGATTATTTAAGTCGCGGGCAATTTGCGGCATCGCTCAGGTGTACCCAGATCGGAAAGTTCGTGGCGACGGAATTGACTTTTTCGTTGCCAATGCTGATTCGCGGCCAAAGGCGGCCGAAGCTCTACACGCTCGTCCCGATGACCCCAGGTTGTTTCGGGACGCTTTATCGCGGGCGGGAAATGAGAGGGGGGCAGGTGATCTGGTCGGAACCCGACACGGAGATCCATAAGGTGACCCACGCCGGGCACCACTCCTTCGGGTTGACGTTCACCGAAGAGATCGTCCGTTCGCTGGTCACGGTTGGCCATGACGACGAGATCCCGGCGAGGTTCCGGTCGTACCAGATCTTTGAGCCTTCATCGCACCATTTCGTTAACTTCACGACGCAACTTCGGCGGCTTTGCGGCGAGTCCGCGGGTGGGCACTGCGGCGCCTCCGGCTTCGATCCGGCCAAGCATCAGGAATGGCTGATCGAAACAATGCTCCTGCCATGGCTCCCTGGTGCGAAGGTCCCGCGGGGGCCGCTCAAGACGCGTTCTCGGCAGCGGATCGTGTCGCGGGCAGAAGCGATCATGCGCGAACACCTCCCCAACCCGATGCCGATCGACGCGATGTGTCGCGAGCTTGGTGTCAGCCGCCGGACGCTCTTTTATGCCTTTCAAAGTGAGTTCGGGATGACGCCGATGGAGTTCGAGAAGCTGCTGCGGCTCTCGAAGGCCTATCAGATATTTCGTCACACCAAAATGACGGTTAGCGAAGTCGCTTCGGTCGTCGGTTTTCCGCACCAGGGGCGGTTCGCGGCCGAGTTCAAGGAGCGTTACGGGATCCTGCCCAAGGCCGCCGCCCGGGGGAAGCTGGCCGCCGGAGTCCTGCCGCCACTTCCTGTGCCATGGTGAGGGGGTTGCTGCAAGGCGGCATGCTGGTTGGGGAAAATCGCTTGGCGGTTGCGGTCCGGGGGGCGGGCTTTGAATTTGGGCAGTTTGGCGTTTTGTCGTGAAGGTGGTGATGTCTCGTGAATTGCGGGACGTGACTTGGTGCGGTCGTTTCGAGCACGAGTACGAGCACGAGTACGAGCACGAGTACGAGTACGAGCACGAGCACGAGCACGAGCACGAGCACGAGCACGAGCACGAGCACGAGCACGAGTACGGCGACAGGGACAGGGACAGGGACAGGGACAGGGACAGGGACAGGGACAGGGACAGGGACAGGGACAGGGACAGGGACA
>JBEIRZ010000468.1:0-3250 GCA_040375695.1 Planctomycetaceae bacterium
GCGGTGATCCGTTTGAGGGCGACGATCACGCGGGTCCCCTTGAGCCGTGCGCGGTGGACGATCCCCATCCCGCCACGACCGATCGGCGGGCCGATCAGTTCGTAATCGCCGAAATCGATCGTCTCGATCGGGGCCGCTTCGGGGCCTTGTGAGTCGACGGCTGCCCCTTTCGTAAGCGGCGATTCGTTAACCGCGAGGGTCCGATCGGAAGCCGGTTCGGCATGCGTCGGATAGTCACGCGTTTCGAAGAGGCTCGGGTCGGAATGATGCTCCGAGCCGTCGGGTGCGAAGCGGCTGAGGTCCTTTAAGAAATCGGCGAAGCCGACGGCGAGGTGGGGGTGCCTGGCCATCCAATCGATCGGGTCGGGTCGATTGCCGCGATCGAGTTCGCTGAGGAACCTAGCGATCAATTCGTCGAGTTCGTCTTCGTATGAGGGAGACATCAGATCTCCCCGTCGAGCAGTTGTCGGAGCGACGCGAGGCCGCGGCGGAGGAGGCCCGCGATCGAGGCGGGGGTGCGATCGAGTTCGGCGGCGATTTCCAACAGCGGTCGGCCGTGGCAATGCCGAGCGAGGATGACGTGGCGCTGGTCGTCGGGGAGCGCATCGACGGCGCGGGCCAAGGCCATCGCCCGTTCGGAAAGGTGCAACCGCTGGCTTGGCGATGTCAGGTCACCGGCGAGCCAATCGGCGAGCCTATCGCCGCTGTGGTCGAGCTGTTCTTCGAGCGAGCGTTCGCGGGATCGTTTCCGTTTTTCTTGGCCCATCGCCCGCAACTCGTTGGCGAGGGTGCGATGGAGGATCTGGCGCAGCCATGCGACCCATTCCGCTTCGGAGGTGCCGCGAAACTCATCGCGTGCGGCATGGGCCTTGAGCATCGTTTGCTGGACGAGGTCGCTGGCATCCAATCGAGGTTCGACCCACGGTCTAGCAGCGATCTGCAGTCGGGCGAACGCGATCAAGTAGTTGCGATGACGTTCGATCGACAGAAGCGAAGGCTCACCCGACATGTCATTTGGCCCCCGATGCCCAGTGGTGACGATGGACGCAAAGTAGCAGTACCGAACAAAGCCGCGTCGACCGATCAAGGAATCGCTTGAACCGGTCGTTTCGAGACGAGCCTTTCCGATGCCTGCCCGACGTGATTAAAAATGGGGAGCGTTCGGAAATCAAGCGAAATCGGGGCCGTGTTCCGTACGTTGCGGCATCGCGGTTCCGGATGGGTGACTGATGGGCGGTCGACGCGTCAGCCGGGGACGATGTCGATGCAAGCGGTCGTTGGTTTGTCCGGGTCGATGGCAAGTTCGACGATGCGGCGGGCGACTTCTTGGGGGGTGAGCGACAGTTCGGCGGGGAATTCGGGGACGGCTTGGCGGAGCATTTTGGTGTCCATCGCCCCCAAGCGGATGGCGAAGGCCGAGATCCCGGAGGCGTTCCCTTCGGTATTGATCGCGTGGGTGAGGGCTTCGATCCAGGCCTTGGAGCCGCCGTAAGCGCTGAAGCCACCCAGCGGGTCGACAGCGGCGAGGGACGAGATGTTGATCACCAAGCCGTTTCGTTGACGTTCGAAATGGGGCCACGCGAGGCGGCAGAGTTCATGCGGGGCCAAGACGTTGACGTCGAAGATCGAGCGGACCGTCGCGGCGTCGGACCGATCGATCGGGAGCCGCGGTGCGATCGCGGCGTTATTGATCAGCACGTCGATCCGTCCCCAACGCGAGATCACCTGATCGACGACTTGGGCGAGCGATGCCGTGTCATTCAGGTCGGTAACGATGCGGAGGTGATCGGCGGATGTGGCCTGGGTGACGCGGGCCGATGCTTCTGCCATGCGTGTCTCGTCCCTGCCGCAGATCGCTACCTTGTCGCCTCGGGAGGCGAAGGCGATCGCCAGTTCGAGCCCTAGGCCTGAGGCGGCGCCGGTGACCAAGACGACCTGACCGTTCACGCGAGGACCTCGCTGTCCAGCGACGCTTCGGCAAACGATTCGGCGTTCTCCCAAACCGTCACCTTGGTGACCCGGGCGTTGGTGTCGGCCAACAGTTCGGGGGAGAGGGTGTTGAGGACGAAGAGGGCGATATTTTCGCTCGTCGGGACCCCGGGGAAGAGGAAGATCTTCGTCGGGTTGACCCTGCGGAGGGCCTCGATCGCCACGGTGTCATCTTCGCAGAGTAAAAAGCCGTGGTCCCAATTGTCGTCGAACCAACCTTTGAAGCGGCTTTTGAGGATCGAGAAGTCGATCACGAAGCCGAGTTCATTCAGCTTGTCGGTCGTGACCGTCAGGTCGATGCAGTAGTTATGTCCGTGCAGGTTGGCATCTTTACCCTCATGGTTCGCGATGCGGTGTCCCGCACAGAACTTGACGGATTTCACGATCGAGATGGGCATGGATGAAGGGGCCTTTCGGGGGTTGTTGCTGGGGTTGGAAAATTCCGTTTTTGGCGAAAACGGTTAGTACCGGTCGGGCGGATGATCTCGCCATCGAGGGCCGATCACGCGTGATTGGTCCCGCGTAGGGCTCGGGCGATTTGTGAGACCGATTTCTTAAGTGTAGGGTGCCGCCAAGTGGGCCAAACCTCGTTCATCGGATCGATGACGAAGGCCCGTTTGTGCATTTCGGGGTGGGGTACTTGTAGGTTTGGCAGGTCGATCACGTCGTCCTCGATGCAGATGATGTCGATGTCGAGGGTGCGGGCTTGCCAGCGGAGCGTTTCGGTGGAGCGGTCTCGGCCGAGCGATTTTTCGACATCGCGGCAGGCCTTGAGGAGTTCGAGTGGTTCGAGCGAGGTTTCGACGATCGCCACCATGTTGTGGTAAGGGGGCTGCTGTCGGATCGGCGAATCGGGGTGCAGGAGCGGTTCGGTGACGATGGTCGTGGAGCGTGCGGTGACCGGGCCGATGAGCCGCCGGATCTGATCGAGCCCCGCGCGGATGTTTTCGGTCCCATTCCCCAGGTTCGAACCGAGGGCGAGAACGCATTTTCGGGTGTTGCGGTCGGGCATGCGATGGGTCGAGGTGCCGGTAGTTGAAGGGCCGTTGGTTATTGGGCCGCGTTAGGGGAATGGAGACCGCGTCAAGCGATGTGGGGTCGTCGCTTGGTGACAGCCAGCATTTCCCATCGCGAGATGGTGGCACAATGGCCGTCGATGGCGAGGGGCGGCGGTCGATTTCGCCGCAAGTCGGAGATCTAAATCGCGACCCGTTGGGAGGGCTCAGCCGTGGAGTCCGGTGAGCGGGCCGTCGGTGCAGTA
>JBEIRZ010000349.1:0-4746 GCA_040375695.1 Planctomycetaceae bacterium
CATCCTGTCTATCCTATCCATCGATGTTCATTCACAAGCCGCATCGTTAGCCCTGGCTACAACGACGCGCGGGCGTTAGAGCACCTTGTAAAAAAGCAGTCGCTCCGCTGAAACGGTCTGTGTTCCCCGGCCGTGTTCGTCTGAGAAACATCACCCAACGTCGCGGTTTTAGGCGTGAGCGACGGCTACTTCGTTGGGGTCAAAGACTTGGGGACGTGAGCATCGATCCAAGCCAGGGTTTCACGAACAAAAAAAGGTGAACACCGCGCCACACGCTGGCTTGTGTCACGCTGCTTCTGTCGGTCCCTGCAGGCCCCAAGACTGTTGCCTTCGGTTTAGTCCCCGGTCTTACCCGCTCTCGCCATCCGTTTTGCAACTCCCCTCGGATTTGTTAATCTGTAGGGTACGTGACCTTTAACGCCGTGTCCCTGACGAGTCCGCAAATCATGAACGTACCGCGGTCCATTTTTGATTTGACGCCAGCAGAGAAACTTCAATTGGTCGAAGATCTCTGGGACGATTTGGCATCCACCCCCGAATCGGTTCCCATTCACCAGTGGCAGAAAGACGAATTGGCAGCGCGGAAGAAAAGGCTCGAAGCAAATCCTGCTTCGGGCGTTTCTTGGGAGGCCGTCAAAAAGCGGATTCGTCACCGCCATGGCGCATGATCTGCTCCTCGCGCCGGAGGCAGAAACCGACGTGGCCGAGGCCTATGAATGGTATGAAGTCCGCCGCCGCGGACTGGGCGAAGAGTTTCTGAGCTGCGTGGATGCAGCGCTCAGCGGAATCTTGCGCGATCCAGATCTGCACGCCATCGCCTTCTCGAATTGTCGTCGAATTGTCGTCGTGTGTTGGTGCGTCGCTTTCCCTACGCCGTATTTTACGAAGTGGCCGATGGATTGGTAACGGTTTACGGGGTGCTCCACACGGCCCGCGATTCC
The DNA here is from genome assembly GCA_040375695.1 of Planctomycetaceae bacterium. Classification (GTDB taxonomy): domain Bacteria; phylum Planctomycetota; class Planctomycetia; order Pirellulales; family Pirellulaceae; genus UBA6163. Next base: position 942 of record JBEIRZ010000349.1, read on the forward strand.
GCCAAGTGGCGGAACCGATTCCCATAGCGTTCACTTTCTACCTACTGACCAAGGTCGACCACGAAAGACACGAATCACACGAAAGTTACGTTCCGTTGGCATCCGCCAACACCCCGACACCAGCGTGGTGGATTTTGCTAAAAATCCCTGCCGCCAAGGCAGCCGAACCTCACGAATATCACCGATAACACCCAGACGACCCGGGACCTTTAGCAAAGTCCACCACACTGATGCTGCGTAGTCATACGCAGACTCAAAGCGATGGCATTCCATGGCAACGGTCGCGTGTCCCTGTCCCCTGTGCGCGTCCTAATGCTTGGCCCGTATTCACATGGATATACAGGATGCACAGGATAAGGCAGTTCAGTCAAAACTGATTTTCATTCCGATCAAGTAGTCATAAAATCATCCGGTGTATCCTGTCCATCCATGTTCATTCGCAAGCCACGTTTTCAGCCCCAGGCACCAAACCCGTCGCCACTGATGCTATGTCCCTGTCGAGTCTCCCCATCGAGTTTCCCTGTCCCCTTGCTCTACTCACCACTCACTACCTTCTACCTTCTAACCCGGGCTCATCAGTTCATTCAGGGTGATCGATTCGATCGACAGCTGTTGTGAATGATGATTCGGCTCGATCCCGTACGGGGTGACCATCGTCAGGAAAACCGGCCGGTTGACCTTGGCTTGCTCCCGAAAGACCGCCACTTTCGCCGTCAGCTCGGCCGCGTACGCTTTGGTGATCACATACGGTTTCTTGGCAAATTTGCATTCGACGAGATTAAAACACCGATCGGCCCGTTCGATTAGCAAATCGAGCTGCGCGCCGGGCCCCGAGCCTTGTGACTGCGACCGCCATGTCCCCGCCGTTGTCTGCACACCAGAGATGCCGAGCCCCTTTTTGATCTGGGTCAGGTGCTTGAAGCAAAGGTTCTCGAACGCGTAACCGCACCATTGGTCATATCGCTTCCCCGCCGCCACCTGCATCCAGTGGAGATCATTCGCGGCCCGGTGCATCCAGCTCCAACAAAAGACCGAGAACTCATCGACCAACCGGTACACCGTTTCTTTTGATTTCTTATTCCACGAACCGGTCTCTTGGACGAATCCCGACAACGCTAAATCATCCAGCGCCTTGGTCAGCCGCCCGCCGCTGGTCAGCTTCGCCTTGTGGATCAGCTCATCGCGGACCAACCCCGTCCAGGACGTCGCCAACGCCCGAACGATCGTTTGGTGCATCGAATCGTGATCAAAGAGCGCGGTTAGCAACGAATCATACTCGTCTCGAAGCATCCCCGACGGGCGGAAACAGATCGCGTCGATGTTCTGTGCGGCCGACCGACCGGCCCGAATGTGATTCAAATAATGGGGGATCCCGCCGATCGCCATGAAGATTTCACACAACTGCAACGGGTCGGTTTCGATCCCGTTGGCACGCAGCATCGCGCCGGTTTCCGCCAGGTTAAACGGGAGCAACCGGATCCGTCGGGTCAATCGGTTGTGCAGCCCCCCTTTCGCGCGAATCACCCGATCGACCATCCAGGCGGCCGCCGACCCACAGATCACGACGATCAAATCGCCGCGGCGGCTAGCGCATCGGTTCCAAAAGTTTTCGAACGCGGCGACGAACCCCGACCCTCGCGTCTCCATCCAGGGGAACTCGTCAAAAAACAGGACCCGTTTCCGCTTACCGCTCGCCCCCAACCGCCCGATGGCGTCGCCCAGCAGCTCGAACGCTTCGAGCCAACTTTTCGGCGGCAGGATCGTCATCCCGGGAAACGCCGATCTCAGGCTGGCATGAAAATTCGCAAGCTGTCGGGCCAGTTTCCCGTCATGCAGCCCCGCGGCCTCGAAGATCACGTGGCCGCTAAAGTGTTGCCGGATCAGAAACGTCTTGCCGACCCGCCGCCGGCCATAGACGGCGATCAGCTCCGCGTGGGGCGACTTCAAGGCCAGGTCGAGCTCCTGGCGTTCGTCGACGCGGCCCACGATCGGGAGGGATACCGGCATAGAAACCGACCAAAACGGACGTGGCCAAAAAGGTAATAAAAACAACGATTTGGCCAATTCTAATCATTCGATCCGGCCAAAAGCAATCGAAAGAAGCAGATTTGGCCGGTTAGAAAGTCGGCCCGACGAGACCGAAAACGTCGCAAAGGTTGCTGGCTGGCGCCGGTACGCCCGCGAATCATGCGAATATCGCGAATCCGATCCAGCGGCCTTGGCCATCCACTTGCTACCCCTACGATTCCGCCTGCAGGTCTATCGCGCGCTGGGGGTTCACCACGAAGTCACGAAGTTCACGAAGGTGAATGATAGGGTGCGATGGGGGATTGGGGGGGCTAATATTGATGAGGAATGGGGCCATACCCGGGATTGGGGTGGATGCGATCTTGCTGCGCGCGGGGTCTCTCGCCAAGACGCAAAGTCGCAAAGTTTGCTGGCGCGCGTCGGCTTGCCCGCGAATCACGCGAATGTCGCGAATCCCCCGAGCGACAAGGCCATCACGCCGTCGAGCTTACACAACTATGTTACTCTACTCTCTACTTTCAACTTTCTACCTACTGACCAAGGTCGACCACGAAAGACACGAAAGTTATTTTCCGTTGGCATCCGCCAGCACCCCGACACCAGCGTGGTGGATTTTGCTAAAAATCACTGCAGCCAAGGCAGCCGAACCTCACGAATATCACCGATAACACCCAGACGACCCGGGACCTTTAGCAAAGTCCACCACACGGGTATGAAGCTATGTCACGCGCGCGTGTCCTAATGCTCGGGCCGTTTTGACATGGATAGACAGGATGCACAGGATTGGGGAGAAGAGTCAAAGCCCATGTTTCTACCGAGCAACTGATCATAGGAATCATCCTGTATATCCTGTCCATCCATGTTCAATCCAATGCGAGAGTGCTGGTTCAGCCTACCGATCGCCACAGAACGCTTCTGCAAGCACCAAACTCGATCATCGAATATGCTAGGTCCCTGCCTTCGCATCTTGTAAGAAATGCCCCCCTTGTTCGGACGTTGTCGTTCGCGATCGCCATCATTCGACTTCGGAGTTCGCTCATGCTCAAAAACAAGTCGTCTAATGGCTATTCGTCGAGTGCCCGTGGCTGGCTGAACGTTGACGGCCAGCGATACGAACTCGCCCAGGTCGGACCTGACTTCTGTATCCTTCGCAATCCACTCTCCGGTTTCGACACCAGTCGGACCGACGTGATTGTCGAGCTCGTCATTGAAATCGATGGAGAGCCAAGCAAGGTTATGGCCAAATTGGTTTCAGCCCATTCATCGTCTCCCCGGAAACTTAATTTTCGTCGCCTTTAGTCCGCCTAGCTCACGAGTCCTTACGCTTGCTCACCGACTTAGCCGCGAAGCGGCGACAGGCGTCCGATCGATTTCGCAGCGAATGCCATCCCGCTCGCCAAGGCGCAAATCACAACGAATGCTGCGCTGATCCCCCGCACGGATCGCTTTCCCCTTGCTCTACTCTCGACTGTCAACCCTCTACACACTGGCCAAAGGTTGGCGCTCATCCGCCCAACCCAATTCCGATCACCCGATTAACCAAAGACACCCACCCGAACTGGGGGGGCGTTGATGCCGCTCGCGTCCGGAGATTCGCGTCCGGAATTTACTCAATAAGAGCTGCGGCGGTCGCTGATTGTGGCGTCTTTTAACGCGTGCGATGCTGGTCCCCCAGTATGGCCGCGGTTGAAAGCAGTGCACATAACGAGAGAAAATCTGTAGCCACCGCTTGCGTTATGTCATCTCGGTCAATCCGCGTTTTATGCTTCGTCCCCCG
>JBEIRZ010000582.1:0-2186 GCA_040375695.1 Planctomycetaceae bacterium
GGTCCAACCGCATCCCCTCGATCAACTCCCGCGCGTGCCGGGGATCAATTTTCCGTTCGGCGACGAGCGGTCGGATCCACAGAGACGCGGGATGTTCGACCGAATCGCCACGCTGGCAATGTGTCAGGTCGGCATCCAGCACCCTTAGCGCTTCGCACCCTTCGGCTTGTGACGCGGCATGGTCGACCGCATCATCGACGCTGCGACACCAAGCATAGAGCGCACAGACCTGCGACCGGATCGGTCGCGGGAGGAACGCGGCCGCGGTCGAGAACGATCGGCTCGAACGTTCGAGCACCCCCTTCGCTTCATCGGCGACCAAACCGGCAGGACGACTGATCCATGAGCTCATTTCAACACCTCTGCAAAGTCCCGGGCGATGATCCCGACGGTCGCTTTCGCGGTGTTCACAACGCCGGGGACGCCCGCACCGGGATGGGTCCCGCTGCCGACGATGTACAGGTTCGGGATCGTCTCGGATTTGTTGTGCGGCCGAAAGTACGCGCTCTGCGTCAACTTCGGTGCCACGGAAAACGCCGAACCGTGATAAGCGTTCAATCGGTCGCGAAAATCGACGGGGGTAAAATGCCTCAGGGTCACGATCGATTCGCGCAAACCCGGAAGGGTGTCTTCGAGCGACGCCAGGATCGCGTTTCCGTAACGTTCGGCCGTCTCTTCCCAGGGGAGGTCTGCACGGCCCAAGTGCGGCACCGGGCTCAGCACGTAAAAGGCTTCGCCACCCGGCGGGGCCATCCCAGGGTCGGAGACCGTCGGCGCGTGCAAATAGAGGCTGAAATCCTTGGGCAACGCATTGCCATGAAAGATCTCCTTCAACAACCCTTGATAACGCTGGCCAAACAGGATCGTGTGATGGGCCAGATCGGGATAGCGGCGTTTCGTCCCGAAATACATCACGAACAGCGACATCGACCAATCCATCTTTTCGAGCCGTCGCCGCATCGGCACGGCTTTCTGCTCGTCGCGATACAACTTGGCGTAGGTGTGATGGATGTCGGCGTTGGACACCACAAGGTCAAAGCCTTCCTCCCCGCCGTGGGCGTCGCGCACGTCGTGCCGCGGCCGACCCTTCGGGCCGGTGCCAACCGTTATCCGATCGACCGGGGTCGACAATTTCAATTCGCCCCCCAACCGCCGGAAGAGCGCGACGAGCGCCTCGACCAATGCCCCGGTCCCGCCGCGAGGGAAAAAGACACCCCACTGGCGTTCGATCCAATGGATCAGCGTGTAGATCGCGCTCGTTTCGAGCGGGTTGCCGCCAACCAGGAGCGGGTGGAAGCTGAAGGCTTGCCGCAACCGCTCGTCGCTGATGAATCTCGATACCGGCGAATAGACGCTGCGGTGGGCTCGTAACCGCATCAGGTCCGGGGCGCAGCGAACCATATCGCTAAAACGGAGAAACGGTACGGCACCCAGTTGCACATACCCCTTTTCGAAAACCTTGCGGGTGTACTCGGCAAAGCGGTGATAACCTTCGACGTCGCCCGGGGATAGCATGCGGACCTGTTCGACGAGCCGCTCGGGATTGCTCGTGTAATCGAACCGCGTCCCGTCGGGCCATTGAAGGCGATACATCGGGTCGACGGGGATCAGTTCGACATGGTCGGACATGACTTCACCCGCCAGGCCAAAGAGCTCTTCCAGGCAATGGGGTGCGGTGATCACGGTCGGTCCGGCGTCAAAAGTGAAACCGGCATCGCGGTAGACATAAGCCCTACCGCCGGGGCGGTCGAGCCCTTCGTAACAGACCGTTTCGAAACCGAGAGCCTGCAGGCGAATGGCGGCAGCCAACCCCCCAAAGCCGCTGCCGATCACCGCCGCCCGCCCGCGACGTGATGATCCTCGCCGTGGCCCTAGCCGGGATGAATCGAGCTCACCATCAGACCCGATCATGCCGCCGGCGCTCACCGGGACCGTGGGGGTGGTCAGCGTCATCGGCTGACTCCGGCAACCGTCGGGGATGCGCTTGGTTCCGTGCCACACGAGGCATGGCTAGGACGACGGATCGCTTCCAAAATCTGCCCCATCCGGCCGAGCAAGTCCCGGTCGATCACGTGTTCGGCCAAAAGCCGCATCGACTCGTCAATCTGGCCGGCGATCGCTTCGTCCCCTTGCCGCTCGACCGCTTGAAACAGCTCCCGCGCGACACGCAAACGGTCATCGGCCGA
>JBEIRZ010000248.1:0-6735 GCA_040375695.1 Planctomycetaceae bacterium
TCCTCGATCCGGGTGGCCAAGTCCGCACCGGCGCCCTCCCCGATTTGCAACAACCGCCGCTGTTGCGTTCGATCACCCCCGAACAATTGGCGAGCTATCGCGCGGTCTACCTGATCGACATCCCCGAGATCGACGAGACGACGGCCGAACTGCTGAAGAATTACGTCCAGAACGGCGGCGGCCTGTTTTGATTCCTCGGCGACGCGATCGATCGCAACACCTACAACCGGACCCTGGCAGGCAGCCGCAAACTTCTGCCAGGATTGCTCACTGAACAACGCGACTTGCCGGCGCGAACCGGAGAAGTCGGACCCGACATGATCCTCGGCAAACCGCACCCCCTGACCGAACCGTTCGCCGCGATGGGCAACGCCGCCTTCGCCCTGTTGGGGGTCACGCGGAGCTGGGACCTTGAGGTCGAAGAAGCAGACGACTCGGGTAGTCCCGAAGGGGATCAAGGCGCGGTTGCCCCCGCGGTCGGTGACCCTGCCACGCCCGTGGTCGCTGATCCTGCGGTAGCCGCCGCGAGCCCTGACGCGATCGCGGGTGCGCTGGCTGACGCGACCCCCATCCGACAAGTGCTCCTTCGCCGCGACGGCAAGCCCTTGGTGGTCCAGCATGACCTGGGCCGCGGCCGGGTCGTCACCGCGCTCACCGGGCTCGATGGCAAATGGACCAATTGGTCCGCCGACCCGACGTTCGTCGTTTTCTTGTTGCGATCCAACGCCTACCTCTGGTCATCCGCGATGCCTGCGGTGGAACAGCCGGTCGAAGACGGGATCGTCCGTTCGTTGCCCGAAGCGGCGTTCCTCCCGGAGTTGACCTTTTTGCCCGCGGTTGATGAACCGCCGCGGGGTGCCGATCGAATGGCCTGCCGAAGGGGAAGGTGCCGACCGCGCGGTGAAGATCGACCCGAAGGACCAGGTCCTTGCCGGGGGTGCCGATGTCGACAGCCTGCTCCAGGTCGGGATCGCCGAGACGGTTGTCACGGCGCTCGATGGCCAATCGAAAGTTTTGCCGACGGCATTGACGTTGGCGGTCGGTGGCGGTGACTTGCGGCGGACACCGGCGGAAGAGATTCGTCGCGCCGTCCAACCGGTCGATGTCCGGTTCGTCTCGGCAGGCGAGCTCGCTCAGCAATACGGCGGGCCGAGCGGTTCGGCGACGATGATGGCGTTGCTCGGGCTGCTGTTGCTCTTCTTGGCGATCGAGCAGGGGTTGGCTTATTGGGGAAGTTATCACGCCCCGTCCGGCCCGGCGGCCCACCCGACGCCGGGAGGTTTGGCCGCGTCACACGTCGGCGTTGCGGGAAGGAGGCATCAGCGATGAACACGACCCGCGAGATCGTTTATGAATTCGCCCGCGCCGAATCGCTCGGCGGTTGGTGGGGCTGGGCCCTGGCCATCGCGCTCGTCGCCGCGCTTGCCTACCTTTGCGTTTGGCTCTATCGCCGCGACGCCGCCGAACTGAACCCGGGGGTCCGGTTCACGCTGATCGCGCTGCGGCTGATCGCCCTGGCCGCGCTGGTCTTTTTCTTCTTCGGCTTGCAGCGCCGCGCGCAACAGCGGGTGACGCGATCGAGCGAAGTGGCGATTTTGGTCGACACGAGCCAAAGCATGTCGTTGTCCGAATCGAACGACCCCAACGCCGCGCCGCTGACCCGCGCCGCACGCGCCGCAAAGATGCTCGGCGAAAGCCCGCTGCTCGATCAGCTCAATCAGGCCCATCGCGTGACCGTTTACGGCTTCGACGAAGGGACCGAGCCCCGCGAATTGGAAGCACGCGAAATCGCGACCGCGGATGACACGTCCGAGGCGAGCGACCCTGCCCAAGACCAAGGACCTGACCGCCTGGCGGTGATCGGGGCGCTGGCCGCCGTCGGGATGTTGCTCCTTTGCCTCGCGTCGTTGGTGCTCGCCTATGGCGGGCGGGCCGATGCGATCGGCGGGCCGCTGGTCACCGCCGTGCTGTTGATGCTGGTCGCGGCGATCCTGTTGGGCGGGACCTGGGCCGTGCGGTCGCAGCGTAGTTTGGCGTCGCTGATCGGTTTGAAGACCGCCCAGGCCGAAGCGGAAGCCGCCGATCCCGCCGCGAACGACAACAACGGAACAGTGCCCGGTAGCGAAAACGAAAAAGAGACGGCCCCGCCCAGGCGTGTCGCCGATTGGGCTGGGGCATTGGCCGCGACAGGAGCCCAATCGCGCGTCGGCGATGCGCTCCGCGGGGTCCTCGCTCGGCACGACCCGACAACCCTTTCGGGCGTCGTCTTGATCAGCGACGGCCAAGCGAACGGCGGGCTAACCACCAGCGCCGCCGCGGCACTGGCGAGACGCAGCGACGTCCCGGTCCACGCGATCGGGCTCGGGAGCAGCGACGCCCCGACCAACGTCCGTGTCGTCGATCTCGATGCCCCACGACGCGTTTTTCCCGGAGATAAATTCGCCCTGTCGGCGGTCTTGCAAGCGACCGGTTCCGGCAAGGTGACGGCAACGGTCCAGCTCCTCGATGGGCTCGATGACGCATCACCGATCAGCGAGATCGTCGACACCCGCGACGTCGAATTGCCGGCCGATGGAAGCCTCGTCTCGGTCCGGTTCGAAATGTCACCCGAATCGGTCGGCCGTCGGCGTTTGGCGATCCGTGTCATCCCGCCCGGAGAAGACCAAAACAAGGAAGACGACAGCCGCGAGGCCCGTTACGAAGTCGTCGCGCGAAAGCTGCGCGTCCTCGCGATCGCAGGCGGACCGACCCGCGAGTACCAATTCGTTCGTAACCTCCTCTTTCGCGACGAATCGGTCGAGATCGACGTGTGGCTGCAAACCGCACGGGATGGGTTGAGCCAGGATGCCGATCGGTTGCTCGACCAATTCCCCGCGACGGCCGAAGAGCTTTTCGAATACGATGCGATCATCGCCTTTGACCCCGATTGGATGCGGGTCCCGGTCGAAAGTTTGCAGGTCTTGGAACGCTGGTTGACCGAACAGGCCGGCGGGCTGATCCTGATCGGCGGCCCGATCTACATGCCGCAGTGGACACGTGCCCGGACCGACCCGCGGGTCGCCATCCTGAGCGGCATCTTTCCGGTCGAATTGGCGACCCGCAACCCGCTGCTGACCTCCGGGCGCCAGGGGGGCGAGGCCTCGTTTGATCTCGAGTTCACCCCCGAAGCGACGAAGGCCGATTTCCTCTTCATAGCCGATGACCCGCAACAGAGCTTCGACATCTGGGGGAGTTTCGGCGGCGTCTACGATTACGTCGGCGTTAAAGACCCCAAACCGGGTGCGAAGGTCTATGCCTATTTCTCCGACCCGTCGACGAAGGTTGGCGATTCGTTACCCGTGTACCTCGCCAGCCAGTTCTATGGTGCCGGACGGACCTTTTTCCAAGCGAGCGGCGAGATGTGGCGGTTGCGACGCGACAGCGATGCCTATTTCGACAAGTACTACACCAAGCTGATCCGATGGGTCAGCGAAGGTCGGTTGCTTCGCGATTCGAACCGCGGCGTGCTATTGGTCGACAACCCGCGGGCCGGGGTCGGTGACACGATCACCGTCCGCGCGATCTTGACCGACGAACAGTTCGAACCGCTCAAGGACGAGAAGGTCGAAGCGACCTTGTTGGGTCCGGGAGGTTTGACACAACCGATCGTCTTGACGCCGGTCGAAGGCGAACCCCGCGAGGGGACTTATGGCGGCCGGTTCGTCGTCCGTTCGGCGGGAAGTTACGACCTCCGTTTGACCCTCGGTGGTGGCTTGGGCGAAACGGTGCTGAAACAAAATGTTCAGGTCCGGCTCCCGACCGCAGAGCTCGAACGCCCGCAGCGGAACGACGAAGACCTCACCTTCGTCACGCAATCGACCGGCGGAAAGTTTTTCAAGATCGATGGCGACGCGTCGGCGACCCAGACCGAAGGGGACTTGCTCAAGTTGCTCGAACCGCAACCCCAGACGACGATCCTTCCCGGGACGCCCGATGACCGATTCGCCGAGCGCCGCAACGCGACCCTGCTGTGGCTGATCGCGACGGCGCTCACCTTCGAATGGGTCCTGCGGCGGTTGCACCGGCTCGCGTAATCGAGATTGGGCAAAGGATCGGTTGGCGATGCGACTCGGTTTGCAAAACCTGCGAGTTATCCTGAAGCTGGTAGCGGCGGTGACGCTGCTGGCGTTTGCGGCCGCGGTCATGCCCGGCCGCTGGATGTTCGAGACGGCAAGGTGGTTAGGCTTTGACCCGTTCCCCGAATCGCCGCTGACGTATTACCTCGCCCGCAACCTGTCGCTGATGTACGGCTTCATCGGCGCGGCGATCTGGTACGTCGCGACGAAGCTCGAGCGTTATCGCGACCTCGTCAAACCGCTCGCGCTGGCGTCGATCGCGTTCAGCCTCAGCCAAGCCGCCGTCAACATCCAGTCGGGGATGCCGAAGTGGTGGGTGGCGACGGAATTCGTCGCGACGTTGGCGGGCGGGATCGCGCTGGTGGTGATCGATCGGATCACCGTCGATCGCACCAGCCAGGATCAAGCATCGCTCGACGAATGATCCCTTCGCCGGATACCACCTAGCACTTACGTGTTATTTTTCTTGGGTGGCGGCCTTCGGTTTGACGCGTCGCTTGGGGTCGGGCGGGACCGCATCACGCTAAGCACCGGCAACCGTTTTGATCAATGATCAATGATCAGTGAGCTGAGCATCTGGGACGTGGGTATCTGGCGTCGGGCGCGGCCGGGCGTGACAATGCGGCTTCTTGCTTATCTTCCTACACCTGCCTGAGCTGATCCGATGTCACGATTCTTATCGCTCGTTGCAATTTTTTTGGCAAGTCTGATCCCATCCGTCTCGGTTTGCGGCGACGAATGGGACAAAGAGCGACTGCGAGGGGTACCGCAGACGCTGCAAGGGTTTGTCGACGAAGGGAAGATCGCGGGGGCGGTGACGCTGGTCGCTTCGGATGATGAAGTGATCGATGTGTCGGTCGTGGGCCTAGCCGACATCGCGTCGGGGAGGGCGATGACGCGAGAGACGATCTTTCGGGTCGCCTCGATGACTAAGCCGATCACCGCCACGGCGCTGATGCGATTGGTCGAGCAGGGGAAATTGCAGTTCGAGGATCCTGTCGCAAAGTACATACCAACGTTCGGCTCGCCGAAGCTAAAAGACGGCTCGCCGAAGCTGAAAGACGGCGCGGCGGCACGCGAGGTGACGATCGCGGAGGTGTTGACCCACACCGCCGGGCTTGCTTCGGCTTCGGGATTGCAGGGCGAAAGGACGCTTGCCGAGGAAGTGGAAGCGATCGGGCGCCAGCCGTTGCAATTCGCCCCCGGTACCAAGTGGCAATACAGCAGCGGCCTGACCGTCGCGGGCCGATTGATCGAGATCGCCTCGGGGATGTCGTATGAAGATTACCTTCGCAAAGAAATATTCGAACCGCTGGGGATGCGGGACTCGGGATTCACATTGACCGCGGAGCAGGCGAAGCGATTGGCAACGACTTACAAACCCGGAGATGGCGATGGGAAACTGGCGGCGGTCGAAATCCCTGACCCGACGGCCAAACGGATGCCCAACCCATCGGGCGGGCTCTATTCGACCGCCGATGACATGGCGAAGTTTTATCAGGCGGTTTTGCGTGACCTTCAGGGGGCCAAAGGTTTGCTCGAAGAGGGTTCGACACGCCGGATGTTGAGCCCTCAGACAGGGGACCTGGTCACCGGATTCACGCCGGGGAACGCCTGGGGGTTGGGGTGGTGTTTGCTGAGGCAACCGCAAGGTGTCACGCGGCTCCTTTCGCCAGGGACGTTCGGGCACGGTGGGGCTTGGGGGACACAAGGGTGGGTCGACCCGGCCCGCGGAGTGGTCTTGGTCTTGATGATTCAGCGTGCCGAGTTCGGCAACAGCGACGGGTCCGACGTGCGGGATCGGTTCAACGAATCGGTGCTCACTTCGTATCGAGGCGTACCGAACCCGACGGCCAAGTTTGCCCCGTACCTCGGGTACCCCGACGCGGTCGAGCTGCGGCTGGACGAAACCCGTGCGGTCCTAGTGCCACAGGTCGGTGGGCGGGTGATCGATTATTCGGTCAAGGGCGAGAACATGATGTTCATTGACGAGAAGGAGCGTGCTTGGAAGCCCGGGATGCCGCCGTCTGCGTCGGCAGGGCGATTCGATTTCGGCCCGGAATTGGTCGTCCCCAAGCACCCCTCGCTCTGGTCGGGGCCATGGACCGCGGAGATCACCGGCCCGCATTCGGTGCGGCTCACCAGCGGACGCGATGAATCATCCGGGGTACAGTTGATCCGCGACTTCACGCTCCGCCGCGAAGGGGACGAAAACGGGTCGACAATGCCCGCAGGCGCGGCGCTGGTTTGTACGCAGACGATCATGAACATCGGCGACAAGACGGTCGAGTATTGTCACTGGGGCCGATCATTCTCACCGGGTGGCGGCATTTGTCTGGTGCCGCTTGGGGATCGTCCCAGCCGGTTCCCATCAAAATATGTCATCTATGAAGATGTCGGGATCAACGCCAAAAACCAGGACCCGATGATCCGCGAGCGTGAGGGCTTTCTGGAAATCCTGGGGCCGCCGCGGTTACCGAAGCTCGGCTTCGATGCGTACGCCGGATGGTTGGCATACCTGATGCCCAGCAACAAGCTCTTTGTCAAACGGTTCGAAACCTTTCCGGATCGCGTCTACAACGAAGCGGCGGGGCTGACGATTTCGGTCTGGTACCCGCAA
>JBEIRZ010000172.1:0-9302 GCA_040375695.1 Planctomycetaceae bacterium
CCCCTCTGACGTGGGCAATTTGGAGACAGGAGCCAGCCTTCGAGAGCAGCCGAGCGATTGCGAAACGAAAAAACCCGGGGGTGACCCGGGCTTTGACGATGCGTCTGACAGACAGACGATGACCCCTACGGGAATCGAACCCGTGTTACCGCCGTGAAAGGGCGATGTCCTAGGCCGCTAGACGAAGGGGCCGAAGTTGCAGAAACGAATGTCCCTCAACGACCAGAATTGAACCAAGTCGACAGATTGGCGTCAAGGGGCGAAACGAAAGGTGACAGCGATCTCAGTGAAAACGATCCAACGAACCCGAACCGGGAGCGAACTCAAGTCATGATTCGAGTTTCGCGTCGCCCGTCTCCGCCTGACGTTGATCCTGAATCGCTTCGTAGACTTCGTGTCGGTGCACCGGAACTTCCCGCGGCGCCTCAACCCCCAAGCGTACCTTGTCACCACGAATTTCAACGACCACAATGCGGATGTCGTTGTTGATGACGATGCTTTCGTTCTTCTTTCTTGAGAGGACTAACATAATTCCATTCCTTTGCTACCGCCGGTTTTCCTCGGCTGCGGAGTGATGGACGCTCAATCGTGAGACGCCCGTTTTTGGGGGGACCCGACCTTTGAGTTCCCGAACTTTCGGGATCAAAAATCGGGTTTTTATTTCGGCAACAGGGCTGCTTGATCTCTTCGATCGCATTCGGCCCGGCCGCTACCGCATTCCTACTCTACGTCATCAACCCGTACCGTCAAGCGATTGCAAGCCCAAATCTGATTTTTCAGAGCTTTTTTCTCACCTTTTTATGTCGCCCTCGGGTTAATGTGAATCTTGCAGGGAATGCGCCCGCCGCGTTAGAGAACTCGAATTGTCGAGCGCTGAATCCACTAGCCGATCCGGCCCGGATCGCCTACGGTTGAGTAACCGCAGACCCGCGTCGTTGCGGGGAAGCCTCGATTCGCTTGATTCACTGGCTATGTTTGCCTTTTCGCCCAACAAAGACCCACGCCCGAATCCCGCGGAATCCGCCTCGCTGGCAGGTGACCGGGGGATTCCCCGCTCGGAGTCTTGGTTTTCCGTCGAGTCCGCCAACCGGCTGTTGCCCTTGGTCAGCCGGATCGCCCAAGACCTGATGCGGCTGGACGAGATGATCCGCCAACAAGAGGCCCAGATGAAGGGCTTGGAAAAATTGCCGAAGGGGAACGACATTCGCGCATTCAGCGAGGAGCTGGAGAGCGTGAAGGAATCGTTCCGCGTCGATTCTGAGCAACTGGACCGGGTCAGGGAGGAGCTGGCATCACTCGGTGTGGAAATCGAATCGCTGGAAGATGCCGCTTTCGCCTTCCCTTCGCTGCTGGCCCAGCGACCGATTCGGCTGTCGTGGCGGCTCGGCGAACCGGAGGTGATTCATTGGCGTGAGGTCGAAGAAACCTTCCGCGACCGCCGTCCGCTGGACCCCGCCGTGATCCCCTGAGCCCGGGCGATCGAAGTCAGTCCACGGGGACGACTTGGGTCAAGCCGCGGCGGAGGAGTTCCTCCCACACCGCTGGGGAGACGGGGGATTGAACCGCATCGACCAGCGCCCCAACCCGGTGGGGCTGGCTGGTGCTGAGGGCGACCGATCGGATGCCGGGCAGCCCCATCCCGAAACGGACGGCGACGTGGAACGGGTCGACACTGAGCTCGCGGCAGGCCTCTAAAAATGCCTGGCGCCAGCGGAGCTTGTCAGCATCGGCCGGTCGCGTCGGGTCGAGCTCGCGGTAATCGCAGAAGGAGCCGCCGGTCAGGAAGCCGCCGTGCATGAGTGCGGAGTTGATGACCCACACCCCGCGTGCGGCCAGCGACTCGATGAAGTCGATCAGCTCTTGGGGGTGTCGCATGATGGTGAAGCTGTTGGCAAACATGACCCAATCAAAATCGCAGTGCGGGGCCAACTCCTGGATCACCCGCCAATCCTTAGCGCCGACGCCGATCCCGGTCGCTTCGCCGGCGTCGCGGAGTTCGCGAATCGCGGCATAGGCCTGCAAGATATCGTCGAGCCGTCTGCGGCGGTCATCGGCATCAACAGCCGCCGCGAGGTATTCGTCGGGGTCGTGGACCGACAACAGGCCGGCACGGTAGGGGCGAAGGAGTTCGTTACCTTCGCGCCAACACCTGAGGATCCCTTCGCGGCTGATGTCTTGAACCGCGTCGTGCCCCAGGCCGATCCAAGCCCCGGGCTCGAACGTCGGCTCGGGGGTTTTCAGAGGGACACGCCGCCATGCCAGTTTGTTGCTGATCACGACCTGAGAGGGCTCGATCCCGAGGGTGGCCAATTCCCTGCCGATGACCTCGAGGGACAAACCCGCGCCGTACTTACCCGCCGAGTCGATCACGACGGGGCTTTCGCCTTGAAGAAACCACTGACGGATCAGTTCACGCTTCTGTTCGTCGGTGGGTGCGACGAACAGGTTCCCCAGGGTCGTCGCGCCGAAGATCAGCTTAGGGAGTTGGACTCGCATCGCGGGATCACCACTCGTCGGAGGGTACGTCGAGCCGATAGACACGGGCGGCGTTCGAAGAGAAGAGGGCGTATCGCTGCTGTGGCTGGAGGTCATACGAGAGCTCGCCGACCGTTTCGAGCCAGCGGCTGTAGGGGCTACGGAGCAAGCAGACTGGCCAGTCGCTGCCGAACATCAATCGCTCGGGGGAGAAAGCATCCAGCGCCACATCCCAATACCGCCGAATCGAATCGACGTCCCAGGCGTCCCCTTTCGGCCCGGGCCGCCGCTGCATCTCGGTGACGACGCCGGAGAACTTGCAGGCGACATTCGGCCGTTTGGCGAGTTCGCGGAAGTCGCGTTCCCACTGGTCATCGAAACGGTCGTAGCGGATCTCCGGTTTGGCGATGTGGTCCAACACCATCTGCACGTTCGGGTGGCGGTCGACCATCTCGATGGCGGCCGGCAGTTGCCGGGCATAGATCAGGATGTCGTAGACCAACCCGAATTCCGGAAGCATCGCGATCCCGCGATTGAAATCGGGGCTGAGCATGAAGCGATCATCGGGTTCGTCCTGCACGACATGTCGGACCCCTTTGAGCCAGGGGGACTGGCTGAGGCGGGCGAGTTCGGCCCCGACGTTCGGGTCGGCAAGGGGCACCCAGCCGACAACGCCCAGGACGAGGTCATTGTGCTGGGCGATATCGATCAACGCTTCGGTCTCGGCGACCGATTGGCGCGCCTGGACCGTTACGAACCCATCGACCCCCGTCGTTCGAGAGACTTGGACGAGATGTTCCGGGAGGAAATCGTCTCGCAGGATCGGCATCTCTTCGCTGATCCAGGGGTACTCCTGGGGGGAATACTGCCACAGGTGATGATGGCTGTCGATCAGCATCCGTCGTGCTCGGTGGGGGATGTCGAAGGGCTCGTCAAATCGGGGCGAGGGTTCAGGACTTCGCTTCGGCGAAGAGCTTATTCACGAAATCCCAATTGACGACGTTCCACCACGCCTTGACGTAATCGGCGCGGAGGTTTTGGTACTTCAGGTAATAGGCATGTTCCCAGACATCGACGCCCAGGAGCGGCTTTTTCCCTTGGGAGATCGGCGTGTCCTGATTCGGCGTCGCCATCACTTCGAGCTTGTTGCCGTTTGCCACCAGCCAAGCCCAACCGCTACCGAACTGACCGGTCGCGGCGGTGAGGACGGCCTGTTGAAGGTTCTCGAAGCTGCCGAAGGTCGAATCGATCGCGGCGCCGATCGCCCCCTTGGCCTGCTTGCCGCCACCGGGTGCCATCATTTGCCAGAAGAGCGAATGGTTGAGGTGGCCACCGCCGTTGTTGCGGACCGCGGTGCGGATCGCTTCAGGGACGCTCGCGAGGTCGGCCAACAGTTTTTCCAGCGGCATCGCTTGCAGCTTCGGCTGGTCAGCGAGCGCCTTGTTGAGGTTGGTGATGTAGGTCTGATGGTGCTTGCCGTGGTGGATTTCCATCGTGCGAGCATCGATGTAGGGTTCCAGCGCATCGGCCGCGTATCCGAGCTTGGGGAGGGTCGCTTCGGCCAGTGCGGGTCGGGCGGTCGCGCCGAATACCGCGGTCACGCCGCAGGCTCCGGCCACGGCCATCAATTCGCGTCGATTCAACGAACTCATGGGAAAGCTCTCGTTCGGGGGTACGATACTTGGGGATCTGGGGGGACACTCGATGCATGCCGGACGAAGTTGCCCGGCGACGGAGTTTGCCCAGCACGGATTGTACACGCTGTTCAGCGCTTCCGGTGGAGCGCCGCGGCGTCGATCATCAGGGTGTTCAATTCGCCGACCTTGGCGGAACCGCGGACCGCGACGACGTCGCCGGTTTTGAGCCCGAAAAGTTCGCGGGCATCGATCCCGACGGTTTGGCCCTTTTCGTCGGCGAAGCGGACCATCGCCTTGGGTGCTTGGGCGGCTTTGCGTTTGCAGAAGGGGCAATTGTCCGCATCATGCCCTTCGCCGTGCCCTTCTTCGGGGAGTTCTGAAATCAGGAACGAGGCTCGGCCCTGTTCCCAAGGGTCAAAATCGCCCGCGAAGATGCGGCCCACGACCCACACGTCTCGCAGCGTACCGGCCGATTGGAGGGGATCAGCCACAGCCGGTTGGGAAGCGGCCGGTGGGGCCGGTTCTTGGTCACCACCGCCGGTTTGTGACGCCGCCTGGGGAGCAGCTGCTGCCGCAGCAGACGGCTTCTCAGCCTCGGCGGCGGGGGCGAGCGTCCGCATCAGCTCGGAAAGCGTCTGGGGTTGCGAAGGTGACTCGGTGACCAGGAATCGCTCTCGGAACTGATCCGCGATTTCGGAACCTTGCCGGTCGCAGCCGGCGAGGGGAAGCAGGCACAGGACCATGAACGCCGAGATTCGCACCGATCGCCATTTCGCAACCATCGCATCACGACTCCGGAGAGGGCGGGTGGGTCGAAGCTACTTTTTGGGGACGTACTTGCGGAGCACTTCGAAGGCGGCATCGATCTCGGCCTTGACCTCGGAATAGTCCTTCCCTTCTTTGCCGTGAAGCTTTTCGTCGACCGGGGCGAGGGCGTCGAAGAGTTTTTCGACGGCCGTATCGATCGCCGTCTCGGCCTCAACACCGAGTTTGGCCTGCTTCGCCATCCCGGACAATTCTTCGAGCACATGACCGATCTCGTGGATCGGCTCGTCAGCGGCCTGAGGGTCATTGGCGGCGAAGGCCTTTTCGATCGCTTCGCGCATCCCATCGAGTTCCGCAACCGCCTCGGGGTAAGTCTCCGCATGGGAGTGGGCCGCTTCGGTCCCGACCGCTTCGGCGGCGTCGATCGACACCGGCGGCGCACTCTCTTGTGGCTTGCTTCCCGAATCGCACCCCGGCGCAGAAACGGCCAGGGCCAAAGTCGCGATGGCTAAAGTCGGTCGGAAAAAAGCGGGCATCGGAAGGTCCTGATTCGGGGCGGATGGATTGATAGAAATCGCCTCGACGGAGTTCCCGTCGGGCGACTTCATTTTGGGCATGCCGCGGCGAAAAGACAACGACCCAAAGGCTGGTGGGCGGGGGGCGGGGAGGGCGATCAGCGGGCCGGGATTGCCGATCGGGATTGGATCGCAAATGGGGCCAATCGACTCGTACTTGCCCGAGCCGATCCTAAGGGCCACTTGGGCAAAGGCGATCGTGCCGGATCGCGGGCGCGGCGAATTCAGATCTTGCGGATGAAGTGTTCGGCGTAGGACCGGACATGTTTGCCGTTGAGGACATGAACGATCCTTAGCTGCTGCACCTGTTCGTCGCTGAACGAGCCGAGGGGGACGTGGATCAACTGCTTCCGGAACCGCCGTGCGATGCTCCGCCAGGCGGCCCCCGGGGGCAACGACGACAGCAAGGCGATCTGTTTGCCGCGCGAGTGATAACAAGCCGCCGCGATCAGACGTTCTTCGAGCGTCGTGGCGAAATCGAGCTTGCGGTTCTCCCAGACCCCCGGGATAACGACCGGTGGGTAGAGGAACATCGCCCCGCCATAAGTCGCCGCGGCGATCCCCGGGCCGACAAGTTCGCGCTGAAAATCGGAGGCGAAGAAGGCGAGGGTCGATTCATCCTTGTGTTCGGCGAACCAGGTCGTCCGCCAAGGATAGTCGCGGGGATCGGCGGGGCTATCGAACAGCATCACGCAGGCGTCGAGGAGGCCTCGCTGGGGCGGCAGGACCTTGACGTAGATCTGCTTTTCGTACCAATGCCGCAGGGTGTCGCGGATGTCGATACCGTCTTTGACGCTGGTGGTGAATTTCTCGGTGCGTGCGAGGTCGGCCCCCGAGATCGCCAACGCCCGTTCGACGATCCGCGTGCGGAACGATTCGATGCGGGTGTCTTCCGGTGGGTAGCTGCACTGGCCGTAGGGGTTCCACTTGTACGACCATTTCTCCAGTTCGGTCGACGTCGGGCGACGATTGAGCTCGATCCGTTGCCAGACGCGCGGCGGCCCGGGGAGCCGGTTGACCAGAGGGACGGTCTCGCCCGAGGGGAGCCTGGCCATGTCGATGCCCATCGTCACCGACGGTTCGTCGTCGGGCGGATCGATCCCGACGACGCCGAAATAGTCGCGAGCGCGTTCGACGACGTGGATCGCGAAGGGGTCGCCGAGTATCTGCTTCGCGGCGATCACGATCGTTGCCAGATCGGGGGTCATGCGACGCTGGATCAACGACAGGTTGCGGATGTACTTCAGGCATTGGCGCAGGACGAGCGGCGGGGTGCGGCGTCCGCGTTTGCCGAATTCGCCGCGGTAGGTGTCGCGGGCGGCCAGTAGAAGCTCCTTCACGCCATCGACCGACAGGTTGTCATCGTCCTCCAGGCTGGCGCGGGCCCGTTCATAGAGCCCGGTGATGAACGGGAGCTCGTCGAACAGGAACAGCAACGTCTTGGGGTCGACCGCGAAGGCTTGCGGGGGGACGACATCGTCACCTTCGGGAGTCGAAACCTGCGGGGCGCGATCGTCCTCGGCCGCGGCCGCCAGCTTGGAATAGGCCTCGCGGATCCAAGGCCAATAGAGGACGCTCACGACCAAGAGCACCCGTTGGTACTTCCGCTCCAAGGCCCGCAGGCGGATCGCCATGTGCAGGATCCTCTGACGCGTCTGCTCGTCAGGGGGAGGCATGATCCCCGGGAGGAGCGCCGCGGCGAACCTCTCGGGGGTGACGTGGCGAAGGGCATACGGGTCGGGCATCACCGCCGCGTACGGGAGAAACGGATCGGTTTCCAGATCGATGTATTCCCGCGCGACGCGTTCCCCCATCGCGGCGCGGATCGCCATGATCACCGGCTGGCAGGGGTCGATCGGGACGTAACTGCAAGGGGGAACGGCCGCTTCCCCCGCGTTATCTTCGGACCACCCTTCGCCATCGCCCCCCGACGAAAAGGGATCGGCGTCGTAGCCGACTTGGCCGAACCCCATCCCGTCGAACGAGGGCAATTCGAGCGAATGACCCGAAGGCTGGATCACGATCGCCGGCTTGGGGAGCTCCAGTACCGCCGCTTCGACCGGCTCGCGAAAGGACGGTGGGAGCGGCACGGCGACGGCATCGAAGGGATGTTCGAGCATCCAGCGGCGAACCATCAACGCGCACTGGCCACTGCCGTGGATGATCGGCAAGACCGCGATGCGGTTGCCGATGCGGAGCAATTCGGGGATCTCGGGTCGTGTCATTGGCTCAAGCTTACCAGACTTACGCGGCACCGAGCGTGGCCAACGGCACACCCGCGATCAGACAAAGGGAGAGGGTCGCGCTGACGTACATCCCCGCGATGATCAGCCCGCCAAGGAATTCGAGGTCGAAGGCGGCCATGGCGGCCACCGCGCCAAAGACCAGCATCGCGAGCAAACAGATACCGGCATAGACCAACGGCATGTCCGCCCCCCGGTCGTAATCAAAGACATAAGGTCCGGCCCAAGCATGGATCAGCCAGGTCGCGGCAAGGACCAGGGAGATCACCCCGACCCTGACCCACAGCTCGCGCCCCACGTAAGGCTCCAATTCGGCGTCGCGGGTGATCGCGTACCCCAACCGCACCAGCGGCGGGGCGACCACGACCGCGGCGAGGGCGAGGGCCGGCCAAGGGACCCCGCCGGCAAGTCGCACCCCGATCGCCGCCGCGAGCGCTGCCAACACCCCGGCGACGGAACCGATGATCAATCCCCGTCCGATCTTCTCGTCCTGCCGCTTGATCGGTTTAAGAACGCTGACGCCCTTGCTATCCTTGGGGGCGGCATCTGCCGGGGCGTGAATCACGACCTGCTCGGAAAGCTCCGGGACCGTGAGCTCGCTCTTGCATTTCGGACAGGGCCCCTTTTTGCCGGCGAACTTCTCGTTGACCGAAAATCGGGTTAAGCACTTAGGACAGGTAACTGCGATCGGCATGGGTGAAGAAGACTCGGGAGTTGACGGACGCCATCACGACGGTCCGGCGGGGGAATCGCTGATGCCGGATGGGTTGGCACATGTGGTACTTTACCAACCCGAGATCCCACAAAATACGGGGAACATCGGCCGGACCTGCGTCGCCACCGGTTCGATGCTTTGGATCGTCCAGCCAGCGGCCTTCCAAATCGACGAAAAACGTGTCCGCAGGGCAGGCCTCGATTATTGGCAACACCTCCGCTTCGCCGAAGTCCCCTCCTGGGAATCGCTCCGCCAACAGCTACCCGATAAACGCTTTTGGTTCTTCAGCCGCCACGCCAAACAGACGATCTGGCAGGCCGACTTCCGCGCAGGAGACGTCGTTGTCTTCGGGAGCGAATCCTCGGGGCTGCCGCGGACGATCTTCGACCCGGAAAAAGATGACGCCGTCCGACTCCCGACCGACCCGCGGGTCCGCAGCCTCAACCTCTCTTCCACCGTCGCGATCGTGCTCTATGAAATGCTGCGGCGGCGCGAGGCGTCATCCTGAACGCCCATGTCGTCAATCGGGTGGCCGCCAATTCGTTGGCCGCCAATTCGTTGGCCGCCTGTCGGATGGGTGAACCCCAGTAGCCGCAGCGCGTTGAGGACCACCAACACGGTCGATCCCTCGTGAAAGATCACGGCCGCGGCAAGCTTCAATCCCAACAGCGCCGCCGGCACGAGGACGGCGATCGTCCCCAGGCTGATCCACAGGTTTTGGCGGATCACCCGCGACGCCTGGCGGCTGAGCGCGACGGCCACCGTCAGCCGCGACAGATCATCCCCCATCAACGCCACATCGGCCGTTTCGAGCGCGACGTCCGACCCCGCCGCCCCCAACGCGATCGACACCGTCGCCGCGGCCAAGGCGGGTGCGTCGTTGACCCCATCC
>JBEIRZ010000482.1:0-3099 GCA_040375695.1 Planctomycetaceae bacterium
AGGAGGATCGGCGAGGGGTAATTCGGGAGTGCCGGGCGGTCACGTTTCCAGACGACGTCGCCGGTGGTGCGATGGAGTGCCGCGATCGCGCCGCCCCCTTTGTTGTCGGCCGAGACGATCACCAAGTCGCGATAGAGGGCGGGTGAAGCGCCGTAACCTTGGTGTTCGACGTAATCGCAAATTTTGACTTGCCAGAGTCGTTTGCCGTCGAGGTCCAGCGCGGTGGTGTGGAGCCCGCCGGAGTTCGGGAAGTTGATGAAGATGTGCTGGCCGTCGCAGGCTGGAGAGCCCGAGGCCATTGTCGATTTGGCGTTCTTTTTCATCCCGCCGTCTGCGTGAACGGTCGTTTGCCAGAGGCGTTTGCCGCTGGTGCGGTCGTAGGCGAGGACCGATTGGGCGCCGGTCGATTCGTCGGAGGTGGCGAGGAAGACGCGGTTGCCGACGACGATCGGCGAGCCGAAACCGCGGCCGGGGATGGTCGCTTGCCAAAGGACGTTTTTGTCATTGCCGAATTCGAGCGGCGGTTTTTGGTTCGGGTTCGCGGTCCCCATCCGGTGCGGGCCGCGCCACCATCCCCAATCGGTCGCGGCGTGGTCCAAGTTGTCTTCGACGTCGGAGGGGAGAGCCGAAGCGACGCGGTCTTGGGCGGTGAGCATCGCCGGGGCGGCGAGTGTGAAAGCGAACGCGATCGTGAGCAGAGATGGGCGGAAGGAGGAAGGCATCGGGGGATGGGTGGGTTGGTTGGGCATGGGATGGGGTCAGGTCGCTGGAGATGAGGTGGGCTTAGGGGTGGGCGTTGGGGATGAGCTTAGGGAGGTGATGATTTGTCGCGGACGGGCTGGGGCAAAAAGGGTAGTTTAACGGGAAACATTAGGGTGCGGGGAGGATCCTTGAGCGGTTTCTGGTGGCGGTCGATTGGCAGGGAAGCGGCAAACGGGTATTGTCCAGGGCTAGGCGGGACGGTCATCCATTTTTGTGTTGCTTTGGCAGCATCTGTTTTTGAATTCCTTTTTTGGAAGCGAAGTCCCCGATGACGATCCGCGTCGCGTTGCATCACAAGACCGAGTATCGGTACGACCGCCAAGTGATGCTTGGCCCCCAAGTCGTGAGGCTTCGGCCTGCGTTTCATGCCCGGACCCCGATCGAGGCGTATGCGGTACGCGTCAGCCCCGGGGAGCATTTCGTCAATTTTCAGCAGGACCCGCACGGGAACCCGTTGGCCCGTTATGTCTTTCATGGGCCGACGGATCATTTGAGCGTGACCGTCGATTTGATCGCCAACATGACGGTGATCAACCCGTTCGATTTTTTTGTTGAGGATTATGCGGAGCAGTACCCGTTCCGTTATCCCGAGGAGGTGCGGAGGCAATTGTTGCCGTACCTCGATTGCGAGCCGTTTACGGAGGAGGGAGAGGCGACACCGCTGTTTGACCATTGGGTCGCGTCGTTGCCGCAGCGGTGTGACAGGACGACCGATTTTTTTGTCGAAGCGAACATGCGGTTGCACAAGAAGGTCGAGTATTTGGTGAGGTTGGAGCCGGGGGTGCAGTCGCCGGAGCGGACGTTGGCGATCGGCAGCGGATCGTGTCGCGATTCGGCGTGGCTGTTGGTCGCGACGCTGCGTCGGTTGGGGTTGGCGGCCCGGTTCGTATCGGGGTATTTGATCCAATTGACTGCGGACATCAAGCCGCTCGATGGGCCTAGTGGACCGACGGAGGACTTTTGTGATTTGCATGCTTGGGCGGAGGTGTTTATTCCGGGGGCGGGGTGGATCGGGTTGGACGCGACGAGCGGGCTGTTTTGTGGCGAGGGGCACATCCCGTTGGCCTGTACCCCTGAGCCGCGAGACGCGGCGCCGATCAGCGGTGCGCTAGGGATGTGCGAAGTCGAGTTTCATCACGAGATGACGGTGACGCGGGTGCATGAGGACCCGCGGGTGACGTTGCCGTATACCGATTCGCAGTGGCAGGAGATCATGCGGTTGGGGCATGAGGTCGACGCGAAGTTAGCGGCGTCGGATTGCAAATTGACGATCGGGGGTGAACCGACATTCGTATCGATCGATTCGATGGATGCGCCGGAATGGACGACGGAGGCGGTCGGTCCGGACAAGCGGGTGATGGGGAATTTGTTGTTCCTGAGGCTCCGCGACCGTTTCGCGCCGGGAGGTTTGTTGCATTACGGTCAGGGGAAATGGTACCCGGGGGAGTCGTTGCCACGTTGGGCGCTGACGTGCATTTGGCGGAAGGACGGCGTGCCGGTTTGGAGGGACCCGAAATGGATCGCGGACGAGGGGCGTGATTACGGGCACACGCATCAGGATGCTGAGCGTTTTGTCCAGCGGGTTTCGGGGGTGCTTGGGGTTTCGGCCGCGGCGCGGTTTCCGGTTTATGAGGATGTGTTTCATTATTTGTGGAAAGAGAACCGGTTGCCGATCGACGTCGACCCGAACGATCCGAAGTTGACCGACCCGAACGAGCGGGCGGGGATGATCCGTGTTTTTCGCGGGGGATTGGCCAAGCCGGTCGGGTTTGTGTTGCCGTTGCAAAGGGCGTGGTGGCAAGCGGAGTCGTTGCAGCCTCGTCGCGGGTGGTTGACCGGGCGTTGGCCGGTGCGGAGCGAAAAGGTTTATTTGCTTCCGGGTGATTCGCCGATCGGGTTGCGTCTGCCGCTCGATTCTCTGCCTCATTCGTGGGCGTCGACGGCGGCGTATTACACCACGCCGCTGGACCCGACGGCCCCCAAGGGGAATTTGCCATTGCCGCGATCAAAGCAGGGGCCGGTCGACCCGACGGGGCAGCTTCGGCCTGATGGCCGAGGAAGTGGTTTGGGAAGTGGCCGGGGTGACGCGCGGGTCCAAGGGACGCTCGCGGGGGAATCGTCAAGCGGCGAGGGTGACGGGCAGCGGTTCAACCCGCAGGTGTTGCAGCCTGGGCCCGAGATCGACGAATCGACCGCGGATGACGCCAACCCGACGCATATCGTTCGGACCGCGCTGTCGGTCGAGGCCCGGCATGGGAGGTTGTATGTCTTCATGCCGCCGACGCAGCGGTTGGAGGATTATCTCGAGTTGGTCGAAGCGATCGAGGATTGTTGCGA
>JBEIRZ010000488.1:0-3050 GCA_040375695.1 Planctomycetaceae bacterium
CCTGGGAATCATCGTTTTGAGGTCCCGACCAATACTGGGCTTCCAGAAAACCCTTCACGAACGCCGGATGACCGAACAGGTTGACGTTTCGGATCGCACCGAGCTGCATCTCGGAGACCGCGAACGAACCGAGCTGCCTGTTTTCACTTCGTAAGTCGCCGAACTGAATGGACTGACGGGCCGTGGCGAAGGTGGTCCAATTGAAAACCGACGGTCCGCGGATCTCACCGCCGATGACCGGCCCGAGCGTCTCCGTGTAAGAATAATCGCCCCTCTCGTTCCACTCGGCCCAACGCAGACCCGCACTCAGTTCGCCATGGATCCTCCCGAGCGAAAAGCGGCGGGCATGCTCGAAGTCGGCGTATTCCAAATTAAAGACCGAGTCGGATCTGGATGTAGTTGCGGCATAATTGAAATAGCGAATTCGCCAGATATCGCCGCAGGAATTGATGTGCCCGAAGATCACCCGCTGGCCACTGAAGTAATTCGTCGTCGATCCGCCACTTTCCGGCTCGGAGATTTGCGGCCGTAACCAGACGTTCTGGTACTCGGCAAAGATCCCGCTGCAAGGGCGGAGCCAATCACAAGGGGCACCAGGACAGCACCCACCTCGATGGTCAATTTGTGTCGTACCGATCGATGGGTCATAAACCGCACCCACCTGCTGGATGGGGTTGGTCGACCCCGTTTCTTCGAGCGGGACTAGGGGTGAATCGGTAGCCGAGATCAATTCGATCCCCCGCTCCTCGTCCCAATTTCCGCCTGACTTGGCGAAGTCCGCCGCATCGGCACGGCTCATCCCGCCAACGACAAGGGAGACAACGAGCACTAACAAACGTCGATCCATACCTCAATTCCTTCGAGTAGCTTTTGACGAATTTGAGAAAGCCTCCTGAGGCTTCATCCCCTCGAATTAGGGGGTTGTAAATTCTCCAACACGGCTGGGACGGAAGTCACCGAAATTTCTCAATTATTCCCTAAAGGTGCGGCACCAATACGAGTCGTGTCAGTTCTGACGGCTATGCCATCGTTCGATCGCATGGATTCGGAGAGGGGCCAAACGTGGTGACGTCACCCTTTCGGCTCTCAGGCGTGCCCCCTTTCTTGCCGAAGTTCAACCAAGACGCCGCGAAGACGCGAGCCTGGAGAGGGAAACCTGGCGGCAAGATGGGTTCGAAGCCAAGATCACGTCTCTCGGCGGGGCGGAGACCTCTTCCAAGCCAAAACTCTCCGCGATCCATCATCTAGCAAGCGGTGGGGTTGTCGCTTGAAATCGCATCAGCGGCCGTCAACCTGGGCCAGGCCGTAAGACGTTTAAGAAGACGCGATCGCGGCATCGAATCCGTCAGGGGACCTGTGAGCCGCCGGTGGCGAGCTTGCGGAAGTAGGCTTCGATCGCTTCGCGGTAATGGGTCGGAAGGTCGCAGCTGATCTGCTGCAGCGATTCCTCCCGTTTGGCCGGTGGCAAATTCCCTCAACCGCCGCGCGGGTCGAGCTTCTTTTTGTCGACATCCCCTTGGCCGCTCGACCCAGCGATCTGAATGTCTTGCATCGGCTGCCCTTGGCCGCCACCTTGCTGTTGCCCCTGCTGCTGTTGTTGCTGCTGTTGTTGTTGCTGCTGCTGTTGTTGTTGCTGTTTTTCGAGCTCGTCGATCAATTTGGAGAGCTTGTCGACAATCGTCTGCTCGCGCTGTTCGACGTCGGTATTGGCGCTGAGCCGATCGCCATCGGCGTCCTGCAGCACGGCTTGAAATTGTTCCGATGCCTTATCGTTGTCGACATCGGCGACCCCTTGCCCCTTCAAGCCCTGGTGGCGGCTTAGGGGACCGAAGGTAATTAACATCGTATTCGAGGCAAAGGCGGTAACCGATCAAGAGTCGCCGACAAGATCGATAAAAACAAAGAATATTGGTTAACGGATGGCAGATCACAACAAAGGCAATCGTTAAAAGCTTACACTCAACGAAGGAGTTTTCTAACCCTCCCTTACCAACGCGTCTCACAAGGATCGATCATGCCCGAATCGAATATTGACAAGCTCAAAAAGGCCGCGCTCGACAAGATCGCGCAGAACGCGAAGCAGATTGCGGCGATCAAGAAGCAGGCGGCGGAGGCGATCAAAAAGATCGACGATACCGTGAAAAAAGGTTAGCACGCCTAACGCTTTCTCCCGCAGATTCCATTCTCACCAAAACGTTCACCCTTTAACTAAGAGTATTTTACATGCCTTTCTTTTCAAAGAAGTACAACCTGCTGAAGGTATGGCAGAAGATCAAACAAGATGCCCAAAAGGCGCGTGCCGGGCATGGAGGAAAGCCCGGCGGCAAAATGGGGTTCGAAGACAAGATCACGGCGCTCGATAAGGCCGCAACATCGTCCAACCCCAAGCCAGCTGACGTCATCAAACAGGCGGCGGCCTTGTCGAAGGAGATGGCGAATTACGGCGCGAAGCTTCCTCCCGCAGAAGCCGATTTCGCACAAGACATCGTAGGCTTCGTCAAGTTGATCCAAGAGATCGGGACCGCCGCCGCAATCAACGAAAAGGAGATCGGCCTGGCGAACAAAAAGCTCATGGCGGCACGGATGAACATCGCCCGCGTTAACCAAGTTTGTGACGGCGTTTACGCGCGGTTACAGAGGCTTCAGAAGCAGCTAACAGCCTTCGCCGGCACCCCTGCCGAATTGGCGGCCTTGGTCAAAGAGATCACCGAAGAGGACATAGAGGTCCAAAAGCTCGGGAAGGAAATGGGCGAGCATTTGAACACGATCATGGACTTGAGTTGACTTGCGGTCAACGGGACACGTTGCGTCAAGCCACGTCTATCCGAAATCCTGATCGACGCGGCTTTTTCCATTGGGGAACCGTCCCCATTGGCGAACCGGGGAATGCGTAAGCTTTGGTCCCTTGCGCTGAGGGTTTTCGGCTTTAACCGATCGAACGACGCGGCATCGAAATCATCCGACGTCGGCGATCATGGTGCCCCTTGCGAGCCGCCGGTGGCGAGCTTGCGGAAGTAGGCTTCGATCGCCTCGCGGTAATGGGTCGGCAG
>JBEIRZ010000613.1:0-1951 GCA_040375695.1 Planctomycetaceae bacterium
AGGATCAACCAGATGTTCGCGCAGACCCGTGAGATGTTGGTCAAAAATATCAATGACCAATTGATCCGCGACCTCGAAGCGGCCGTGGTCGCCGGTGAGGCTGGCAAGCCGATCCCGACCCCCGAATCGGCCGCGGCGGCCGCGCCCGCGGCGGCAAATAGCCCGGCGCCAGCAACTACGCCCGCGCCGGCAAGCACGGCGCCAACGACGACCCCCGCGGCGGCCGTTACGGCGCCGCCCTCCACTGCCCCCGCGCCGCCCGCTTCGGCCCCCGCGGCCCCCGCGGCGACCGAACCGTTGCCCCCTTCATCACCGGCGACGATTTCGAGCCAAACCTCTGGAAATCCCTGACAATTCGTGTCGTTTTCGAGGGTGCTTTAAGAATCGGGCTTGCCCCCGAAAGGCCCGTTCGACTATGCCGAACCGCGTGTGATTACGTTTTTGCGGGGCTTTCATGATGAGGCCCTGCCGACCGTTTGGACCCTGAGCGAGTCGACATGCCTCGTTGGTACGGAAGCCGAGCAGCGTTACGAGCCCCCTGCGATTCGAAGGCGTGGATGCGTCTCCTTGTCGCCTGGGTGTTGCTTGTCGGCTTGGCCGATGGGGTGTCAATGTCGGTCGCGGCCGAGCCAGCGGTGACGGCAGCGACGTTCACTCGCAGCGATGTCGATAGTTACCTCGAACTGCGTTGGCGTAGCGAAGAGCCACGGCGATGGTCGGGGCGGGCCGAGTTGGTGGCCGCTGAATCGGTCGCCGCGGACGTACGCCAACTCCATCCGCTGGGGATCGACGGCCCGACGAACTTGACGCCCGGTCCGGTCTTGGTCGGAGGGATCTTTGGCGATTCGGAGCGTTCGGTCGTTTGGTCACCGCCGCAGCGACGAAGCCTGTTATCGGCAGGAGAGGGCCGGTGGGTCGAAACCGCAGCGTCGACCGGTGGGATCGGCTTTCGTGTCCGCGGCCACTTGCAAGACAGGCTCCGCGTCTGGCTCGATCGGAACGATCCTTCGGCATCCCCCGCGATCGATATCGAATTGGCGGAATTGCGTTACCTTGAGCCGCGTGAGTTCGAAGTCGCCCCGGGTGTCGTGTTGACGCTCCAGCAGACGACCCCGCCGCTGCTGCGCGTGACGCTCGGTCGCGGCGAGACGGTGTTGACCAACCCTTCGAAGTTGCCGGTCCGGCTCGACGTCAGCGCGTCGTTAGCGAGGCAGCTCCGGGCGGTGCTCGATTCGGATCGGGTGTCGAGCGGTTACGGGTTGTGGTTAACGGTGACGTTCGCCGAACCGGCCCGAAATGGTACCGCCCGAAGCACGGTCGTCTACGAAGCGGCCCTTCCGGTGCGGATCGAAGGGGACCGGTTGGTCACCGACAATTTGCAACTGGAAGGTGATTTTCCCGAAGGGGCATACGACGCGACCGCGGCACTGGTCTATGGTGATTATTCGACCGGCACGTCCGCGTCGCGGGACGCGGAAGCCTGGTCATCGAGCCTCTCGAAGGCGGTTCGCTCTGCAATCCCGGGTCTGGCACTACCCGCGTTGCCCGGGAATGTCCTCCCCGAAGGGATATTGCCAAGCCAAGCGGCGGTGAGGAGTGGCCGGATCTGTCAGACCGAATTTTCGGTGGCGGTCTTTGCCCCGCGGCAACAGGGGGTTGGTTTGCCGACGGTTGGCGGCCCGGTAAACAGCCCGACGGTCGTCGGCCTGGTAAACAGCCCGACGGTCGGTGACAGCCCAAAAGTCAAAGACGGCCCGAGGAACGGTGAGGGCCCGAAGATCGGTGAGGGCCAAAGCGCCGGAGTCGTTGCGATCGGCGAGTCGTCTGTCGACGGGGAATCTTGGACGAAGCTCGGTCCCGCGCGATGGCAGGGGATTTCCGCAGCCGCGGCGCGTGTCCTTCCCGCCGCGGCGGCCCAGTGGATGGCGGGGGCGACGCGTCGCAACCGGTC
>JBEIRZ010000048.1:0-20895 GCA_040375695.1 Planctomycetaceae bacterium
CACGGAATGACACGGATGATCACGGAAAGGGAAATGGGTCGTGCTCGTGCTCAGCGCAGCGGTGCTCGTTATCGTAATCGATGCGCGCGATGTGGGGCCGGTGGGGATGGCGCGCCGGGGGTTTAACACGAAGGCTTGAAGGGCGCGAAGGTTTTTTAGGATGGGGATCGGGTTTGGGGTCTTGCCGAAGGGTTAGGCGTCGGTGGCGGTGAGGCAGTGGCGATTGGCCATGCTGATGCCGCTGAGGATCGCGCCGACGATACCGACGAAGCCTTGGTCGGTGCCGCAGAGGAAGAGGTTGCTCAGGTGGGTGGTGCCATCGAGCCGTTTGTCGGGTGCGCCGTAGACGGCGCCGTTGTCATGCCAGGTGAAGCGGCGGATCGTCTTGGGGGTGAAGACGTCAGTCGCGACGGTGAAGCGTCGGAAGTCCGGCATGAAGCTGACGGCGGAGGCGACGGAGGCGTCGTATTGTTCGACCTTGGCGGCTTGGTATTGCGGGTCGGGGAGGGAGCACCAGAGGTCGTGGTTGGCGAGGGTGGTGATGCGGATGATCCCGTCCGGGAGGTTCCCTTCGGCGGCGGAATAGCGGTAATTATTGGGCGAGCAGATCACGCCGGTGCGGGCGTCGCAGAGGGAGTGATCGGGGCGGCGCCAGTGAAAGGTATCGCTGTCGTTGTAGAAGACGATCGTGCGATCGAAGTCGAAGTCTTGGGGTTGGCGGTCGAGGACCGAGATCGATTCGATGAAGCTGAGTTTGCCTGCTTTGGCGACGTCGACGCGGGTGATGTCATCGCAGAGGCGGAGGGTTTCGATCGTACCGGCGGAGGAGAGGATACGTCGGCCGGCGATTTCGGTCCCGTCATCGAGGACGACGCCGACGGCGTGGCCGTTTTCGACATGGATTTTGGAGACGCCGCTGCGGAGTTTCAGTTCGCCACCGAGGCCGCGAAATTTGCGGACGAGGTTTTTGAGGATCAGGCGGACCCCTTTGTAGGGTCGGGCGAATCCTTCGAGGTAGCAGGCGCGAAACATGATGCAGAACTGGCCGTAGTCCATGTCATCTTCGCGGGCGTTGCCGTACCACATCAGGGGGCAGAGGATCATTTCGCGGAGCAGCGAGTCCGGGATCAGGGTGCTCAGGACATCGCGTGCGCTGCGATTGAAATTGGGGTCATCGCCGGAGAGGTCGTCGTAGTCGAGGAGCGATTGGGAGAGTTTGCGGAATCCGTCGATGGAGCGAGGGAATTCGCGGGCGATTTCGCTTTCGAGCAGTTCGATATCGTTCCCGAAATCGAGGGCGACGTTGGGGAAGCGGATCGAAGAGCCGATCTGTTCGGCGAGGGCGAAGTCTTCCCAATTGAAGCGGAGCTGGCGGATGAGTTTGGCCAGCGGGCCCCGTTTGGTCCCTTTGCGGGCGAAGTTGGTCATCGCGTGGAGGCCGACGTCATAGTCGCGGCCGCCGAGGCGATAGAACGAGTTAAGCCCGCCGATGGTGTAGTGGCGTTCGAGGATGCAGACACGCTGGTCAAAGTGTGCCAGGCGGATCCCGGCGGCCAAGCCGCTCATCCCGGCACCGATGATGATCGTGTCGTACATGCGGGGCTCAGGCCTTGACGATGTCTCGCATCTTCGGTTCGAGATAGGTCACGGTCAACTTCATGCTCGCGAGGTTCCCGTAATCTTCTTCGGGGATTTGGACGCGATGTCGTTTGCGGAGTTCCATGACGATATCGAGGAAATCCATGCTGTCGAGTTCGAGTTGTTCGCGGAAACTGACGTCATCAACCAGATCGTCCAGGTTCTCGTCCGGTGCGATGTCACCGAGGATGTCGATGATCTCGTCGCGAATTTCGGCGGGACTCATGGGCGTGGGGTACTCCGTTTAGCTGACCAATCGTGGTGGAAAGGGAATGTGAATCTTAGCAAGCTTGGGTGTCGGGCGGAGGGGATGGTCTTCGACAATGTGAGGCAATTTTGCCGCAGTGATTGCTGGGGGGGGGCCGTGCGGGTCGGGTGGGCGGTCCGATTTGGGTCAGACGCGGCGAATGATCACCACCGAATTGATCCCCAGCATGCCGAACGAGTTATTGAGGATGTAATCGACGCCGGGGACTTCGCGGGCTTCGGCGGTTACTAGGCCTGGGAGGTCGCATTCGGGGTCGAGGTTATCGACATTGATCGTCGGGTGGACGACGCCGTCGCGGAACGCGGGGAGGTTTCCGGCGAGTTCAAGGGCTCCGGCTGCCCCCATCGCGTGTCCGATGAAGCTTTTGGTGTTATTGACCCAGACCGATTTGCATTTGCCGAAGACGCTGCGCAGCGCGATGCATTCCTGGGAATCGCCGCTGCTGGTCCCGGTGGCGTGGGTGCTGACGATGTCGATATCCTCGGGTTCGAGTCCGGCGCGGCGGAGTGCGAGTTGGACGCATTGGGCCTGGCGTTCTGGATTGGGGAGGACGAAGTCGGTGGCGTCGGTATTGATCGCGTAGCCGGCGAGTTCGCCGTAGATTTCGGCGCCGCGGCGTTTGGCGTCGCTGAGGCGTTCGAGGACGTAGATGCAGCTCCCTTCGGCGACGACGATGCCGTTACGATCGCGGTCGAAGGGGCGGCTGGCTCGGGTCGGGTCGGCGTGGGTTGCGAGGGCGTTTTGGCTGTTGAAGCTCGCGAAGATCCCGAAGGTGTGGACGCTTTCGCTGGTCCCGCCGGCGAGCGCGATATCGCACTCATCGAGCCGCAGCATTTGGGCCCCTTGGATGATGCCGGCGTTGCCAGCGGCGCAGGCCGCGCCGATGGTGTAGTGCGGTCCGGTGACCCCGAGATTCAGGGCGATTTCGCCGGCGGGGTTGTTGGCGACGGTGCGTGGGTTGTGGTGATGGGACCAGACGGAGGTGTCGTAATCGAACCCTTTGATCTGGTAGATCTCATTTTCGGTTTCGACGTTACCGTGTTCGGTGACACCGACGTAGATGCCGACGCGGGAGCGATCGATGTTTTGCCAATCGAGGCCGCCGTGGCGGATCGCTTCGTTGGCGGCGTAGATGCCGATGCTGCCGGCGCGGGTGCCGCGGCGGAGGTCTTTTTTGGTTTGGTAGCGGAGGGAATCGAAATCGCACACGCCCGCGAGGGTGCGGCCGAAATAGCGGACTTCGTAATCGCGGACGCCGCTGCGATTTTCGAGGAGCGCCTGGCGGAACGAATGCCAGTCATTGCCGTTTGGCGAAGTCAGGCCGATACCGGTGATGACGATTCGCTGGGAATCGGGGAGCGATTCGACTCGGGAGGGGACGATCACGACGAATCCAAAGCCCAGGAAACGAGAAAGCGAAGGGGCACTAACGGGGTGCCAAAGACCCCTGAAAATTAACCACTCGGAGGGGATTTGACAATCAGCGCCGGGGATTGTCGTTGCGGTTAGCGGGGTGTGGGGTGGGGCGGGGAGTCAACTTTTGGCGACGAGGTAAAACGCGAGGGCGGCGATCGCGAGGACGACGATGGCGATCAGGAAGCGTCGGCCCGAGAATTCGGGGGTGGCCATCCTGCGGAGGCTATCGTCGATGCTGTCGCGGAGCATGTTTCGGCCGACATCGCCGACTTTTTCGGCAGAAATGTCCTTTTTGACTTCGGCCTGGGTCGAGCCTGGGGGGTGGGGCTGACCGCGGAGCTGGTATTGGTCCATGATTTGGAACATTCGCCCTTGGACCTCGCGGGCGTTGAAGGGGCGGTCCTCGGGCTTCTTCGCCATCAACTGGGTGACGATCGCGTCGAGTTCGGGGGGACAGTTGGGGGCCAGGAGGCTGGGGCGGGGCGGCTGGGCCCGGAGGTGCATTTCGAAAAGTTGGGGGAAATTTTCGGCAATGTACGGCTTTTGGCCGGTCAGCATTTCGTGGAGGCAGCAGCCGAGGGCGTAGAGGTCGGCTTTGCCGGAGATCGAGGCGGCTCCCATGATTTGTTCGGGGGCCATGTAGGCGTGGGTACCGACGGTCAGGCCGGTATCGGTGAGTTCTTTGGAGCGGACGTCGCGGGCGATCCCGAAATCGCCGAGCTTGATTGAGGCGTCGCGGGTGAGGAAGAGGTTGCCCGGTTTGAGGTCGCGGTGGATGATGCCGTTGTTGTGGGCGCACTGCAGCGCGGAGCAGATTTGGACGGCGGCGCTGACGACGATTTTCCAGTCGAGGCCGGAGGAGCGGCTGGCGAGGAGGTCACGAACGGAGCCGCCATCGACGAACTCCATCACGTAAAAGAGGTTCCCTTCGGGATCTTCGCCACCCCCGAAATAGCCGACGATGTTGGGGTGGGAGAGCTTTTCGAGGATCCCCATTTCCCGCCGGAAACGTGCACCGATCAAAGGGTCACGGCTGACCGTGGTGTGAAGCCTTTTTACAGCCACTTTTTGGCTGGTATGGCGATCGGTCGCTTCGTAGATCGTCCCGGCCGAACCGATTCCCAGCACCTCCCCGAGCTCGTAGTCGTCGAGATTGAGCCTGGGCATATCCGGCCGGTGGCTTCAAGGGTGGTTAAGCCAGCGGTCACGCGACCGTTGGCTTGGGATCGAAAGCCCGACGATGCAAAGGGATGCGAGGGAGGGGATAGCCGGAAGGAGGCCCGTGGGGCGAATCAGGCCCCGGTGATGCCGTCGATACGGACGCGGGTATACAGCGGGCGATGCCCGATCCGCTTTTTCCAGGTCTTACGGCGCCGGAAGTTGCTGACGTAAATTTTTTCGCCCTGTTTCGGGCCGAGGACCGAGGCGGTGACCGCGACCCCTTGGAGCGTCGGCGAACCGAGTTTCATGCCCCCGTCTCCGCCCAAGCAAAGAACTTTTCCGAGCGTGATGTTCTCGCCAGCCGGGATGTCTCGATAATCCAGATCGAGTTCCATGCCGGGTTCCACGCGGTATTGGCGTCCACCGTCGACGATGATGGCGTACATGCTGACAGATTCGCTGCTTGAGGATCGATGAAGGACAAACGCTCGGCCGAATGGCGGGAAAACCGCAGGCCTTCGCCAATCGCCTCATTCAGGCGGTTGATGGGAAGCCGGGGCCATTCGACCGTACAAAGGGGGGAAATCCGATCGCCAGCACCCCATTTCGGGAGGCTTGGCGGGTGGGATCTTCCCTTTGACCAAGCGAAGATTCTAACGTCGGGTCGAGGATATCGAAAGGCCTAGTCTCAGGACAACTCGCGGTTTCGGCCTAGGGGCTTTATACTTATGAGCTTTATACTTATGAGCTTTATACTTGGGCGGCCGATTCCTCCCCTACCCCATCCTCCCCACAAAAGTGCGCGTCCGGAATGAGTTTCAAGGTTTCGATCAACGGCGAACTGTTTGACAAAGAAGACGCGAAGGTCAGCGTCTATGACCACGGTTTGCTGTACGGCGACGGCGTTTTTGAGGGGATGCGAACGTATAGCGGCAAGGTTTTTAAGCTGGCGGAGCATCTCGATCGGCTTTACGAGTCGGCGCGGGCGATCGCGCTAACGATCCCGATCACGAAAGAGGCGATGGCGGATGAGGTTTACCGGACGTTGAAGGTCAACGGGTTGACCGACGGTTACATCCGGTTGGTCGTGACGCGCGGCGCGGGGTCGTTGGGTTTGGACCCGAATCGTTGTTCGAACCCGTGTGTGATCATCATCACCGACCACATCGCGCTTTACCCGCCGCAGCGTTACCAGGAGGGGATGGAGATCGTGACGGCGTCGACGATGCGAAACCATGCGGCGGCGCTGAGCCCTCGGATCAAGTCGCTCAATTACCTCAACAACATCCTGGCGAAGTTGGAAGGGTTGCGGGCCGGGTGTGACGAGGCATTGATGTTGAACCACAAGGGTGAGGTCGCGGAGTGCACCGGGGACAACATCTTTATCGTCAAGCAAGGAAAATTGCTGACCCCGCCCAGCGATGCGGGTATCTTGGAGGGGATCACGCGGAACAGCGTCATTGATCTGGCCCATCAGCTCGGCATTCCCTTTGCCGAACGGACGTTGGTCCGGCACGACGTTTATGTTTCGGACGAGTGTTTCTTGACCGGGAGTGCCGCGGAGGTGATCTCGGTCACCAAGATCGACGGACGTCCGATCGGTGATGGCAAGCCGGGGCCGATCACGTTGCGGTTGGGCGAGGCGTTCAAGAAGCTCGTACACGGGTCGTGAGCGGTTGGCAGGTAAGTTGAGCTGGAACTAAGTTGAGGCGAAGCGGGTGTTGGTCGCTTGTTCGAGTTGCCGCTCGTGTTTCGATCGTCCGTGGTAGGACGCGTCCGATCGACTTTTGGTCGTCCGGTGTCGGTCATAGTAATGGTCGTTTTTGCGGTCGCGTGCGGGTCGCGAGCATCGATCGCTGAGACTCGTCGCGCGATACGCTGATGCTGATCGTCAGCAGCTTTTCATCGAATCGGATTCAAATTAGTTAAGTAAACGTCCCTCCCCTGCCCCGATCGGAGACCACGGCGGTGCGAAAACGAGTTCAACCTTTGTCGTTTTTCATTCTTTCGCTTGCGATATCGGTCGTGTCGATCGGGGTTGGCGGATGTCAGCCCCCGGCGGAGGAGGCGTCGTCGGCGGGCAAGGGGGCGCCAGCGGGAGCGGATGATGGGGCGAAGCGGTTGCAGATCGCGATGATCCCCAAGGGGACGACGCATATCTTTTGGCGTTCGGTCCATTTCGGGGCTTTGAAGGCGGCCGAGGAATTGGGGGTCGACGTGCAGTGGCGAGGGCCGCAGAAGGAGAGTGATCGCGACGAGCAGATCAGTTTGGTGCAGGGGTTTGTCAACAAGCAGGTCGATGGGATTTGTTTGGCGCCGCTGGACGCCGATGCGTTGGTCGGGCCGGTGAAGGAGGCGGGTCGGGGCGGCGTGCCGGTGGTGATTTTTGACAGCGGGTTGAAGGCGGAATCGGATGCGTTTGCCAGTTACGTCGCGACCGACAATTTTCGAGGTGGCGAATTGGCCGCTAAGGCGCTGGCCGACAAGTTGGGCGGTAAAGGGAACGTCGTGATGCTGCGATACAACCAGGGGAGTGAGAGCACGCACCAGCGTGAGGAAGGGTTTTTGAAAGGGATCGCCGCGTACCCCAAAATCAAGGTATTGAGCGGCGACCAGTATGCCGGGACGACGACCGAATCGTCGATGGACAAGGCCCAGCAGATGTTGAACCGGTACGGAGACGAGATCGACGGGATCTTTGCCGTTTGCGAGCCGAACGCGGAAGGGGTGTTGCGGGCGTTGGAAGATCGTCAGTTGGCGGGTAAGGTCGCCTTCGTCGGGTTCGATTCGAGCGAGGCGATGGCCGATGCGTTGCGTGCCGGGAAGTTATCGGCGATCGTGCTTCAGGACCCGGTGCAGATGGGATATTTGGCGATCAAGTCGATCGTCCAGGCGATCCGGGGCGAGAAGGTCGAGGGGTTTGTCGACACGGGAGTCTACGTCGCGACGCCGGAAAACATCGACAGCGACGAGATCAAGAAGCTGTTGTTTCCGGACAAGGCTTGAGCCGCGATGAGCGCAGTGGCACCGAACTTATCGGCGAAGGGCTTGGGGAAGCGGTACGGCAAGAACTGGGTCTTGCGTGAAGCGGACCTGGAGTTGGCCCCGGGTCAGGTCTTGGGATTGCTGGGTGAAAACGGTGCGGGGAAGAGCACGCTCGTCAAGATCTTGAGCGGGGCGGTGACCCCAGACACGGGGACGGTCGAGATCGGAGGCGAGGTGCTTGCTCATGGCCGCCCCGACCTGTCGCGTCGCGCCGGGTTGGCGATCGTCTATCAGGAATTGAGCGTTTGTCTCGACTTGAGCATCGCCGACAACATCATGCTCGGACGTGAGCGATCGCGAGGCGGGAGGCTTGATCGGCGAGAGCAGGATCGGTTGGTGGTGGACGTGTTGCGGCGATTGGGGCATGAATATCTTGACCCTCGCATGCCGCTAGCCGCGCTGTCGATCGGCCAGAGGCAGGTCGTCGAGATCGCGCGGGCGCTCGTCGACCAGGCGCGGGTCTTGATCCTGGACGAGCCGACCAGTTCGCTCGCCGCGGCCGATGTCGCGAAGCTGTTTGAGACGATCAAGCGGTTATCGGCCCAGGGGATTTCGGTGATTTACATCAGCCATTTCTTGGAAGAGGTGCAGCAGATTTGCGACAGCTATGTGGTGCTGCGTGACGGCCGGGTCGCGGGTCGCGGGGAGCTCGCCGGGGTGAGCCAGCAGCGGATCGTCGAGCTGATGGTCGGGCGGAGCGTCGATGAGCTCTTTCCGCAGACGAAGCATCATCCCGGTCAGCCGTGGTTGGTCTTGAAAGGGGTAGTCGGCGAGTCGCTGCCGAAGTCGGTATCGCTGGAAGTGCGGCGTGGAGAGATTTTGGGCTTGGCGGGCTTGGTCGGGGCGGGTCGGACGGAGACGTTGCGGGTGATCGCGGGGCTCGACCCATGTCGGCGGGGGGAGATTCATGCGGGGGGCGAGCGGCTCGTCGGGTCGCCGGCCGAGCGGATCGCGCGGGGGATCGCGATGGTCAGCGAGGATCGGAAGCACGAGGGTTTGGCGCAGAACCTTTCGATCGCCGACAACACGGTCTTGAGCCGTTTGGGGCCTTATTCGGCGTCGGGATGGTTGCGGCGATCGGCCCGGGACGCGGCGGTGCGTCGGATGTCCGATCGGTTGCGGATCAAGTCGGCGGGGATCGACCAGCCGGTCGCGACGTTATCGGGAGGGAACCAGCAGAAGGTCGCGATCGCGCGGGTGATTCACCAGGACGCGGTTTGTCTTCTGTTTGACGAGCCGACGCGTGGGGTCGACGTCGGGACGAAGGCGGAGATTTACCGGCTGATGGGAGAGGCGGCGGCGGAGAATCGGGCGGTCGTCTTTGTCAGCAGTTATTTTCGGGAGTTGCTCGAGCTCTGTGACACGATCGCCGTGATGGCCCGGGGGGTGATTGTGGCGGTGAAGCCGGCGGCGGCGTGGACCGAGCACGAGCTGTTGTTGGCGGCGATGGGGACGGCGGAAGCGGCGGAAGTGCCGCGGGTTGTCCCGTCCTGAAATTGCACCGCGGGCACCCTTGGGCTATCTTGAGCGGAAGTTATTACGGCCCTGAGGTCAGGGCGACCCTTTTTTTGTCCCTTGTAACGCTGTTTTCCCCCCCCAGTAATCGAGAACCTAACGAAATGGAAACGCAACCGAACCGCCGAGGCTTCCTCAAGTCCTCCACGACGGCGGCCGCCGGCGCGGCGCTGCTCTCCTCCGGGATTGCCCGATCGGCGCATGCGGCCGGTGACGATCAGATCAAGTTCGTCCTTGTCGGCTGCGGCGGCCGCGGCGCCGGTGCCGCGGACCAGATCATGAATTCCAAGGGGAACGTGAAGATGGTCGCCGTCGCTGACGCGTTCCAGCAGAACGCCGAGATGACGATCAAGTCGGTCAGTGCCCGTCACCAGGCGAAGGTCGATGTGCCGCAGGACCGCGTCTTTGTCGGGTTGGACGCTTACAAGAAGGCGATCGACGTCGAATGCGACCTCGTGGTGATCGCGACGCCACCCGGGTTCAAGCCGCAGCAGTTCGAGTATGCGGTCAACAAGGGAAAGCACGTCTTCATGGAGAAGCCGGTCGCATCGGACGCCCCGGGTGTTCGCCGTGTCTTGGCGGCGGTCGAAGAGTCGAAGAAAAAGAATTTGCTGGTCGGGATCGGGCTGCAGCGTCGTCACGAGCCGCAGTACATCGAGACGGTGAAGCGGATCCACGAGGGTGCGATCGGTGACATCATCGCGATGCGGGTTTACTGGAACGGCGGCGGGATTTGGTACCGCAACCGTCAGCCCGGCCAGACCGAAATGGCGTTCCAGACGAACAACTGGTACCACTTCAACTGGCTCAGCGGCGACCAGATTTGCGAACAGCACATCCACAACATCGACGTCGGGTGTTGGGTTAAGAACGCTTATCCGGTCGAATGCAACGGGATGGGCGGGCGCGAGATGCGTGAAGGCGGTGACGCCAAGAAGTCGCAGATCTTCGACCACACGTTCTGCGAGTACACCTTCGCGGACGGGACGAAGATGTTCAGCCAGGGCCGGCACTTGAAGGGGTCCTGGAATTACGTCGGCGAATTCGCACACGGGACCAAGGGGACGGCCGACCCGTCGGGTCAGATTTTTGGCGCGAACCCGTGGAAGTTCGAAGGGCAGGCGCTCAACGGGCACCAGCAGGAGCAGCTCGACCTGGTCGACGCCTTGATGAAGGGCGAGATTTACAACGAGGGCGAGTATGGTGCGAAGTCGACCTTCGCCGCGATCCTGGGGCGTGAGGCGTGCTATTCGGGTAAGGTTATCAAGTGGGATGACCTCCTAGCCCGGGGCAAGGACTTGGCGCCGGGGATCGATCAGTACACGATCGATTCGGTCCCGCCGGTGACGCCGGGCGAAGACGGCAAGTACCCCTACCCTGTCCCGGGCGAGTACGACCCGTTCGCCTGATCGCTGGTGAAAGCGAGTTGATCAAACGCCCCGCCGCCGCGATTGCAAAATCCGGCGGCGGTTTTTTTTGGCGTGATCGAGTGGTAGACCGGGATGGTCAGGCGACGTGGGACAACGCCGAGGTGGTTTGCAGGTCGGCGATGGCGATCCAGTTTTTGGGGAGTTGGTCGCGGGTGTTGCAGTTCGGGTCGCGGAACCAGTGTTTGGGGGCGATCGTGATCCCGCCCGGGCGGTTGGCGAGCCAGGCGCCCCACCAACTGAAGGACGAGTTGGCGATCACGTGATGTTTCGCGCGGGTCATCAGCCACAGGTCGGCGATGCCGGATCGATGGACCGACTGGCCGGCGAAGAGCCAGCGGGAGTCGTGGGAGAAGTGGGCTTTGACCCAGTCGATGTCGTCGGAGAGGACGACGATCGGGCCGTCTTTGGGGAGGAATTCGAGCGCTAGCGCGTAATAAGTCGGCGAGCACTCGTAAAACTTTTTGCGGTTCTTGGGGCTGGTGACGTAATCGCTGCGGCGGACATGGATCGTGATCGAGTTCTCGGCATCGAGGGCCTGGGCGAGCCGTAGGCTTTCGGGGTCGGCGGCGATGGGGGGGGTGAGTTCTGATCGGATCGCGTGGGCGTAGCGGTCGAAGTAGCGAGGCGATTGGAAGTACCCTTGCAGACGCAGCGGTTCGAAGATTTCGTCGAAAGCCGGATCGAAATGGTAATGCGGTTCTTGATAGATAGCGGGCGCCGGCAAGAAGACGCTTTGGAACCAATGGCCGATGCGTCGGAGGGAGCGTTGTCCGGAAGATTTGGCCGGATCGAAGTGGGCGCGGATCGGGAATTGGTGCAGTTCGAAATCGCGATGACGCCCTTTGTCGTAGAACGACGTATCGAGGATCAGGTCGGCATCGAGTCGGATCGACAGGGCCCTGGCGGCGGCGTATTGAAACATTTGGTTCCCCAGCCCGCCGCAGAGCTCGATCACGACCGCGGGAGAGGGTTTTGAATTCGGGTCGAAGTTCATGCCACGTTCTCCATCGCTTGGCGGCGCAAAAAGAGCAT
The DNA here is from genome assembly GCA_040375695.1 of Planctomycetaceae bacterium. Lineage (GTDB taxonomy): Bacteria > Planctomycetota > Planctomycetia > Pirellulales > Pirellulaceae > UBA6163. Next base: position 11,506 of record JBEIRZ010000048.1, read on the forward strand.
ATCGCCGTGTTTTCGGGGTGCGGTGACCGGGTGGAAGCCATGGGTGGCGAGGAAGTCACGCAGCTGGGGGAAGAGGACGCCGCCGCGGTAGTAGGGTTGGGTGCTGACTTCGCAAACGAGGGCTTTGACGTGAGCGAGCAGCCGAGGGGCCCCTTTCAGGACCAGGAGTTCGGCCCCTTGCACGTCGACGGTCAAGACATCGAGCGTTTCGAGCAGGCCGCACTGGGCGGCGATCGCATCGAGCGTTCGGGTCTTGAGGCGATCGACCTTGCCGGTCTCGCGGAGTTCGGGCCAGCGCCTGTGTCCGGTCTCTTCGAATTGGAAGATCGAGCTGGAACGTCCTTCGTTGGAGTATTCGAAGAACTCGACCTCGTCCCCTTCGTGATCGGTCACCAAGGCGCAGATCGCGCGGTGGCGGGGTGGGTCGGCGAGATGTCGTTGGGCCTGGGTGTGGGACTCGATGTTGCGGGTCAACTGGGCGAACATCGCGGGGGAGGCTTCGATCCAGACGACATCGCGAAAGCCGCGGGATTCGTAAAAGGGCATTTCTTGGCCGGCATGGGCGCCGACGTGGATCAGCGACCGGTATTCCTTGCTTTCGGGGCGAAGGGATTGGAGCAGCTCTAGGGGATTTTGCTTCCGGCGGAGGTAGCGAGCGATGAGCGACAAGAGCGGCATGGGAGGTATTTCCGCAAAGGGTGTGGTGATGGTACGCGGCGCTACCGTGAGGGGGTTCGGGACGTGAGTGGGTCAGGCGCTCTTGCGTCGCGCCTGTTGGATGCCGTTTTCGGTCCAAGTCATACCGGTGCTGCGGACTTCGGTGATGATCTGGCGGTTGCGGGCGCGTTTGTCGGGGTCGGCGTAATCGCGGCCGTGGTCTTGGTGCAAGACGGTGACCGTGTGACGGGCGCTGATCGGTCGGATCCCGAGGTTGATTAGCCGTTCGCCGAATTCTTTATCGAGCCCGCCGTAGGCCATGTCTTCGTTGAACCCGTTGACGGCGAGGATGTCTTTGCGCCAGGCGGAGGCGTTGCCGCCACACCAATAGAGTCGGGTCAGAGAGGTGCGATTGAGAAACCCGCCGAGTTTGGGGCCGAGGCCCCAGCGGATCAGACGCCAGTTCAGCGGTTGGCCGTGTCGCGACAACCATCCGGCCTGAAAGACTTCGCCAGAAGCGACGGAGTCTTCGTCGATTTCCCACGAGGCGAGGGCGGTGAGGCGGAAGAGTGTCGCGGAGACGAAGCGTTCGGGGCGGCTGAGGCGAAGGTGTCCCTCGACGAAGGTTGGGGTGGGGATGCAATCGCCGTCGGAGAAGATCATGTATTGGGAGTCGGTCGCGACGACCGCCTTGTTCAGGATCTTTGTCTTTTGGAAGCCGTTGTCCTCTTGCCAGACGTGGCGGAGATTCAGCTTGCCGCGTTGGCGGAACGAATCGATCAGGCGTTTGGTGGCGGGGCCGGATCCGTCATCGGCGATCACCAGGGTGAAGTCTTTCCACGATTGATGTTCGTAACCCCAGAGGACCTTCTCGAGCAATTCGGGCGAGTTGTAGGTGGTGATGATCACCGCGCAGGAGGGGAAAATCGCGCCGCTGGTGCTGGGTGTTTGCATGGGTGTCGATCGTGTGGAGAGGCGGATGCGGGCTTGGGCATTGGCGGCTGGGGGAGGCCTGCCGATCTCGTCACCGCGGATCAGGCGACCCGCTTGGCAAAAAAATTGGTCGTCCGGAACTGTTCGTAAATCTCCCGATAGCGTTTCACGGGGACGGGGTAACCGCTGGGGCTGATGCGATAGATGTTCATCCCGAGTTCGTCAAAGAGGTAATAAAAGTCTTGGAAGAACGTCTTGGTGTCGATATTGCATCCGCCGAATTCGAAAGCGACGACGTGAATGGCACGGGTTCGGAGCATCTCGCGAGCCCCCTGCAGGACTTGCATTTCGTGCCCTTCGACGTCGAGTTTCAGCAAGTCGATTTGGCGGACCGAATGGGTGTGGCAATAGTCGTCGAGGGTCGTGATCGGGACCTGTTCTTGGTGAGCGAACGAGATCGATCGGTATTCGAGCCGTCGTTTGGAGAGCGACGCCATGCCGGAGCCGGCCTCGTCGGCGTGGAGGGTGGCCTCCCCGCGGGTCGCCCCCAGGGCGAGTCGGTTGAAGGAGACGCGTGGGTCGTTGGGGCAGCTCACCCTGAGGGCATCGAAGGCGGTTTTGCTCGGTTCGAAGCAGTGGATCGATGCGGGGCGATCGCCGAGGATGTTTCGCAACAAGCCGAGGAATTGGCCTTTGTTGGCACCGACGTCGAAAAAGCACGGGGGGCTGGCGGCGCCCGAGATTGCTTCGATGATCGCGGCCCGTTCGCCGCTACCCCAAACGCCGGCACCGGTACCGATCCCCATCAGCCCGAGCGAGAGCTTGGCCATCTTTTCCAGCCCGTATTGGGCTGGCCGATTGCCAGTAAAAGCGGACATGATCCGCATGGCGTAGGACATTTTACCGGCCTCCGTGCGCGGCAGTGGCGATCGAACCCTAACACGTACGGGGGAGACGTTCGCAAGTTGGCAGGGGTGTGTCAAGGTTCATTTGGCGTCGGGTGTTCGTCTCTCATCGATACCCCGCGCCGCGCCATCGGCGCCCCCTGATATAGGCGGCAGGTGCCGGAAAAATGCGATTGCCGCGGGTTGCGTTTTTTGACTAACCTTCGCTCTACAAAGGATGCTGTGAGACGAGTCCTCGGAGAGGGCTCCGCGGCAAAGGAAAAATCGAGGAACCCATCGCCGTGAAGAAGTTACCGTGACCAGTCCTGTCATCGTGGCGTGCCTGAAATGGGGCACGCCTTATCCGGCGGAATATGTGAATGTCCTGCAGCGGGCGGTCGCGGGGCATTTGGGCCTGCCGCACCGATTCGTCTGCATCACCGACGCGCCCCAGGGGTTGTCGGACGCGGTCGAGGTGATGCCCTTGCCCGAGATCCCGATCGAGCGGTCGCAATGGCGGAGCGGATATTGGCCAAAATTGGCGGTTTTCAAGCCTGGGATGTTTCCCGCCAAGTCGATCGTGTTGTACCTCGATGTTGATATTCTGATCGACGAGCCTCTCGATCCGATGGTCGAGCTGATCGATCGCGAGGGTGGGCTGCGGATCATCCGTGAGTGGAACCCTGACATTTGGCGGGCGTTGCCTGTCGAGTACCGTCCGGACCGGGGTGGAAACGGTTCGGTGATCGCGTTTCGAAGTTCCGAGCAGACGCACCTTTGGACGAACTTCGCCGCCGACCCGTACGGGATCGATCAGGTTTTCGGGATCGACCAGAAGTACATCACGCTGCAGGGGGCGAATCGGCGGTACTGGCCCGACGGGTGGTGCACCAGTTTTCGTCGTGAATGCGTCCCGCACTGGCCGCTGAATTATTTGTCGAATGGCGTCCGGAAGGTGCCGGGGACGAAGATCTATGTCTTCCATGGTCGGCCCAACCCGACGGAGATGATCGAGGACGGAGATTATCGCTGGGGGACGAAGTATCGATACGGTTACGGGCCGGTGCCATGGGTGCAGTCTTATTGGCGAAAGTATTCTGATGCGGCTTGCGAGGGGCGACGGGCTTGCGGTTGACCGGCGTTTCCGTGTGAGGCGGGTGTCGGGGCCGGGCCAGTGTCGCGCTCGATCGCGATGGGCGAAGGCAGGATGGTCGCGAAGCGGCCGAGCGTAAGAGTTACGAAGGACGATTGTCAGGACCGATTTCCAGGATGGAGAGCATGTCAAAACGAAGCAAGCTCCGGATGCTTTACCGGCAATTGCGGTCTCGGGTTCAAGCGGTCGTCTTCGCCGCGCAAGGAGCGCTCGGGGTGCGGGGCCCTTCACGGACGTGTCAGATCCCTGAATTGCCGACGCACTTGAAGAACGGACTTGGCAGCATCGAGCGGGGATCGTTCGTCGAGGTCGGTGCGTATGACGGCGAACGTTTTTCGAACACGTCTTGGTTGGCGGATCGGGGTTGGAACGGGGTCTACGTCGAACCGTCCCCGGAGTACGCGACGCTCTGTCGGGCCCGCCATCGGCTGAATCGGGTGCAGGTGGTCAATTGCGCCGCGGGTGTGGAAGAGGGTGAGGCGGTGTTGATGCAGATGGGATCGCTTAGCACGATCAGCGCACCGACCTTTCTGGCATACCAGGAGCAGGACTGGTCGAAGCGGCAGTTGGAGAAGCGGTTGGAAGAGCACACCGCGAAGATCCGGCCGCTGGATGCGATCCTTGAATCGACCAAAGTCGAGCCCGGTTTTGACCTGTTGGTGGTCGACGTCGAGGGGTTCGAGGAGCAGGTTTTTCAGGGATTTGATCTGCCGCGGTGGTCGCCTCGGATGATGATCGTCGAGCTGTGTGATGTGCACAGCGACCTGAACACGAAGGCCGAGTTGTCGGAATCGGCGGCGAGGGTCCGCAAGCAGATCTTGTCGTGCGGCTATGAGGAGCTGTATCGAGACGAGATCAACACGATCTTCGTCCGATCGAAAAAGAAGTGTGCGCTGGCGGCGTGAGTCGTCGGGATCGGTTTATGCTGAGTGATCGGTTGGCGCCGGCCCGGTCGGGGGTCGACGTCCGGGAGTAACGGGAACGGTCCGCGACCAGAGACGGCGACATGAGATCTGATGTTCAAGAGGTGTCGGGGTATCGTTTCGAGCGCAGCCATCTGCGGGTCGGCGAGCGTCGTGACGGGGTGAGCGCCTTCATGCGGATCCGCAACGGCGAAGAGTGGTTGGAGACGTCGATCCGCAGCCACGAACCGTACTTTGACGAGATCGTCGCCGTCTACAACCAGTGCACCGACGGGACGCCTGAAATCCTGCGTGGGTTGCAGAAGGAGTTCGGCGCTGACCGGATTCGGGTCTTTCATTATGTCGATGCGGTCCATCCTCCTGGGAGCAGCGGGCATGCGGTAACCCCGGCGGACGACCCGCGGAGCCTGGTCAATTACTACAACTTTTCGCTCGTACAGACCCGGTATCGTTATGCCACGAAGCTTGATGACGACCATCTGGCGATCCGTGAGCCGTTAGCGGAGTTGACGGCGCGGTTAAGGTCGGGGGATGTGCCGGCGGGGGTGATGCACTGTTTTTCCGGTTTGAACCTGTTTCGCCGACCGGACGGGACGCCCGGGATTTTGGGTTCGGACCCGATATCGGGCGGGGGCGACATCGGTTTCTTCGAGGTGACGCCGGAGACGTTGTTCATCCGCGACCGACGCTTCGAGAGGTTTCAGCGTGGCGGCCAGCGTCGCCGGTTCGCGGGGTACCTCTATTGGCACCTCAAGTTCATGAAGCGAGATTTGGGATTTGGTAATTACGAGCTGGCCCAGAACCAGGGGAGCCGTTATGCGAAGCGGCTCGACGCGCTATTGAACGATACCGATCCCGCACGGACGCTCGCGGAGATCCGTAGCCAGCTCGATACCGGCGTGTCGGGTCGGATCAAGATGTTGTTGCCCGGGAAGGCCGGATTGATCGGGGTCCGCGATTCGCGGGTCAAGAACGAGTTTCCGGACGAATCCTTGGAAGCGGCGATCCTGCGGACGACCGATCCGCGGTACGCCAGGCCGCTCTTTCGCGCCGCGTGAGTCGGATCGGAGTCAGGCCCGGGATTCGGGATTCGCGGTTTTAGGGTTCGCCGCGCATGCCCTGCCCAGCGGTGAGCATCTCTCGCAGGCATTTGTCACCAATCTATCTTTCGACGCTTCAACCGGCTCCCAAAGCCTGGCTTTGAAATCATCCGGAGAGTGCAAGGCGGTGTGCCACCTTTCGGCGCGGATGATTCGATCGGATACTAAGCCCTGTGTTTTCTTTTTGTTACGGTCACGTAACCCGCTTGCTACAGCTGGGGAGATGGATATGGATTTTCTTGGAAACCGGATCGATCGTTTTGTGCGCCTTGGTCGATCGGGGAGTCGGTCGATGTTGGCCTTGGTTTGTCTGTTCGTGGCGGTGCCGGTGTGCAGCGTCTTTGCGCAGGGCCCGGGAGTTGCGGCAAGGCTCGTGAAGGCCGATGGGGGGCAGTTGCCGAAGCCTGATCCGGAGTTTCGTGGCAAGATCGGGGAGACGTATCGCGATTCGACGCCGAGTTATCCGCTTCCGGTCGAAGCGGCGGCGGGGAGCCCCAACGTGTTGTTGGTGTTGCTGGATGATGTCGGCTTTGGGATGTGTTCGGCATTCGGTGGTCCGGTCCCGACGCCGTATCTCGATCGGCTCGCCAAGAACGGTTTGCGATACAACCGGTTCCACACCACGGCGCTTTGCAGCCCCACGCGTGGTGCGCTGTTGGCGGGGCGGAACCATCATTCGATCGCGACGGGCGTGATCATCGAGATGGGGACGGGGTATCCCGGGTACACGGGGATCATCCCCAAGAGCACGGCGCTGGTATCGCAGGTCCTTCGCGACAGCGGTTATGCCACCGCGATGTTCGGCAAGTGGCACAACACGCCGGAGCCTGACATCAGCCCGGCGGGGCCGTTCGATCGTTGGCCGACCGGCTTGGGGTTTGACTATTTCTATGGTTTCAACCAGGGCGAGACGCACCAGTACTATCCGGTGCTCTATCGCAACACGACGTTGGTGCCGCAGCCCAAGTCGCCCGAGCAGGGTTATCACTTCACTGCTGACATGACCGACGAGGCGATCGCCTGGACTCGCAACATCCGCGCCGCGTCGCCGAATAAGCCGTGGTTCAACTATTTCAGCACATCGGGGGTTCACGCGCCGCATCACGCGCCCAAGGAGTGGCGGGACAAATTCGCGGGTCGGTTCGATCAGGGTTGGGACAAGCAACGAGAGCTGACGCATGCCAAGCAGATCGAGATGGGGATTATCCCCAAGGGGACGCGATTGACCCCGCGGCCGGCGGAGGTCGGGTCGTGGGAGTCGCAATCGGCCGAGGCGAAGCGGGTCTACACGCGGCTGATGGAAAATTACGCCGCGTACATGGCATACACCGATCATGAGGTGGGGCGATTGATCGATAGCCTTGAGGAATCGGGCGAGCTCGACAATACGCTGGTCATGTACGTCGTCGGGGACAACGGCGCCAGCGCCGAAGGGGGGCTCGAAGGGACATTCAGCGAGCTCGCCAGCCTGCTCGGCATTCAGCTCGGGCTGGAGAGCACGATCCGCCGGCTCGACGAGATCGGCGGGCCGACGAGCGAGCCGCACGTCCCGGTCGGCTGGGCGTGGGCGATGAATTCGCCGTTCCAGTGGACGAAGCAGGTGGCGAGCCATTTCGGCGGGACGCGCAACCCGTTGGTGGTCCATTGGCCCAAGGGGATCCGGGCGAAGGGTGAGATTCGGAACCAGTTCCATCACGTCATCGATGTGGTGCCGACGATCCTCGAAGCGGTAAAGATCGCCCCGCCGTCGGTCGTCAACGGGATCCCGCAGAAGCCGATCGAAGGGGTGTCGATGCTCTATTCGTTCGACGCCGCCGCGGCCCCCGAGCGGAGAACGACGCAATACTTCGAGCTCGCGACGAATCGCGGGATTTATCACGAGGGGTGGTTCGCCTGCAGCCGGTTCGGTGTCCCTTGGGTGACGGCCGGTCGGGGCGACGGTTTTGTCGATGCCCCTTGGGAGCTGTACAACCTCAACGAGGATTTCAGCCAGGCCGACGACCTGGCCAGCAAGATGCCGCAGAAGCTTGACGAGTTGAAAGCGAAGTTCGTCGAAGAGGCGAAGAAGTACGACGTCTTCCCGCTCGACCCACGCTTCTCGGAGCGGTTCGACCCGAGACAGCGGATCGCCGGCGAGCCGAAGACGCGTTGGACCTATTTCGGCAATCAAGTTTCGTTGCCCGAGCCGATCGGCCCGCAGCTCTTCCCGGTGTCGCACACGCTGACGGCCGACTTGGTCGTTCCTGCCGGGGCCGCCGATGGGGTTGTCGCCTGTGCCGGTGCGTTCTCGGCCGGCTGGTCGCTGTATGTGCAAGACCGCAAGCCGAAGTTCCGTTACACGTTCTTCGAGATCGCCGATGTCACGATCGATGGCGATGAGCCGTTGCCAGCGGGGAAGGTGACGCTGAAGACGGAGTTCGTTTCCGATGGCAACCCGACCGGGAGCGGGACGTTGAAGATGTTCGTCAACGGCAAGGAGGTCGGTGAAGGGAAATTGAAGCGATCGGCGGTCCGACATGGGTTGGAACCGTTCGAGATCGGCCGCGATTCGATCACGGCGATTTCTCCAGACTACTCCGCGAAGGGAAGTTTTCCCTTCAGCGGGCAGATCGAGAAGGTGACATTCGAACTGGCGCCCAAGCGGTGAGGCGTTGCGATGGGGTGCAGGGTCTGTTTTGCGGCGAGGCGATCAAGTCCTCGTCGTTTCGTCGCGTGGTGAACCGCTCGGTCTCGGCGGTGATGGCTGCGCAGGGGGCGTGGTCGGGATCGATTCGACGGGGCGAGCGGTGGCGAGCAAGCGGAGGTGGCGGGCATCCCAGAAGGTGAGCTTGCCGCCATAGCCGCCGGTGATCAGCCACCTGCCGGAGGGCGACCAAGAGACGATCGTCAGTGGCCCTTCGCGGAGGTCACGGAAGGGGGTGAAGCCGACCGGTTCGTCGGCGACTTTGCGGAGCGTCCCCCAGCCGTCTCGTGAAACGCTCGCCAGCCACTTGCCGTCGGGGGAAAAGGCGACAGCGGCGACGGCATCTTTGTGTCCGGCCAGTGGGAGGACCGCGGAGCCGACGGGGGGTTTGATCGCCATCTCGCCGTTGTCGCCGCCGGCCGCGCAAGCCCAACCCGTTGGGGTCGGCAAGTCGTCGTAGCAGAGTGTCGGGCCGGAAGTGACGGCGGCCCGCGCGATCAGCTTGGCCCCATCGATCTGGTATTCGCTCCATTCGCCCGTTTCGCCCGAAGTCGTGACGATCGCCGAGGGGGTCGCGGCGCCGGTCGCGGAAGTGTGAACTTTGAAATCGCGGACGACGGCACCGGGGGTTGAGATCGGGCGGAGTTGCGGGGGCGTCTCGTCGCGGCGGAATCGTTCGAGATCATCGTGCCGGATCGCGACGAGTTGCCGATCGTTATCGACAGCCAGGAGCCACTCGCCGGTCGGGTCAAAGCCGATCCTGGCAACCGGTTGTGGCAGACGGAGCGTCTTGACGTTGGCGGTCGTGTCGGTTGCCGTGTCGTTGGCTTTTGCGCTGGTTGCATTGGCATTGTTGGCGACATCGATCAGGTGAATTGCCCCATCGCCATCAACGGCGGCGAGAAGTGCATCTTTGGGGTGCCATGCGAGTTCGAGGACATCGGTGTCGCTGATCGCGATCGTGGTGGTGCGGTTGGGATCGATCGGTTTGTCGGGTGTATCGATCGGAAAGATTTGGACGCGTCCATCGAGGCCGCCGGTCGCGGCCGAGCGGCCG
>JBEIRZ010000083.1:0-15590 GCA_040375695.1 Planctomycetaceae bacterium
CCGCCAGGATCATGCCCCACTTCGGCTCCGGCGATGACGGCTTCGCGGTCCGCGTCGACGAACCAGCCTTCGTCTCCCTTCCCGTCCGCGACAACGACAGCTTCGGCTTCTTCCAAGATCGTCCGATCTTCGGCGAAATAGAAAAATTCCCGCTCGCCGAAACCTTCGACTCTGGCCTCCTCGACGCCCTCGATCCCACCCTCCTCGATGCCCTCGATCCCGGCACCTTCGACCCTTACGACGACCCGGGTCTCGTCGATTTCACACCACCGGTCTTCAAGATCGAGATCCTGACTCAGCCCGCCAACGGCACCGCACAAATCAGCGAAGACGGGCTGACGATCCTCTACAAACCCAACCCCGGCTTCGTCGGCATCGACGAATTTTCCTATCGCTACGTCGCCCCGACCACCGAAGAACTCCCACCCGCCGAAGGGGAACCGAAAGACTTCGAGGTCCAACACTACTCGGTAGAAATCGATCCGATCATCGAAATCGATCCGATCATCGAGATCGACCCGATCATCGGTGATCCCAACCCCGGCGATCCCGGCTTCGAAGTCGGCATCCCATCCTTCCCGACGACTCACAAGGTCAGCGTGCTGGTCGAAGACCCCTGGATGGCGATCCCCGATTGGTACCGCGCCGCCCCCGGCGACGTGATCAAGCTCGATCTGACCGCCAACGACATCCCCAACGCCGGCTTCCTCTACTCGGACGCCTGGAGCCTTCAAATCGTCTCGGCCACCTCCGCCGCCAACGGCCCGCTCGAGATCACCGGTGACGGCCAAGTCGCGATCTATGCCGCCGGCAACGCGACCGGCGTCGATGAAATTAGCTACACCGCGATCGACCAAGACGGTTACACCGTCACCGGCAAGGCGACCCTCCGCATCGTCCCCTCCGACGCCCCCGATCAGGCCTGGCCCGAAATGGTCCAGCAGCGGCTCTTCCAACGCGCCGCGATCTCCCACTCCTTCTCCTTCGGCACGACCGACTCGTGGTCGAACTGGTTTTGGCGCGGCGTCGCCAACGACGTCATCTCCATCCCCGGCTCAGGTGCCGAGCTCAACAACGACCCGACACCCCAACTCCCCGACTTCGACGGGACCAACAACCAGCTCGCCGGCATCGAGGAATCCGACCGGGTCAAGACCGACGGCAATTTCCTTTACATCCTCTCCGCCCCCGACCACAACCAACTCTTCCGCTGGGGCGATTTCCGCATCGCGCTGCCGTTCTTTGGCGAATTCGAACATAACTTCGCCCAGCCCAGCCTCTTGACCGTTGTCGATGTCCGCGTCCCCGACCAACCGACGATCGTCGCCCGCCGATTGATCGAAGACACCGTCGTCGCCCAGGACCTTCACGGCAATAAACTCACCATCATCGCCGATCGCAACGGCCAAACCGTCGTCACCACCTTCGACGTCTCGAACCCGGCCGAACCGGCCCAAGTCGCATCGACGCTCTACAGCGGCCAATACCAAGCCGGTCGCCGCGTCGGCGAAAAATTCATCCTCGTCACGACCGAAGATTCGCGGCGCGTCCCCGACCTGGGCCATTACCCCACGCCGATCGACGTGATCGACCTCCCCCCCGACGCCGCGCTTCCTTACGAAGGGGAATCGGACGACGAAGCGATCACGCCGATCAACTTCGTCGAGGACGACGGTACCCTGGTCGACATGCCGATCCTGATCGATGACATGCCCCCATTCACAGGATACCCCTACCCAGGCTTTTTGGGGGGCGGCACCCGATTCAACGAAACGGCCCGTCAATACTTCGCGCGGGTCGAATCGTCCCTCGCGGAATCGATGCTCCCGCATTCGCAAGCGATCGGCGCCGATGGCAGCATCGAAACGACCTACGCGACCGGCTTCGACGCCGCACGGTTGGAACTCCTCCTTCCGACCGACCCGCTGGCGACGTATTTCTACATGAACCCGACGAGCATCATTTCGATCGACACGTCCGGCTCGGCCGTCCCCTCCGATTGGGACGTGACCCAGCCGATGGCGCAAGTCCTCGTGACGAGCGAATCGATCTATGCCGTCTCCCCCTTCGCTTCGGGGATGTGGCTGGACGACACCAGCCTCATCGAACGCTTCAAGCTCGCTGCCGATGGGCTCACCCCGGTCGCATCCGGCACCGTCCCCGGATGGCTGCTCAACAGCTTTTCGATGGACGAATCGGACGGCACCTTCCGGATCGCTACGACCGCGGTCAGCTCCGGCACGGGCGTCTATGTCTATGAACAATACGGCGATCAACTGATCACGGTCGGTTCGGTCGAAAACATGGCACCGGACGAAAGGATCTATTCGGTCCGCTTCGCCCCCGACCGTGCCTATGTCGTGACGTTCCGCAACGTCGACCCGCTCTTCGTCATCGACCTGACCCATCCCCACGACCCGAAATTGATGGGCGAACTGAAGGTCCCGGGGTATTCGCAATACCTGCATGTCGTCGGGCCCGACCACGTGGTGGGGATCGGCCGCGACTCGAACCCGGAAAACGGCCAATTCGGGGCGCTGGTGATTTCGCTCTTCGACATCACCGACCCGATGAACCCGCAACTTCAAGACCGTTACGAATTCGCGGGCGGGCGGACGACCTTTTCGACGATCGCCCCCGATTCGCCCTGGACACTGACCGACCACCACGCGGTCTCGTATTTTGCCGGATCACGGATCCTCGCCCTTCCGGTTTACACCAGTTCGATGTGGGAGTACGAACCGAAGGAGCTGCTCTTCGAGGACCCGCAACGTTCGGGGGTCTTCACCTTCAAGATCGATACCGATCACGGGATCAAGCCGATCGATCGGGTCGAATTCGATTCACGTGCCGACCGTACGGTGCGGATCGGCAAGCACCTGTACTCGATGTCATCGAGCGAATTGAAGGTGACGGAGCTGACGTCGGGGACAGGCGAAGTGATCGCGTCGCTCACCTTCGAAAATCGCGGGACGGATGATTTCGTCCGGATGTTGGCCGGTGTGCCGGTGGTTGCCGACGTGACGGGGAACGACGGTCAATTGTTCGACCCCGAGAGCCGGTGCAAGATCATCGGCATGGAATTGCTCAGCGGGATGGGCGAGATGGAGTTGACGGAAGACGGGTCGGGGATCAAGTACACGCCTTCGGCCGGGATGGTGGGCCAGCATCGCATCCGTTATCGAACGACCGACGAGACGGGTCGAGAGAGCGAAGCGGTGTTAACGGTCGAGAGCCATTGGGATTGGCACAACCGTCATTCGGCTAAGGACGTGGACGCGAACGGGGAGGTGAACCCGACCGACGCGTTACACATCCTGAACGCGATCGCGCGTCACGGCGCGGTAGACACCGCGGCGTATGACGCGGTCTTTGGGACGGGGGCGTTGCTGGAGCGTCCAGCGGAGATGGTCGAGGGGATGCGTCATTACGACGTGAACAACGACGGGCAGATCGGCCCGCACGACGCGCTCCTAGTCCTCAACCGCCTAGGCGGCAATCAATAACCCGAATCGCCGAACATCGGTCCTTAGCGCGCGGGGGATTCACCACGAAGGCGCGAAGATCACGAAGTTTAGGCGATGGTTTAGCGCGCGCAAAATACACCACGTCTCCAAGGATGTCTTTGGAAAAACAGGGCCGGTAGAGAAGAAGGTTTGGTGGTTTGTTATCCCTCTAAAAAACCCTTCGTGCACTCAGTGTCCTCTGTGGTGAACCCGCCGCGCACCAATCGCCCCACTTTCCTTGTTCCCCTTTCCGTGGACTTCAGTGTCCTTCCGTGGCCCACCCCGCGCGCCCGCCAGTTCTCACTTCTCACTTCTTATTTCTCACTTCTCAATTCGCCGTCGGTAAACGAAAAAAGCCAGCCGGCTTTTTCTGCCGACTGGCTTCATCGATAAGCAAAAATGGATGCTTCCTAGCTCTACATTAATCGTACTCGAATCTGATTTCTCACCTGCCGTCCGTCGCGCTAACTCGATCAATCAGCGGACAACTCTCGATAAACTCCTGCCACCCTTGGAGCAATCACCTGCCAATCAAAAACTCGCCTGACATAGTCACGAAACGCATTATCGTCAGGAAGTTTGGTCGTTCCGTCGAGTATCGTTACAAGTCCGTTCGCGATGGCCGATGCATCGCGACCTTGGAAGATGAGCTCCTTGCTCAACGGCTCAACAATTTCAGGAAGCGCGCCGACGGGCGTTACAATTGGTGGTGTCCCAGCAGCCATCGATTCCAAAGTCACTAGCCCAAACCCTTCGAGCTCCTGCGTGGGAACGACGCTCAAATCTGCAGCCCGATAGGCGGTGCTTAAAAGATCGTCGGGTATGTAGCCAAGCAATCTGACCTGATTCCTCAAATCGTAAGCGTCAATCTTGGACTGCAATTCCTTGCTCAAAGGCCCCGTACCGCCGATCAAGATCAGGAGCTCCGGATGCCTAGCCACGATCAGCTTTGCGGCGTCGACCAATACATCGACACCGACACGTTTTACGAGCCGACGGATCGACAACACGATCGGCCTGTCTTGTGGCCAACCCAACGCGTCACGCGCCTCTCTCCTGGTGATCCCCGGATCATTTTTAACCGCATCGATTCCCCCCGGAACGATTCGGACGATCGCGGGGTCGATCCGATATCGAGTGATCAACACCTCCGCGAAATACCGGCTAAGCGTAATGATCCGGCCCGCCGATCGGTATGCCTTGAGTTCCTCACGCCGTTGCAAGCAGGTCTTCCACCACGCCGCCCCTTCGACCGCAGCCTCATCGGCCCAAGGGCCGTGGAAATGGACCACATGCGGAACATCCGATAAGTACCGGCACACCGCACCGCTCACGGACGCATGGTGCGAAGCGAAGATCAGATTTTGCCGCCGCAATAGGGGGGCGAGCGTGCGTTTCAGCTTCTCGAGCTTCACACGCCTGCTCTCATCCGGAGAGGCATAAGCCGTAATCGAATAGGCAGCTGGCGAAGCAATCGGTACCCGGCTTTGAACCAAAGCCTCTACCGCTAGACCGAGCTTCGATTGTGCCTCGCACAGGCCATGCTGGTACCTCTCAAGCCCGCCGCCGCGATCACCGATCCAGCCCAAACCGAGATGGACGATATTGGTCGTCATCGACTTCGACCTGCCTCAACGCACCCGATGACACGCTCCCAACAGTGGGTTAACAAGATCATTCGGCCACGAATGATCCTACGAACCGCTCTGTGCCATACGAACTTCACCCCAAGATCGACCGGCATATCGCATGTCGATCCTCGGTAAAGCTTCCTTAGATCTTGCTTGGCCCGATTCATCGATTCAAAAAACGTTCCTTCAATCGCTGGGCCGGTCGATCGACAACGTGCAACAGGATCACGGCACCCAAGACCGCCACGCCGATATTCGTAAGCAACAAAATTCCGTTCCGCCAACCGCTTTGCGTCCAGTCGACCTGGGAGTAATACCATTCCCGCGGGATCCAGTGGAATAGGTAGAGGGGATAGGAGAGATCCCCTAGCCACCGGTCGATCTTGCCGGACTTCCTAAATACGGATCCGAGCGCCACCGGGATCCCGGTTGAAACGATCGCGATAAAGAAGGCATGCCCCCAAAAAGGCGAAAGACGATTGATCTGATTTCCGCTCCTCCAGACCAACTCTCGCGATGCCGGTATCGCCATCGTCACCAATACCCCGAGAATGAGAACGGCGGCACACCCGGTCTGCAGATTTGCTGGCGGATCCCAACGCGAAAGGGAGGCGAGAATGCCCACCCCGAACAACCATGCATAAAGATCCAGTCGTGGCGTCTCCAACGAAATGCCCGATGCCATCAGAAGGATCCCCCAGCCGAACATCCCCAGAACAGGCCCTAATCGAGCCCGGCCGCTTAACGCCCCAAGCCCGATGACCATCAACGGGGCGATCAGATAAAACTGCATCTCCAGATCGAGTGACCAACTCGGCGGTAACAAACGCGAGAATTGCGTCGACCCGATGACCAGCGGTTGTGTCACCCACCAACCGAGATTCGATATCGCCTCGCGACCTCCCATCGGAAGCCCTAGGTACATCAACACTACGGCGAGCAACTGCACCGTCAGGAACAACGGCGCCAGACGCCACCAACGACTGGTGACGAAGGATCCGTAGGGCGATGGGAGCAGGGAGTATTTTTCAACCCACATTCTCGCGATCCAATAGCCGCTTAGGACGAAAAACATCCCGACGGCCCACGCCCCTAAACGGATCGGAAAAGAATGGTGCAGAACAACCACCATCGCCAGGAAAAATCGTAACAGGCCTGGCCTCACTTGCGAACAGATATTCTGCATGAAGGGTTACCTTCCTCGCCCTGACAACGATCGATCGATGACCTTATCCCCGATGGCCTGTCCCAAAGGATTTGGGGGCATTGCTCGACCACCTCTCCTTTAAATTGCCCCCGCAATCGCGTTGGCTTGATACCGCAATCGCGTTGGATTGATACCGCAATCGCGTTGGCTTGATACCGCAATCGCGTTGGCTTGATACCGCAATTGCGTTGGCTTGATACCGCAATCGCGGCCAAATAAAGCCGTTCCAGTGATACCAACCCGGGTGACGAAAACCTAACGCCGCAACCCGTCGCCCAGTTTGAGGCGTGACGCGATAGCGACGGCAGGACGGTCGGCAAGACGCCACAACACCCAACCCGATATCGAAGACACTAGCAACAAGGTGATCGACGTCATCAGCCTCGCCGGACCCTCCCGGAATACCGAGACGAAAAACAGGTACAAAGGATAACCCAACGAGAATAAGACGGGTACGTGGACCAGATAGATGCCAAACGAAATCTTACCCAGGAACACCAGCAGCGGAGTACCGAGCCAACTCTGCAGGATGGGACTTATCACCACCAAGGCGGTCATCGCCGTTGCCGCAAATAGATAGATCAGCTCGCCGCTATCTCCCGCCGGACCGACCAGGATGATGAGCATCGCTACCGTCAGTCCGCTCAACACTTGACCGTTGATGACGCGTCCGACAACCCCCTGCAGAATCTCCGGGAAACGATCTATCAAATCCTGCCCGTGAACGTAAACGTCACAAACAAGGCTGCCCATGACAAATGAACTAACCCAGTTCATCCCTAATTTGTGAAGGATAGCGAGCGTCGCGATGTACGCCAGCCAGCGGGATCGCCACTTGCCGAAGATCGCGAGCCCCGCAAATAGAAACAACGAGCCATAAAACTCCTTTTCCATCGTCCACAATACGGGGTTATAGGATCGGCTCGGGTCGTAGATAAAAAACGCCTGCCAAATGCCCCCCTTGAGGGCATCGACAATACTCGGCTCGAATGAAAAAAAACTTCCAGGCCATGCGCCCGTGGTCAGTCCGAGTCGATTCGCGAGCTGCTTGTTCGTCATCAGCCCGAGTGCAAGCAGCGACCAACTGATCACTACCGACATAAGAACCGGGGGCAGTAGCCTGGGGTATCGCTTGATCGTCGCATCCCGCAAACGCTCGATCCCGAGTCGCTGATCGTTCTCCATGTGGTATTTCAACGACAGCACAAAACCCGACATCACCCAGAAAAGCCAAACCGAAAAAAAACCGTTCGAAAGGCCTCCGATAAGGCGATTCGATACCTGGGACATCATGCCAAAATCCAAAACCGGCGAGGCACTATAAAAGGTGAGCTTCAGGTGGGAGATCACAACCACCAGTGCCGCGACACCCCGCAATCCCTCCAAGGCATTGATCTTCCCCTTCTGAGGCGGCAGATCGATCGGCGAGCGACTCTCATTCATGGGGTAATTGGCCGGTAAGGATCCTGGGAATTATGAGAAGCGGCGGGTTAGCGTCGGATCGTCAAGATCTGTCAGTTCTGCCTCACCGTATGACTCGACCGATCGACATTCCCAATTCGATGACAAGTCGCTAACCGACGAGTGCCAACTCAACGACGCCCCGATATTCCCGATCCGCTCCGAGTTACACGCCCAGAAAGACTTTCGCGTGCAGATCACGCGACCGCACAAGATCCGAATGGGCAAGCCCGTTGTCCGCATAGGCAAGCCCGTTGTCCGCTCGGGCAAGCCCGTTGTCCGCACGAGTATACCTATCGGCCCCGCTTCAAAACTTTTAAGCAATTCCCCAGGAGACGCTGACCAAGGGGGACTTCGATAAAACTCGATAAGGAATCCATCGCAGGAGGGAGACGTTTCTCGGCTGCCAGTTCGATCCATCTGAAAACATCGATGGGCACCCAAGAGCAATTGACGGTCGCGAACTCCATCTCCTTCCCCTGGCGATCACAAACGATCGCACCGGTCCTGCTGCGCAGCGCTTTGATCGATCGGCGGTCGCCCATTTTTGGTAACGTCACGAATGTATCCGACTGACAGATACAATCATCGAACCAAACCCCTTCCGAAGAAAACGCCGATGACAGATGAAAGGTCTTAAACCCGGTTAAAGTCCGGTAATCACAGAATGCAGGCATTTCCGTGAAGGCATCACCGGGACGTTGGGAATCGTAGATCGACTGCTTGGCATCCAGATAGTTTTCATCTTGAAAAAATCGGATCATCGAATCGCAATAGCCATCCAGGAATGGTGATGTGATCAGCCCGCTGGGGCAGTAATCATTGCAAAGCGTTGTGCATGCGACGGCCTGGCGCAAAATCTCATCGGTGTAACGGCGCAACGGGTGAAGGATCATCGTATCGGAGTCAAAATGCCAGAAGTGCGAAGCCCCCGTCGTCGAAAGAAAAGTCGCGACACAGTAGAACCGCTCGAAGACGAAGCGAAGCCAGTCCTGCCCCCCCTTGATCGGCTGGTGCTTGGGACCTTGGACCCAGCGGAATCTCGCGTTGAATTCGTCCCTTTTCTTCGACGTCAGATCGCGGAGCAGATAATGCTCCCAACCCGCCGCGATTGCCGTGGCCCGGTTCTTCTCGTCCCCGATCAGGATGCGGCGCATCTCCGGATTGCTTCGCGTGCCCTGACGCAACGTGTAGGCCAAATAGTCGGCGTTCCCGTAATGAGTGAAGATCAATAGCTCACGTTGATCAGTAATCATTTTCCAGATTCACTCAGCGTTCAGCGGGCACTCGAGACAGGTTTCAATAGGGTGCATCGGCAGCTCTCCCCATCGACCGAAACTTCCGAAACTTTTAAAGAGAGCATCCCCAGAACCGATTCACGGACCGCCACGTCCGAGAATTCTTTCGGGAAGAGCTCGACCAGCCCCTCCAAGCGATACCCCTTCCGCTGAAGTGAGATCGCCTCCTCAATGACCGGATTAGTCGCCTCAGGTTGCGGGGGCGTTAAGCTGATAAACAAAGTTCGCCGACGAAGAAAGTAAGGCACTTCGGTCGTCGGCGAGACCCCCGCATACAGATAAACTCCCTTGTCATCTTCATTATGCGGCAGCAGTGTCGCAAATGTCCGCATCGCCAAATAGGCCTCTTTGTCTTCTTGCCGCAATTCGCTCCATGCCTGCCAATCGGCGTACTCGTGATACTTCCAAGCGCCGATGGTCATGATCCCAAATCCGATGGAAATGGCCAGCATCATGGCCGTCGCCAAACGTTCGATAAGCCCGATCCCTTGAGACCCGGAGCGAATCGCTTTAACGGACCGCGACCATATTTCAGGGTCCCAGATGACGTACAGAATTCCGGCGATCAGCAACCACAGGTTCGCGTACCAATAGTACTGATGTTCGTAGTACAGATTCGAAAATACCAACGGTCCCGAAATGAATGCCAATAGGAAAGCCAGAAAGATGGGTAGGTTATTCCACCGTCGACTGGCAAACCATATGACACACGTCACGATAGCCGCGATCGAAACAAGATGCAGAGGCCTTACCCAACGATCAGGGCCCCACTGCAAAAAATGGAATGCGGGCAACGCCTCTTGAACGCCGTATTCCCACATATGCCCCCAATATTCCTTCGATAATCGGAGCGCCAACGTTCCGTAATTCCAGTCACGCAGTCCTGACGATGTCAACTGTTGGGTCACAAGTCCGGTCGCCTTGATCCCATCCGCGTAGTCGATCCAAGCCTTGCCAACAAGAATCGACAAGGCGGTGACCACGGCGAGGCCGAAAACTTCGATTCGGCCTTTTCGCCAATCGATTTCACGCTGACAAAGCTTGCCGACGAGGTAGAGCGCAAGAAATCCAAACGCAACCGCAAAGGTGGTGATCTTAACGAGCGCGGCTAACATACCGCATGCCAGGGTGCACGCCAGGTAGGCCCCGCGGATCCAACGATTCCCTTTACCGCCAACCCAAGAAATCGCACCGACGAGGTAACCCATCGAAAAAAACAGTGCGGTCGATTCGATCAACACCGTCCGCCCCCAGAATTGGTACGTGGGCGAAACTAAAATCACCGCGGCAATGCACGCCGCTTGCTGGGGCGTGCGATCCAGCAGCGTGATCAAGCAGACAAGCAGCGGTATCGTCGCATAGAAGAACATCAGCGAACACGTCCGCCCCGCCCGCTCAGTTGACCACCCGGATGCCCGTCCTATCTCCGCTGAAATCCACTGATAGAGGGGAAATTCCATCGGTAAGACCCATGGCTCTCCAAAAGTCGGGATTTCATGAAGAATCGACAGACCCTCTTCCTCGTATTGGCGAATGCCAATCGCGGTCTGAGACTGACGATAGGCGTAGGGGCCAACCAACGGAAGATCGAACTCGGGCGCACAGCGGCTCACATTCAGGCAAAAGGCAATAGCCAATGCCAAGTAACCAAAGTTAGCGATCAGTGCCGAAAAACCTTTAGAAACTACCATATTCGCGCGAATCAACGCCTTACACAATAACTTATCTTCGCACTACACTAAAGAAACATGAACGAGCTCGTTCCTATTTCAACCAGACACACGTAGCCTACACCGAATGACCATAGCCACGAACCATTCGTTGGCGAAGTAACTATCGATCCGTTGGGAAACCCCTCACGAAATGAATATCTAAGTATTCGAATCACCTACACTACATCCTCTTTAGCATCGCACACCTAAATGACTCCGTCTTAATTACCTCTTCCCCCTCCTCCAACGAAAGCGATTCCAAAAAGGATCGACGAACTTGGGGATCGACGAAGTACTTAGGGAACAATTCGATAATACCTTCGATACGATACCCTTTTTGCTGGAGCGAAATCGCCTCGGCCGTGACAGCGCGATTCCAAGATGATGCCTCATCGACTCGAAGCGCGTTTCCCTGGCTCATTTCGGGCGCTGTCAGCCGGACGTACAGAGTGCGTCGGCGAATGAAGTAGGGCACCTCGGGAGTTGCCCCAGCCGCCGTGTATAAATAGACCCCTTTGCGATCATCATCTTTGGGAAGCTTTTCAGACAACGACCGCATCGCGAGCCAGTTGTTTTTTTCATCGCGACCCAACTTATCAAAGGCTTGCCAATCCGAATACTCATGAAACTTCCAAGCGCCGGCGGTGACAAGGCCCAAACCGATAGCGATCAACATCATGACCACCGTCGCCCCCCGCTGGACAATTGAGACATGAGGCGAGCCAGATCGAAGTTGCACAAAGGCCCGCGACCAGACACCGGGGTCCCACACGACGTAGAAAACACCGACGATCAGCAACCAGAGGTTCGCATACCAATAATACGTATGCTCAAAGTACAGGTTCGCGAAGACCAGCGGTCCCGAGGCGAATGCCAATAAAAACGCCAAAAAGATCAAGATATTCTTTCGCTCGCGAGTCGCGAACCAGACGACACACAGGACGAACGCCACGATGGCAAGCGGGTTCAATGCACTCAACCAGCGGTCGGGGCCCCATTGCAAAGACTGAAAAGTGGGCATCGCTTCCTGAACACCCCAATCCCAAAAACGACGCCAATACTCAGGAGTCAAACGGAGTGCTAATGTCCCATAATTCCAGTCATGAAGACTCGCGGAAGTCGACTTCACGGTGAGGAGTCCGGTCTCCTTGATACGGTCCGCGTAGCCGACCCAAATTCTGCCGCACAGGATCGATACCACGGTCGCCAACACCAAGCCGCCAACCGCAACCCCACGCTGCCGCACACCGATCTCACGCTTCCAAAACTTAACAGCAACAACCAGGACCACAAACCCAAACGCCACCGCGAAGGTGGTGATCTTAACGAGCGCCGCCAAAATGCCGCAAAGCAAGGCGATCAGCAAAATCCCCACACGAATAAGGCGATCGCCGTCATAACGCAGCGACGAAAGTGCCGCGGCAACATAACCGATCGAAAAGAACAAGGCGGTCGATTCGATCATCACCGACCTTCCCCAAAATTGATAGGTCGGCGAAAGCAGCACCATCGCCGCGATGCAAGACGCTTGTTGGGGAGTTCGGTCGAGAGACGTGAGGAGCCAAATCAGTAGCGGGATCGATGCGTAGAGAATGATCAGCGAACAGACCCGCCCGACTTTCTCAATCGACCAATCGACTCGACGCGCGAGCGTCGCCGCAACCCACTGATAGACCGGGAATTCCATCGGCAATACCCATGGTTCGCCAAAGGTCGGTATCTCGTGAAGCAGAGTAAGTCCATCCTCCGCATACTGGCGGATCGCGATCGCCGTTTGCGTCTGGCGATGGGCGTGGGCATAGGGATTCGCAAGCGGTAAATCAAGCTCCGGCGCCGCACGGCTAAAATTAACCAAATAGGCAAGGGCCAAAAAAATAAAGCCATAATTGGCTAGAGCAGAACCTATGACTTTAGACAACCGAGTTCCTTTCTGCAAAGTTTTCACCACTACTCAACGGCGGCATACAAGCCTTCATAATCAAAAGTGCGGAACTTGCTCAGACCGGTTCCCAATTTTCGGAAGTACGACGCGAAATCCAGAATCGTCAGTCACTTCGGGTTCCCTTGGGGAGACACAGCCGACGAAAGTCTTTGATTTCGCTGGCTTTTGGGTTTTGCGGACGTCCCCTTGGGGACAGAGCATTTTACAAATGCTCACTAAACCACCGTGGGGCACTTTGCCTTGTGCTGTGCCCCCCTGGACAGGTGCGCGGGGAACAGGTGCGCGGGGACAGAGCACATCATCAATCACCCATCCGTTTTCACTGCTGATATTGGTGATATTAGGTGGCACGCCCAGAGCCCACGGCGATGGGCGTGATGTGGCTTGGATAGGTCCTAAGCTTCGAGCGTGCCGCAGCGATGTCCAGGTTTTACAGCCTATGGAAGGTTTCAAGGGACATAAATTCGATCTGTCCCCAAGTCGGGGATCAGCGGGCAACCAAGTTTCGGTAGATCTGTAGAGTGTCCGACGCAACGCGATCCCAATGAAACTGCTCTTCGACTCGCTGCCGTGCGCGACGACTTGTCTCCAAGAGGAGCGGCCTATTGTTAACGAATCGCAGCACCTGTTCCGCAATGTCTTTCGGATCTCGACGGATGATCGCGCCAGTAACATTGTCTCCGATTAGCTCTTTAGCGCCGCTCACGTCCGTCATCAACACCGGCAAGCCTGATGCCGCAGCCTCGATCGAAGCGAGACTGAACGCCTCATAGGATGTCGGAAAAACGAACAAGTCACCGGCGGCGTAGTATTTTTCGATATCCGAGCGGAACCCGGCAAACCGAATCCTCCACTCGATCCCCAGCTTTGCGGGTCGATACCGAAGGTCTTGATCCGCCCGGTCATGGCCGACTACCAAAAGCTTCACCCGAGGATCATCGATCAACCTGATCGCCTCGAACAGCAGGTCCAAGCCTTTCCTTCGCCAATCACCGCCACTGAAAACGAGCACGAAATCCTCGTCCGCTAGTTCGAGGCTTCTCCGTACAGCTTCCCGATGCAGTGGGCGTTGCATCGGCGAAAACGTTTCCAAATCAGCCCCATTCGGGATCACGACGACATTCGATCCCGCCGAATCGCTTTTCGTGTCCGGGTAATGTTTGATCAGCTCGTCACGAGTCCCCCCGGAAACCGGCAAGAAATATCGAGGACCCAAGGGCCCTCTGCTCGTATAGGCAACCCTTTCCGCGGCTGTTACCGCTCGATCGTATCGCTCCCAACAAAACCGTCGGAGTCGACTCGCGGTCGCCCCCACCCGCATCGGATTGAGCTGCGCCATCTTGCAGGGGTGAACGGTCTGAATCGTATAAACGTTGGCGACGTCCGTATTCGGCCCCGCCGAATGGATGATGTCGTACCCGTGTCTTAGGATTTGCCTGTCGAGCAACCAGCGAAATGACACGAAGTCGACAACCTCGGGTCGTGAAGGGCCAGGAATACGCTTCCAAATCACCTTGGACCTTTCACGCAACTCTGCTGTCCGCGCCCAAAGGTGAACCTCATGCTCCTCAGCGACCCTCTCGGCAACTTCCCAAACCGCCCGCGCAGTACCCTCATGACGGTTCGCATTGATGATAACGTATGCGATCTTCAAAGCGTTGGCTTTCGGCGTTTCTCGGTTACTAAAAGCCCTTCAATCGAAGAGCCGGCAATTCCACAGAATCGCATCGTTTACAACAAGACCTGCGACCGACAGAAAATTCACCTGCCGAAACGACTCGCAGGGCGGCATCGCTGGGTGGTTTATCGCAATCGGCTGATGCGAGCCGGAACCCCAATCATGACCGCACCTGGGGGGACATCCTTTGTCACAACGGCCCCGGCTCCAATGATCGCATCATCCCCGATCGTCAGTCCCTGATAAGCGCGCGGTAATATCACCGCATTGACGCCAATCGTTACACGGTTGCCGATCACGACCCGCTCGGGTGCGTCGAGTGGCATCTCGCCCGCGATGGTCACGTGGTGGTAAATGCGGCAATCATCTCCGATCGTAACGTTCGGGTGAATCACAATGCCTAACCCGTAATGCTCCAGCGTCAAATTCTTACCGACGATCGCTTCGCTCGGAAGCAAAGCCCGATGCAACAAGTAGTTGAATATCTTTACGATCCTTGCGATCCGACGAAATCCACGTCGATGCAAGGAACGGGATAGCGACCAAAGATACTCAGGGCTTCTCAAACGCATTTAAACCGCCACGGCCTGTTGGACTGTCCATCAGCCAGATTGGAAGGGCTACCGAGCTTGCGTCGAAAAGCAAAGCTGCCCGTTATTCGAAGAAGCCTTCGGCAGGAGCGTGTCGTCAACATCCGTAAGAAAACGATCGTCGCTTCGCCCTGAATCAGCCCCACGCTTGATCGCGATCTTCATCCGGATCAAAGTCGCCCTCTTCCTCATCCGACAAATCGGACTGTTCGGATCTCTCCAAACAATACCCAGCAAGCACCCAAAAGAATGTCGCGGAAAAAACCCAGCTACCAGAAAAAGTCGCCACAAGCCCGGCGACAAACCACGTCCGAAACAAAAACAGGTTGCGATCTTCCACTACCATGGCGAGAAGTCGTTTCGACCTTCTCCACAGCGTCACAAAAACGCTTGCGATTAGTAAAAACCCGACCCACCCGTAGGTTCGCAAGGCCTCGACGTAACCGGTACTATCCATAACCCCCATCGCGCCACCCGCCGTAACTCGCCCCCCAAGCCCGTGCGAACCTAACCCTAGACCGAGCGGTTCGGAAGATGCCGCATTGATCCCAGCCCGCAGTTGTAC
>JBEIRZ010000174.1:0-9246 GCA_040375695.1 Planctomycetaceae bacterium
CGGCGGCGCGAGCGCATTGATCGGCTTGATCAACCGCTCGACAACCTCGGCACTGGAGGGCTCGAAGGCGATCAAGCGGTTGGCGGCACCGAGCCGTTCTGCCGGATCGAGCTTCACGTCTTCGAGCTGACGGGTGAGCAATTGCACGACCTCGGCCCGCTCGGCGCTCAGCGCGTCGCTTTTCCAAATTTCGGCCAATTGGATCAGCCCCGCCTTCGCGGCTTCGTCGCCCGAGCGGAAGAGCGCTTTGATCGCTTCTTTACCGGCCGGGTCGACCGCGATCGCGGCATCGGCCGGCCAACCGGCGATCAAACCTTCGACGGTCTGCCCGACGAGCGCCGGATTGGCCCCTTGCATGGCCCCGACCAGTCGCATCGTTCGTGCGGCATCGGGGCGACTGCGGGCGAAATGCTCCGAAACCCTGCGGGCGATCGCCAGCGTCGCGGGAGACAACTCCCGAGCGGCCGAACGCTCAAGCGCGATCAGGAACGCGTCGCTGCGTCCCGCGGCCGCCGCCGTCGCCGCATCCGACAACCAACGGTCGTTGACCTGCGGACCGGCGACAAACCCCGCCAACGGTTCGGCAAGCCCATCCCCGGATTGGTCCGCCATCGCTAAGAGCGCCGCGAGCACCACCTTCGGCTCAGGGTCTTTCAGCAACCCCGCATTGACGATCGCTTGGGCCGAGGCTGGCGAATCGGGCAGGACGCCCACCGCGTTGCGACGAACCCCTGCCGACGGGTGCTTGAGCGCCCCGACCACAGCCGCCACCGCCGCGTCGCTCTTGGCCGAACCATCGGTGAGCAGACCCAAGCCGGCGAGCGTCTGAATCGCATGGATCGCGCCGACGTTCAAACCGATCTCATCGACCGATTCGTCACCGACGAGCTTCACGAGCCGGTCGACGCAATCGGCCTGGCCACGCTCGACCAACAGCCGCTGCGCCGAAAGTCGAACCTGCATCGACGGATGCGACAGCGCCGCGATCAATCCTTCGACATCGTCGTGACGCAACCGCGCCGCCTCCCCGGGTCGCGTCCCCGTCTTGTCGCCGCGATAAACGACGCGGTAAACCCGGCCGTGCCGCTTGTCGCGTAAATCGGTCAAGTACGCATTCCCCTTGCCGGTCTCGAACCCCTCGGGGGTCGGGTTGTGCTGGACGATGTAGTTGTACCAATCGATCACCCAAACGTTCCCATCAGGCCCGACCTCGGCCATGATCGGTGCCGACCACTCGTCGTCGCTGGCGATCAGGTTGATCGGGCTGAACGACTTGAACCCCGCACCATCGGGCTGCAACACGAACGCCCCGACAAGCTTCCCGGTCGGGCCGCAAACGAACGCGGTCTGGTTCCACCACATCGGCGGGTAGGTCCGCGCCGTGTAAACCGCATGCCCCGCCGCCGCGGTGTAACCGCCGTGATGGTCGACCTGACGGATCCGATCCGTCACCGGTTGGAAGAGGTGCGTGTCCGAAATCATTTGCAACGTGTCGGGGGTGAAGCCGCCGACGCGTTCGTAATAACGGTTCGGGATCGGCATGTGGAAGCTCGGCGCGCGGTTCGCCGTCGAACCGAAAATCAGCCCCTCTTCCGAGATCCCCAAGCCCCACGTGTTGTTCGTCGTCGAACGGATGAATTCGATCTGCTCGACCTTCGGCGGGTCGCTCTGCGAAAGCTTGAAGCGGAAAAACCCCATCCGGAACGGCTGGCTCTCTTTCCCGTCATACTTGGGGGACGACCCGTTGTAACCCTGCATCGCCCAGATCCAGTTATCAAGCCCGTTGCGGAAATTGCTCACCCCGCCGTGCGTGTCGCCAAGGTTCCAATCGCTGATCAGGACCTGCTTCAAATCCGCCTTGCCATCGCCATCGGTATCCTTCAGGTAGAGCGTCTCGGTCCCGTTGTGGACGACCGCACCGCCGCGGTGAAACGCGATCGCCGTCGGGATGTTGAGCCCCTCGGCGAAGACGGTCGATTTGTCGGCCTTACCGTCGCCATCGGTGTCTTCCAACACGCGGACGCGGTCGCGACCACGGTTCCCTTCGGACAAATCGTGCGGGTAATCGACCGTTTCACAAACCCACAACCGCCCCTGCTCGTCCCAATTCATCGCGATCGGCTTGGCCTGAAAGATCGACTCGTCGGCATAGAGCTCGACGGCAAAGTCGACCGGCGTGACGAACCTTTTGACCGATTCCGAGGCCTCCAGCGGCTTTTGCATTTCGGTCAACGTCTTCCCCCGACCCGCGGCGTAATTCGGGATCTTCGGTCCGACATCGACATAATCGAACGGCTTATTGCCCGCCGGGAGCGACGTCATCTTCGGCGGCGCGAACGCGGGCTTGTCGTCCGACCCGTAGCTCCCCGCGACGCGAGGGTCGAGCCCACACGCCCAGCGGATGCCGCGCTCGACAAGGTTATGGAAACCGGGATGACTCCAGGTTCGCTCATCATGGCCCCACGCGGTGTAAAAAATTCGCCCCTCGCCGTGCGTCCGGACCCAAGTCCACGGCTCACGCTCGTTGCCCTCGGCCTGCGCCCCGCCACGGCGGTATTCCAACACGGTCCGGTCTTTGTCGTTGTGCAGGTGATGGACGTAGGTCTCATCCCAACTGCGGAACGGGACGTAACCTTCGAGGATCGGGTGCGATTGGCCACTCAGCTCCGTCCCAAAAACCTCACCCCCGTGCCGTTTGAATTGGCCACCCATCAAGGCCACGATCCGCGCGTCGTTGCGGAAACAGAACGTCGCGCAGTGCAGCGGCACGAACGCCTTACCGCTGGCGACATATTCCAACAGCGCATCGGCCTGCGCCGGGGTGATCGAATCGATGTTCGCATAGAGCACCACACCGTCGTACTGGGCAAGCTTGTCGGCCGCCAAAACGTTGACGTCATCGGTGTAGGTCAAATGGACCCCCCGCGGCTCGAGCACCGGCGCGAGCTCCAGGAATCGCTGGGCCGGCCGATGGTGCCCCTGGTCGCCAAGGAAGACCAGCTTCAGCGGCCGGGCCTCTTGCGCCAAAAGCGGACCTGCCCACAAGGCGACAAGCGAGACGACGAGCGATAAGAACGTCTTGCGAAACATAGGGAGTATCGATGAGTGAAGGAGTGAAGGTGCTGAGTGCCGATAAGACAACCGCATCCGCGGGACCAACGTATCCGAAAAAAACAGTATCCAAAAACGACCGTCTTTGCAAAACTTGCAACACGACCGGATCCTATCAAACAGCCGGGGCCGGGCCATAAAACCCAAGCCCCCCACACAACCTCGGACGAGTCGCAGGCCGCCCCGCGACCGACAGGGGTTAACCGAGCGTGAAGTCCGGGAGCCGGACGATCTCCCCGCCGCGGGTCGCCGACTCGTGGGCGCAAAGCCCGACGCAGGTCCAATTGGCGCTCGTCACGGCGTTGGGTCGCGGGTCGCGATCTTCCAAGAGCGCCGACACGAACTCATTGACCAAATGCGGGTGCGAACCGCCGTGCCCACCTCCCTGGATGAACGACAAATGGTCCGCGTCGTGGATCTCCGCCGGCTGCGTGAACCGCCGGATCGGCTCAGGGAGCAGATGCGCGTAATCGGGGACAGTCACCTTCTCGGGGATCTCGTGCTCGGCCTTCTTCGCCGTGTGGATCACGTGCGGCTCGTGCTCGATCAATGTCCACTCGAAACTCCGCTTCGTCCCGTAAACGTCAAAGCTCTCGCGGTACTGCCGGGCGACGTCATACAGGAACCGCCAAATGTGGGCAACCACGTCGCTGTCCTGCAAACGGATGTGGCAAGTCTCGACCGCGAACCGGTTACCCGACTTCTTGGCGATATCGTCACGCACCGCCCCCGACCCGAAACAGCTCACCGATTCCGCTAGGTTACCGGTCAGCGCCAAACAGGGGCTGACGACGTGCGTCGCGTAATGCATCGGGATCATCTTCTCCCAATAGCTCGGCCAACCGTCCATATCCTGTGGGTGCGAAGCGGCAAGGTACTGGATCTTCCCCAATTCGCCCTTGTCGTACATCTCCTTGATGAAGAGGAATTCGCGGCTGTAGACGACCGTCTCGGCCATCATGTATTTCAGCCCCGTCCGCTTCACCTTCTCGACGATCTTCTGGCACTCCTCGATCGTCGTCGCCATCGGCACCGTGCACATCACATGCTTGCCGGCGTCCAAGGCTTCCAGCGCCATCCAAGCGTGATCGTTGATCGGGCTGTTGATGTGGACGAAGTCGATGTCGGGGTCGGCCAGCACTTCGGCATACCGCGAATACCGCCGATCGATACCGAACTGGTCCCCGACCTTGTTCATCGCCGCGACGTCGCGGCGGCAGATCGCTGCGACATTCGTGTTGGGGTGGGCCTGATAGATCGGCAAAAACTCGGTGCCGAACCCCAAACCGATCATCGCGACATTGATGGTCTTCGTCATGGATCGCGTCCGCCTTATGACTCTGAGGAAAAGGGTGAGAGGAAAATGTCTGTCAACAAAAAAATCTTATCACTTTCAAAACGACCGGCTCAAATCAAATACTAAGAAAACCCGCCGAAACCGACCGGACTCATCGACTAGCAATCACCGATCTGATCGACAACGCCGCTGGGACCGGCTCGCCCTGGCACAAATCCTCTGGGCTGGAACAAATCCTCTAGGCTGGCACAAAGCTCATAAGCTGACACATGTCAATTTATGAGATTCCGCAGTGTTCGCACGCGAGTTACACCTTGGCCGGTTTGCCGGGCTCGCGCCAAGCCAAACCGACGTGACAGGTCACCCGCCGCCGCGGCGGCATTTAGGTCTCGACACCCCGATCAGCTTACCAGATTTCGACCCGCTGTTCGGGGGGCAAATAGAGCGCATCGCCGGGCTTGATGTCGAAGGCCTGATAAAACGCGTCCATGTTGCGTACGATCCCGTTGACCCGATACTTGCTCGGGCTGTGCGGGTCGGTCAAAAGCCGCTTGCGGATTTCCGCGTCGCGATAGAGCCGCCTCCAACTCTGGGCCCAACCGAAGAAAAATCGCTGGTCCCCGGTCAGCCCATCGATGACGGGTGCCTCGCGATCGCCCAGCGACAAACGGTAGGCATCGTACGCGACGCTCAGCCCCCCGAGGTCGCCGATGTTTTCGCCCAGCGTCAATTCGCCATTGATCTTCATCCCGTCGACGGGCTCGTAACCGTTGTACTGCTCGACCAACCCCTTGGCCCGGGCTTCGAATTCGCTCCGGTCGTTCTGGGTCCACCAATCGCGGAGGTTCCCCTCGCCATCGAATTTGCTCCCTTTGTCGTCAAAACCGTGGCTGATCTCGTGCCCGATCACCGCCCCGATCCCGCCGTAATTGACCGCGTCATCGGCACGCAGGTTAAAGAACGGCGGTTGCAAGATCGCGGCCGGAAAGACGATCTCGTTCATCGTCGGGTTGTAATAGGCGTTGATCGTCTGCGGGGTCATGAACCATTCGCTGCGATCGATCGGCCCGCCGAGCTTATCGAGGTCGCGCTGGGCCTCGAAGTCGGCGGCGGCGAGCATGTTGCTGGCGAGCGACTGGGTGCCGATTGTCAGCTTGTCATATGACTTCCAAACATCGGGATAACCGATCTTCGTGTTGAACTTGGCGAGCTTCGCCAGCGCCTGTTTCTTCGTCCCTTCCCCCATCCAAGGCCGGCTTTCGATCCGCTTGGCAAAGGCCTTCTTGAGATTCTCGACTAGCTCGTTCATGCGGCGTTTCGCCTCGGGTGCGAAATGCTGCTCGACGTAGAGCTGCCCGACCAATTCCCCCAAGACGCTGCCGGTCGCGCGGACGGCCCTTTGCCAGAGCGGACGCTGCTCATCGACGCCGCTGACGGCCGTCCCGTGAAACTGGAAACTTCTCAATTCGAGGGCTTCCGAAAGGTGGCTGGCGTTCCCATCGATCAGGTGAAAGGTCAAATAGGCCTTCCAGGCGTCGAGATCGAATTCGCCGAACAGTTCGCCGAGCGCTTCGAAATAGCTCGGTTGCCTGACGACGATCGCCTGATCGGCCGGGATCGCATAGCCATCGCGGAAGGCGTCCCATGCAAAGGGGGCGACCATCTCGGCCAATTTCTTCCCATCGACCCGATTGTAAGTCTTCACCGGGTCGCGGTTTTCGGTCTTGGTCCACTGCTCCTTGGCGATCCGCTTTTCGATCGCCAGGATCTGCTCGGCCAACGACTCGGCCGTCCGCCCTTCGGCCAGCGGGTACTTCGCCGCGACCAACATCTCCGCGGCGTATTTCACGAGCTCTTTCTGCAGCTCCGCATACCGCGGCTCATCGACGAGGTAATAATCGCGATCCGGCAGCGACAACCCCGCTTGGCTGACATAAACGGTGTATTGGTCGCTGTCCCTGGCATCGACCGAGACGTAGGCCCCCAACGGCATGTCGACCCCCAACCGTTGTAACTTGCCCATCACCCCACCGAGTTCTTCGGGGGTCTTCACGCCGCGGAGCTGCTCGAGCAACGTTTCGATCGGCGCCGTCCCGAGCTGATTCCGCTGATCGAGGTTGACGTAGCTTCGGTAAAAGTCACCGACCTTTTGAGCGGCCGATCCCGCCGGGGCATCGGGCTGGGCCGCGACTTTTTCGATGATCTCGCGGACCTTCGCCTGCGTCTCGTCATCGAGGATCGCGAAAATCCCGTAGTCCGCCCGGTCGGCGGGGATGTCGGTCGCCCCCAGCCAGGACTCGTTGGCGTATTGATAAAAATCGTCGCCCGGCTTCAGCGTCGCGCTGATGATCGACTTGTCGATCCCCGAAACGAGCGTTGCTTTTTCCCCGTCCTGTGCAACGACTGGGCCGCAAAAGCGGGCGGGTGTGGCGAATGGGGCGAGCGTGAAGATCGCGGCGAAGCCGAGGACGCTGCGGACGCGAGGACAGGACGGGACGATCAGCGGTCGATTCACGAGGGTGTCTCCGACAGGGCGCGGGTGCGGCAGGGGTTTCCGATAGGCTTCTATTTAACCTATATTCGATCCTGCCGTCTTCCACCCCCCTCGGATTCGTCATGATCGCAGCCGCTCCCGCATTCCCGACCCAACAGACCCGCTTCGCCGGGCTCGAAATCGCCCCCCTAGCCAAGCAGTTCGGCACGCCGCTGTACCTCTATGACGCGGCGATGATCCAGCGACGGATCGCCGATCTGGCCGCCTTCGATGTCATCCGATACGCCCAAAAGGCCTGTGGGAACATCGCGATCCTCGACCGCGTCCGCCGCGCCGGTGTCGTCGTCGACGCCGTGAGCGCCGGCGAAATTCGCCGCGCCTTGGCCGCCGGCTTCAAGCCCCACGGCGAAACCCCCGGGATCGTCTACACCGCCGACATCTTCGATCGCGAATCGCTCGACCTCGTCGTCGAGCTCGGACTGCACGTCAATTGCGGCTCGCCCGACATGATCGACCAGCTCGGCGAAAGGCTCCCAGGCGCTAACGTCACCCTGCGGATCAACCCCGGCTTCGGGCACGGCCATAGCCAAAAGACGAACACCGGCGGCCAACAGAGCAAGCACGGGATTTGGCACGAACAGGTCGACGACTGCCTCCTTCGCGCCGACCGCCATGGCGTCACCGTCACCGGCGTCCACATGCACATCGGCTCCGGCACCGATCTCGAACACCTTTCCCAAGTCTGCCAAGCGATGGAACGGACCGTCGCCTCGATCGGCCGCACGGTGACGACGATCAGCAGCGGTGGCGGTTTACCGGTCCCCTACAAGTCGACCGATTCGTTCATCGATCTGCAAAAGTATTACGAACTCTGGGACGCGACCCGAAACCGAATCGCGAAGTCGTTCGGCCACCCGATCCGGTTGGAAATCGAACCCGGCAGGTACCTCGTCGCCGAAGCCGGGGCGCTCATCGCCGAAGTCCGCGCCGTCAAGTCGATGGGGACCAACCGCTTCTTCCTGCTCGATGCCGGCTTCAACGACTTGGCCCGACCCGTGATGTACGGCTCGCACCACCCGATCGCACTCTGCCCTCGCGACGGCTCCGAATCAGAACGTCCCGAAGTCGATGCGATCGTCGGCGGCCCCCTCTGCGAATCGGGCGATATCTTCACCCAAGCCGAAGGGGGCTATGTCTGCTCTCGCCCCCTCCCGGCCGCCCATGTCGGTGATTACCTGGTCTTAGGCAATGCCGGCGCGTATGGTTTCGCGATGAGCAGCAATTACAACAGCAAGACCCGAGCCGCCGAAGTCCTCATCGAAGGGGGCCAAGCGAAATTGATCCGTAGCCGCGAAAGCTTCGAAGACCTCGTCCGCGGCGAATCGATCCCGGACTGATCCCCCATCGGCGACCCAAGGCGACCCGCCATGCAGCCCTTCGAACCCAGTCGTCCCACCCGCCAGGAGGGGGATTTCGCGGTGCCGAAGCTGATGGTCGTCTACGACCAGCCGCAGGAATGCCCGTACCTCGACGGCTTCACGGCCCGCATGCCGCTGCAACTCCCCGTCGGCAGGCTCGACGGCGCCGCCCTCGACCTGCTCCTGAGCCAAGGATTTCGCCGCACCGGTGATTTCGTTTACCGCACCCAATGCCCCGCCTGCCAAGCCTGCGAACCGACCCGCGTCCCTGTCGACCGTTTCGTCTGGACCAAATCGCTCCAGCGGGTCCTCAAACGGGGCGACGCCGAACTGACCGTCGAATTCGGCCCCGTTTGCGCCGACGAACAACGCGTGCAACTGTTCAACCGTCACCGCAACCTCCGCCAACTCGACCGCGGCGACGGCTCGGTCGACCCGAGCGGCTACAGCTCGTTCCTCGTCGACAGCTGCTGCCCGACCCTTGAAATGGCGATTCGCCACGGCGACCGGCTGATTTCGATCTCCGTGATCGATGTCGGCCAACAATCGCTCTCCGCCGTCTACACGCACTTTGACCCCGATTTTTCCCGCCTTAGCCCCGGGACCTACGCGATCCTCAAACAGATCCAACGGGCCCTCGAAACCGGCCGCACCTTCGTCTACCTCGGGATGTACGTCGCCCAGAACCAACACCTGAATTACAAGGCCAGATTCGTCCCCCAAGAACGCTTCATCCGCGGCAACTGGGAACCACGCTGACCCGTCGATTCGCGGCAACAACCTGTCTTTAGGGCAACCGGGCTTTAGGGCAACCTGTCTTCAGGGCAACCGGGCTTTAGGGCAACCCAGTTGGCGGCAACAACCGCCCGGAAATGCCCCTCATCGACCGGCGCGATCCCGAAGAACTGGGCACGATTCCCAAAGAA
>JBEIRZ010000018.1:0-30926 GCA_040375695.1 Planctomycetaceae bacterium
GATGCCCGAAGCCGATATCGAATGGTGGCTCCGAGAACACCTGCAAACCGCCACACGCATCCCGCGCGAAAGCTTCATCGCCCTGGCCGACGTGACCGAGGATTGCGTCGCGGCACCCGGCAGCAAACTCGTCGATAGCATCCATTACGTCATCGGAGCTTTGCGATGATCGCCCCCCAACCCCCTGTGCCAGAAGCCAGCTTGCCAGAAGCCAGCTTGCCAGACGCGAAGTTGCCAGAGGCCGCCTCGCCGGATAGCCCAGTACCAAATCCCGCAGCGCCGCAACCCCATATGCCGGCCGTTCACGAAGAAGCCGCCGTCTGCATCGAACTGCGCAGGCTCCATCGCTACTTCGGCGACACCAAAGCGGTCCGCGATATCTCGTTCTCCGTCCGCCGGGGCCAGGTCTTCGGTTACATCGGCCCCAACGGCGCCGGCAAAACGACGAGCATGAAGATCCTCGCGACGCTCGATTTGCCGAGTTATGGCGAGGCCTTCGTCGACGGGTTTTCCGTGATCAACGACCCCGAGCTCGTCCGCCACCGGCTCGGCTACATGCCCGACTCGTTCGGCACCTACCGCGATGTTAGCTGCTGGGAATACCTCGATTTCTTCGCGCGGGCTTACGGGCTGATCGGCCGCGATCGGATCCGTAGACTACGATGGGTGCTCGATTTCACCGGGACCCGCGGCATGGCCGAAAAGCCGATCCGCGGTTTGAGCAAGGGGATGAAACAACGTCTCTGCTTGGGCCGCGCCCTGATCCATGACCCCTCAGTGCTGATCCTTGACGAACCGGCCGCCGGGCTCGACCCCCGCGCACGGATCGAACTGCGTCGGATGATCGGCGAACTGAGCGACCGCGGCAAGACGCTGTTGGTGAGCAGCCACATCCTCACCGAACTCGCCGAGATGTGCCATTCGGTCGCCATCATCGAACAGGGGCGACTCCTGGCGACCGGCTCCGTGGAAGAGATCCAGCGCGAACGTAAACAACACCGCGAACTCGTCTTCCGATCGCTGTCAAACCCCGCCAACCTCGCCCAAGCCCTCGCCCAAAACCCCACCTGCCAGAACGTCAAACCACAAGACGACTCGGTGATCGTCGAATTCGTCGGCCAACCCACCGACCAAGCCGAACTCGTCCGCGGCCTGATCCTGGCGGGCCACCCGATCACCGAAGTGAGCTCGCGCCTCAAGAGCCTCGAAGAGATCTTCCTTCAAGTCACCGAAGGGCGGGTCCAATGATGCCGACGCCCAACCCCAACCCGCCCTTTACCGCCGGGTTCGATCACCGCCGGGGCGACGCGGCGCTATTGCGAAACGATCGGACCAGCTCCCTGGAAACCTCCCTCGCGGACGACGAATCCCGCGACCGGACTCTGATCGAAATCCTCCGCGGCGGGGAAGGCAATCTTGGCGAAAAAGGGGGGCAGGGCCTTGCCGATCCGACCCCTCCTTGGCTCAAGCGGATCGACGAATGGGCGACCCGGATGGGTGACCGGCTGAACCCGATCCTCGTCAAAGAGACCCGTCAGGCGCTCAAGAGCCGACAATTCCTCACCACCTTTTCGATGCTCCTGCTGGCCGCGCTTTCTTGGACGGTGATCTGCAGCCTGCAGGGGATGCCCGCGATCTATTACCTCCCTTGGGCCCCGCAGCTCTTGGTGGGCTATTACGTCCTGCTCGCCGTACCGATGCTGCTGGTCGTGCCGCTGGCCGCTTACCGATCGCTCGAATCCGAAGTCGACGAAGGGACGCTCGATCTCCTCTCGGTAACGGCCCTCTCCCCGAGACAAATCATCACCGGGAAATTGGCCAGCGCCGCGCTCCAGATGGGTCTCTACCTCGTCGTCCTCTTCCCTTGCGTCGCCTACGCCTACACCCTGCGGGGCATCGACCTGCCGACCCTCGCCTTGCTGATGGCGGGCTTGATCGTGATCGGGCTGGGGCTGACGACGGTGGCACTCTTTTTCGCCCCGGTCACGGGGGGGCGTACGGGCCAAGTCACCTCGCTGATCGTCGTCATGACGCTGCTGCTGGGCGTCCAAGTCATCCTGGGCCGTGAGGCGATCGACATGATCCGCTTCGGCAACCCGCTGCGGCTCCAAGACACGCTCGTCCTGGCCGGCTGCTTCCTGCTGGCTGGCGGGACGCTTTGCCACCTGCTGCTGACCGCCTCCGCGATCCGACTGACACCCGAAAGCGAGAACCGATCGACCGCCATCCGGGTCGCGGCACTGATCCACCTCCTCGCCATGATCGCCGCCGCCGCGATGCTGATGCGCTGGTTTCGCGACGGTGGGGAATTGGTCGAGATCGGGATCCCCACCCTCCTCGCGGCCTACCTGTCGGTCTTCTGGGGGCTCGTCGGGTCGATGATGAGCTCCGAATCGCCGGTGCTGACGCCACGCGTTCGCCGCGAATTGCCGGCGACCTTCGCCGAAAGGATGTTCCTGACTTGGTTCACCCCCGGCCCCGCGACCGGCCTCGTTTTCGCCTGCGTGTTGATGGTGCTGTCGATGGCGGCCGCCTGGGGGATGATGGTCGAAGCCTCGCCCGGCGGATCCGCATCAAAACTGACGGGCCCCAAAACGACGATGATCCTTTCTTGTGCCTACCTGACGATCGGCTTCCTCGGGGTGCGGCTGATCATCAGCTTCCTGCGGACGCGTAACACCTTCAACGTCACGGTCGGCATCGCCGCGCTCGCCGTGACCTACATGCTGATGATCCTCGTCCCCTACGGCGTCGGGGCTTACCTCAACGATTTTCGCCGCTTCGATTACTCGGCGTGGCAAGCGAGCAATTGGATTTGGACGATGCGAATCGCCGCCTTCGGTAACCTCGACCCGAAGGTGATGTACATCGTCAGCGGTTTCGCGATCTTCGGCTTCCTGGTCCACCTCCTCCTGACCGGCCCGCGGGTTCTTCCCCAACGATGGGAAACGCCCAAGGAGGTGGAAGAAGAATACCGGCGGCTGGCGGGCGAAACGGCCGACGAGGCGAAGGAAATCGACCCCTTGGGACTCGCCACGGAAGGTGGTGACGCATAATCTTGTACGTTCTTAAATCCCTGGCACCCTTGAAGCATCCGAAATGACCGACGGCAGACCGACCAACGAAGACCGCCCCGACCCGAACGACCGGCCGCCACAACTCCGCGCCCGCGTCCCCGAACATGTCGCCGATGGGGCATTCAGCTCCGGTGCGATCGTCGTGACCGGCCCGACCGAATTCATCATCGACTTCTTGCAAACGGTCGGCAGGCCGCACAAGGTCGCCGCCCGCGTCGTGATGCCCCATGCCGTCATGGCCCAATTCGTCGAGGCGCTCGCCAAAAACCTCAGCCTCTATCGCGAACGCTTCGGCGACCCGCCTCAACCCCCCGGGGTCGCGGGCCCGGCGACGTCGATCGGCCCCACCGGCACCCCGCGCGAATTTTCCGACCCCAAATCGGCCGCTCGCCAAGCCGCCAACCAACTTTTCCCCTTCGGCTCGACCGATGTCCTGCCGGGTGCCCCGATCCCCGAATTGCCAACCCCGCTGACCGATGACCCGCCCGGCATCAAACCGCTAAGCTCGCCATCCGCCGCCTCCCCCAGCCCGATCACCAACCCCGTCAATCCCCAAAACCCAACTCAATCAGGGCCAGGTCAATCAGGGCAAGGTCAAGCGGGCCCCGTCACGCCACCCCCGGCTCCCCGTCGACCCACCCCGCAAGAAATCTACGACGACCTCAAGATCCCCGACAGTATCCTGAGCGGGGCCTATGCCAATGGCGTGATGATCGCCCACGGGGCGAGCGAATTCGGGCTCGATTTCCTCACCAGCTTCTACCCCCAATCGGCCGTCAGCGCTCGCGTCTTCATGGCCGCGGGACAAATCCCCAGGCTCCTCGAATCGCTCCAACAATCGCTGCGGCAATGGCAAGCCCAACGCGGACAAAACCCCGGTGGGCCTAACCCCGGCCCCACCCCCGGTTGATCACTTCGCGCGATCACTTCGCGCGATCCCCCCCAAGGCCTCGCCACGAACCCGGCTTCGCCTCCACAAGATCATTCAATCCGCGCGTCGCGATTGAATGATCGGCCGAACCCGCGAAGGGATGCAAATTTCCTACGCCGCTTCCATCACAATGATGATCGTTCAAAAACAGAACGGTTATTGAACAGAAGCTAAGACAGGCTCGTCGGTCAAGCCGCCCGCTTGGCTGCTCCCGCATTCGGCTCAGCCTCTTTCTGAGACTCGTTCGGTTGGGCCTGGGCGGGTAACGATTTCAAATGGTCGACGGCCCGATTCAAAACGGGATCCACCACCGGGCCGACCGGTTCCTGATCACCCGCCCCTTGCTCGGTCGGGTCGGAATTGTCCCCGTCAACAGCCGACCCTTCCCGGTCGTCTTCCTTGCCGTTCTGCTGACGCCCCGCCGCTTTGGCCTCGGCCGCATCGTCCTTTGCGCCGCTCCCCTTCGATCCCGCTTGCTGCCGCAAAATCGTCTCCTGCAGCGCCACCGGGAACGATCGGATCTGCCACGATTCGTTGAGCCTCCTTCGCGCCCCGTTTGACATCGGGACTTCGAACCCTTGATCGGGCCGTACCCCCCACAAGTCATCATCGGGCGCCGCGTCCAAACGATGGATGTTCTGGCCGTTGGGGCGATAATACCGCGCCGTCGTCAACTTCAACGCGCTCCGCCCACCCTGCAGCGGCAAGACGTTTTGGACCGTCCCCTTGCCGAACGAACGGACGCCAACGAGCTTCGCCCGGCCATGGTCCTGCAAACAAGCGGCGACGACTTCGCTGGCCGACGCCGAATCGCCATCGATCAACACCACCATCGGCAATCCCATCGGGACGATCGCCCCCGGGATCGCCTCGAACTCGGTATCGATCTCCCCGCCGCGACGTTTGATCGTGACGATCCGACCCTCCTCAAGAAAATCATCACACACCTCGACCGCCGCGTTCAAAAGCCCCCCGGCATTCCCGCGGACATCCAGGATCAAACCGGTCACCCCCTCACCCAAACCCTCAATCGCCCCGCGGATCTCCATCGCCGTCTTCTCGCCAAAGCTCGAGACCCGCAGGTAAGCGATCTCCGGGTGGTCTCTCAAGCGATAGACCCAACGGTTGTCGCCATCGCGATAATCGCCAACGACCGATTCGATCAGGATGTTGCGTCGCTGCAACCGGGCCTCGACCAAGGTGTCGCCCTGCGGCACTTTCCGGCGGACGCGGACCATGACCTCGGTCTTGAGCGGCCCGCGGAGCAATCCTGTCACCTCCCGCATGTCAGCCGTCGAAACGTCTTGCCCCGCCACCCCGATGATCTCGTCCCCCGGCAATAGCCCCGCCTCCAGCGCCGGCGAACCGACCAGCGGCGTGATGATCCGGATCGGCCCTTGCGGGTCGGGCTGCTCGACCAAGATCCCCACCCCCGCGAACTCTTGATCCATCACTTCGTTGAACATCCCGAACGATCGGGCGGGGATGAATTCGCTGTGCTGATCGAGCTGTGCGGTCAAACCGTCCATCGCCGATTCGACCAACTCCGTCTCGTCGACCGGGTCGATGTAAAAACGATCGATCAGCGCGATCGCATCCCCCAGCAGCGTGACCCGACGGAAACGGCTGGCGGTGATGTTGCACAAGATCGCGACCGCGATCGCGACGATCAAAAATTGGACGTTACGAGGCGGCATCGCGAAACGATCAGCGGCGGTGGACCCTCGACATCAGGTAAAGCATCTCGCGGGCGATCTGCTGGCACCGTTGGTCATAGGTGGACTCCTCGGCCGGCGTTCCGTCCGAGACCTTCGGATCATCGTACCTGATCGCGATCCTAAAGTCGGCCCCTCGTACCACCGGACACCCCTGATCCGCCTGGGCACACGTCATCACCGCCGCATACCCCGCCGTCGGGTTGGGGGGCGAGTCATAAACCTTCGAAAAACACTCCATCGGTGCCACCCCCTCGGCGAAACTCGCCTCATACCGCGGGTTCTCCGCCAACGGCTCGGCAGTCTCGACCCGCAATCCCGCCCGACGCAGCGCCGCCACCGTCCGCGGGTTCATCGCCGTCGCCTCCGTCCCCCCGGAAAACGTCTCGATCCCTCGGACCCCATAATAAGCCGCCCCCGCCGCCGCCCAAATTTGGGCCAAATGGCTTCGCCGCGAATTGTGCGTGCAGACAAAGGTCAACAGCGCCTTCCCATCAACCTTCAAATCCCCACGCACATGCTCGGCCAACGCCTCTAACTCACGCTGCCTCGCCGGTTCGATCCGATCGAACTCGACCGATCGACCCTGCAAGTACTCCGAAACCCGCGCATCGATCTTCACCACCGCCGGCGATTCCGCCATGACCTCTCTCCCACATACCCACGCGATCAACCCGACCACAATCAGCAACGCCAACGACCTGCGACCCATCCCAAGCACCCCATTTAGAAACGACCACACCGCATCGTTTTCCCCCCCGGCCTCCCCGTCAAGGAGACACCGCTTGTCGAAAAACGACCGGCCAGAAAAACGACCGGCCAAGGGGCCGACCGATTCGGCTCACCCTAACGGATCGATCGGTCCCCGGAGAACGCGTTCACCGACTTCTCATCAGGAACTCACGCGATCTTCACACGCCCCGCCCATTAGCACACCCCCAACCCAAGACGCACCCTCCCTGCCGCCATGCAACCCGCCTGGGCCTTTACCGCTTGGCAGGAAAAAGGCTGATCAGCGCTTCGAAATAAAGGAAGTCCGTATCCTCCGACCGCCCGAAACTCTTTGGGAACTCGCCTGGCATAAAGTGTGCATATCCGATCGTCAGATTCGTCCGGCTGTTCGCCGCCCACCGCACCCGGATATCGAGCTCCTGACCGAGGAACGTGCCGCTCTGACCCGTCGGGTCCTGCAGGTTCGTCGTCACCCACGCGTCCGTCGCACTGGCTAACCAATACGTGTGGTACCCGCCGTCCAACCGTAACTTCTCGTGCGGCTGCATCTCCATCCGCACCTTCGGCGCGATGATGTTCTCCCAAATGATGTAATCGTTCGACGACCAAGGCCGCCCGAAGCCGTACAACCTTTCGAAACGCTCCGAATCCAAATCATTCGGGTCGCGATCGCCACTCGCATACCCGACAAACCCGCTCAACCGCGTCTTGTTCGGGTCATCGAGCGAATACCCCAGCTCCCCGGTCACCCCAAACGCACGGTGCCGCCCCGAAACGACATGCCCGAACTGATAAGCGACGTCACAATCGTAATCCCACCCGCTCTCCTCAAAGACCCCGTACCCTCGCCAACCCGTCGTGTGGAGTTCGCTCGGCGGAAGCCGACCGCCAGCGTGTTGGTCCAGGACCATGTAATACGGTTGCATCGTGACCAACCGCGACCACCGCCGCCAATCGCCAACCACACCATAAAAACCGGTGCTCGTGTCGGCCGCGTCGATCCGCACCGTGTCGAGGACCAACGGGTTGAGCGCGAAGAGATCGAGCTGCCAATCGTCTTCCTGACGCCCGACGATCCCCCGCAACCCCTGGAACTCGTTCGTCGTGTTCCGCCATTCGTTCCGCGCGATCAATCGCCGATCGACAACTTCGAACGCCATCCGCCCATACCGCACTTCCACCTGACGATCGACCCCCGGCAACTCGTCAAAGAAAAGCTCCGCATACATCTGGATCAGCTCATTGCGGTTGACGTC
This sequence comes from Planctomycetaceae bacterium, assembly GCA_040375695.1. Classification (GTDB taxonomy): domain Bacteria; phylum Planctomycetota; class Planctomycetia; order Pirellulales; family Pirellulaceae; genus UBA6163. The sequence goes on from JBEIRZ010000018.1 coordinate 7,712, forward strand.
GCGCGGCGTGTCAGGGAATTGGCTGTTGGCCAACCCCGCATCCTCGAACTCGACCGTGAACCGAAACGGGTCGAGGAGCTCTTTCAACCCCAAGTACCCCCGCGTCCGCAACAGCAACGGCTCGTCACGCACCGCGACCGGTCGCCTCAAGTCGTCATCGCGATACTCGTAACGCATCCGGTAATCGAACCCCAGGTCGAGCCAATTCCGCTCGGGGCTCTCGACCCACTCCAAATTCAACAGGTCGGTCACATACCTGGGCGGCTCGCTATCGGGGATCGTCGCGTAACCCAACGGACGTACATAGTACGACTCGTCTTCCCCATCACCACCCGAACCACCTTTCTCTTCAGACCCAGCCCCCGACCCCGATCCGCCCGTTGCCTTCGCATCGCCGCCACCCGCAAGCGTCCCTTCACGCTCACCGCTGGCGCCAGAATCACCGCCCACGCCAGAATCACCGCCCACGCCAGAATCACCGCCCACGCCAGAATCACCGCCCACGCCAGAACCACCGCCCGCGTCAGAACCACCGGCAGATGCCGCCTGCCCATCGACGTCCAAAGACTTAACCCGTTGGCGAAGCGACTCAAGCGGCAACTCATCGCACGCCAGCGGCATCACCCCCTGCCAAAACCGTGGTTGCTGCGCCGCCAACTCGCCCCCGGCAAAGATCGCCCGCGTCAAGATCACGGACGTGGCTAGCATTAACCACCAGACACCCCAGCGGCGCGATCGCAACCGACGCCACCCCCTTCGGACCGCCGCCGATTCGCTTGACGCTCCCTCGCAACCCATTCGACGCGCCTTCGAGCTTTTCGATCGGCAGGGGGCAACTCGCAATTGAGAGTTCCGGTCCCGGCAAAACGGCCGCCCTCGGCCCAGCCCCGATGAACCCCAGAGCTGTTTTATCGGCTTCGACCGGCAAACGACTTGAGCGGTCGTGACGCTTCTACCGCCTCCCAACAAAGCTAGCAATCTCTTTCGCTTGCCAGTTTTCAAGCAAGGACCTGCTAGCACGAAGGCGCCACATCAACCGATCACCAACCCCGCGATCGCACCCGTCATGCAGCATGCGAGCGTCCCGCCGAGCATCGCCCGTAAACCCAAACTGGCCAACTCCTTGCGACGGTTGGGTGCCAACCCGCCGATCCCGCCGACCTGGATCCCGATCGCCCCGAAATTCGAAAACCCGGTCAACGCATAGGTCAACACGACGATCGTCCGATCCGATAACCGCCCCGGCTCCCCCTTGGCGATCTCGCCCAATTCGGCAAAAGCGATGAACTCGTTCGCGACCGTTTTGACCCCGATCAATCGCCCCGCCTCGGCGCACTCCGCGACCGGGACCCCCATCAACCAAGCCAGCGGCGCGAAGAGCGCTCCCAAAACCTGGCCGATCGTTAACGGAACAAACTCCCTGCCGACGACCCACCCGGCGCCGCGACTGAGCGTCGCGAGCATCGTGTCGCACAGCGCGATCAATGCCAAAAAGGCGATCAACATCGCCGCGACGTTGAGCGCCAACTTCATGCCGTCCGATGCCCCCCGAACCGCCGCGCCGATCAAATTTTCGTCCCCTTCGTCTTCCCCCGCCACGACATCCCCGCCCTGCGAAGCGGAGAACATCGAGACCTGCTTCAAGACCCGGTCCGGATCCGTCTCCGGGACCATCACCTTGGCGATCAGCAGCGCCGCCGGGGCGCTGATCACCGACGCGGTCAACAGATGCGTGATGTCGATCCCCATCCCGGCATAGACCCCGAGCAACCCACCCGTGACGGTCGAAAAACCGCCGACCATCAGCGCGTTCAATTCGCTCCGCGTCATCGTCGCCAACAACGGCCGGATCACCAACGGCGCCTCGGTGTGGCCGACAAAAATATTCGCCGCCGCGGCCAGCGTCTCCGCACCGCTGGTCCCCAAGGTCCACCGCATCACCCACGCCAATGCCCCGACGACCCGCTGCATCACCCCCAGGTGATAAAGGATGCTCATCAACGACGAAAAAAACACGATCGTCGGCAACACCCCAAAGGCGAAGGTCTGCAGTAGCGCCGTGTCGTCACCCGCCTTGAACAGAAACCCGCTCCCGGCAGCGACCGAGTCCATGACCGCCGCGAACCCCGCGCCGATCCACTCGAAAAAACCCTTCCCCGCGGCGGTCTTCAGCACCACCACGGCCAACGCGAATTGCAACAACAAACCGCCGATCACGACCCGCCACGGAAAGACCCGCCGACGCTCTCCGATCAGCCATGCCAAGGCGATGAAGACTCCCAACCCGAAGAGGCAAATCAGTTGCGACATGTCATCCCAACGTGTTGAACATCCGGTCCCCCGCATCCCCCAACCCCGGGACGATGAACGATCGCTGGTTCAACGAATCGTCGATCGCCGCGATATGGATCTTCACGTCCGGGAACCGCTCGGTCAAACGCTCGATCCCCGGCTTCGCCCCGAGCAGACTGATCGTCCGCACGTCATGCACGCCCCAGCGTTTGAGCCGATCGATGGCCAACACCATCGACCCGCCGGTGGCGAGCATCGGGTCGAGCAAAATCGCGACGTCAGGGGGCGAACCGGGGGGCAAACGGTCGTAATACGACACCGGTTCCGCCGTCTCTTCGTCCCGGTACAAACCCAAATGCCAAACCTCCGCATCCGGGATCAACACCAACAGCGGATCGACCATCCCGAGCCCCGCCCGCAAGATCGGGACGATCCCGACCCGCACCGCCAACCGCTGGCCGTGCGCATCCCCCAGCGGCGTCCTGACCGTGTGCGGTTGCGTCGGCAAATCGGCCGTCGCCTGAACGCTGAGCAACATCGACAATCGCCCCACCGCCTGACGAAACCTCCCCGGCGGCGTCGTCTCGTCGCGGATCTCGCAGAGGTGATGCTCGGCAAGGGGATGTGACAACCGAAATACCTGATTCATGACCGCTCGCACCTTGAACTCGCCGAGGCCTCCCCAACTTCCGACTATAAACGGGTCGCGCGGCAAATCCGCTTCACCGCACCCTATCGATAGGCCTTCCTGCAAAGGCCGATCCAAGCGAAGATCGTACCGCGAATCCGGCCCGTTGTCACAACACCTGACCAACGCCCGACCCGAATTCGGCTACGATATCGCTTTCCCAAGACCGACCCCCGACCCAAGCCCCGACCCAAGCCCCGACCCAAGCCCCGACCCAAGCCCCGACCCAAGCCCCGACCCAAGCCCCGCCTAGAACCCCGAGCGCGCGATGAAGTGGACTTTCAAACTCCGCGGCAAACCGGTCGCGATGACGCTGGTCGAAGGGGCCGTCGCCGTCCGCCCCACCACTCCCGACATCACCGAATCGGCCCCCCGCCGCGGCGCGAAAGCCGCACCCGGCCGCAACGCGAAATCGCCCCCCAAACGCGCCACCCCAAGCGCCGCAAAACGGGCCGCCGAATTCGGGACCAAGGCCATAGACGATTCCGGCACCGGCTCCTTCGGGATCGCCCTCCCGGCAACCCACCGCAAACTTTTCGAAAAGGCGGGGTGGCAGTTCGTCTCCCCCAAGCCGACGATCGCCCGCGCCATGACCGAAGGGCTCAAACGACAAACCGCCACGGCCCGCCGCGGCGGCGCCGATGCGATCCGCCCCGTCCTGATCGACCCCTCCGGCGGACTCAACATCCTGACCGACCGCGCCACCGTCGCCCTCCCTCCCGACCTGTCGCTCGCCGAAGCCAAAAAGAAGCTCAAACGCGACGGCCTCAAACCCCTGGCCCAATTGGCCTTCGCGAAAAACACCTTCGAGGTCCTCCTCCCCGACGACGCCCCGGCCTACGAAAGCATCAATCACTTGCAGGACCAGGGCGATTACCTCTACATCGAACCGTCGATCCTCCAACCGATCACCGGCCGGATGCGGCCCACCGACCCACGCTACACCTCGCAGTGGCAACACTCGAACCGCGGCACCACCGGCGGCATCGCCGGCGCCGATATCCGCAGCGAACCCGCTTGGGACATCACCCGCGGCAAAACCCCCGACGGCCGCGCGATCCGTATCGCGGTGATCGATAACGGTTTCCATGTCCATCACCCCGACCTCAAGGCCGGGATCGTCGGCGGCGGCCACTTCCGGAGCGCTGCAAGCGGCTGGGCCGATTTCATCCGTTTCCGCCCCGGCGACATCGGTTTCCCGACCAGCAACCACGGGACCTTTTGCCTGGGCATGGCCGGCGCCCGCATGAATAACGATCGCGGCGGCTGCGGCTCGGCCCCCGAATCGGCGCTGATCCCCATCGCCTGCCTCGATGACCAAGTCGGCACCCAAACGACCTTGGCCCGCGCGATCGCCTTCGCCGCCGACCCGTCGAAGGAAGACCCTTCGATGCCGGCTTCCCAAGGTGCCGATGTCATCTCCGCCAGCCTCGGCCCCAACGGCCCCGATTGGCTCCTCAGCTCCGTGCTCGAACAGGCGATCCTCTTCGCGACGACCAAAGGACGCGGGGGACTCGGGACCCCGATCTTTTGGGCGGTCAGCAACGGCGCGTTCGCGGTCAACCGCGACGAAATCTGCTCGCACCCCGCCGTCATCGCCGTCGGCCGCAGCAACCGCAGCGACCTTCAAGACGGCTCGGCCTTCGGCCCCGAACTCGAATTCCTCGCCCCCGGCCGCGACGTCTACAGCACCTCGGGCCGGTTCGGTTTCGATTCCTCGAGCGGCTCCAGCTTCGCGGCACCCTTGGCCGCCGGGGTCGCCGCCCTGACGCTCGCGACCCACCAGGATTGGACCGCGGCGCAGCTCCGTGAACGCCTCCGCGCGAGCTGCGACAAGATCGGCGGCGTCCCCTACGACGCAAACGGGCACCACCCTGATTACGGCTACGGCAGGATCAACGCCACCCGCGCGGTCACCGGATAATTTTCATGGACAACCCCTTCATCCAACGTTCCTATCGCCGCCGCAACCGCACGGTGAAGCTGGAAGAGATCGGCAATTGGGTCGCGATCAACGACCCCGCCGACAGCGACACCCAGCGCCTCAACGCACCCATTTCCGACGAAGCACCGGTCAAGCCCCGCGGTCAAAAGGGCTCGCCGCTTCCGCTCCGCGCCACCAAAACCCAAGCCCGCTCGCTCCCACCCCCGGCCGATTCGATCCGCAGCCTCGTCGACGAAGCGGCCCAGGTTTGCTTCGACACGCTCGAAGCATCGGGTTGGCGTTTCGAACGACAAGCCCAAGCGACACAGCGAGCCGCGTCGCCAGACCAAGCCAAGGTTTACATCAATGAATTTGGCAACATCGTCTTGGGGACGAATCAGTTGACGGTGAAGTTTCCGCCAGAGACGCCGATCGAAGCGGCCAAGTCGATGCTCGCGAGATTCGGCTGCACGATCCTCAAGGCCTTGCCGTTTGGCGAGGAGATGTACGAGATCGAGATCACCGACCCGACGCAGGGCGATTCGATCGACGTCGCCTCCAAACTCATCGCCTCCGGCCTCTTCGAATTCGCCGAACCCTCCCTCATCGAAACCGTCAGCAACCGGTAGTGACGCCGGTTCTCATTCACCGGCGTTTTCGCCTGACGATGACATATCGCAAACTACCCGAATCCCGAATCCCGGGTACGACCCCCGATCGGCTTAAAACCACTCCTCCGAAAATCATCGTGGGCTTCGTGAACTTCGTGGTGAGCCCGACGCGCGCCGACGCCCCCGTTGCGATCCCAACCGGCCCGGGTCTGCTCACCGCCTAAGGTCACCATCGGTCGGTTCGCTCGCTTTGCCGGAGCCCTCCAGTGCTTCGATCCGCCGCTGCAGCGCCGCGAACCTGGATAGCGACTGGATGTGATAGAGCAGGGGGGTGCCCAGCGCGAGCAAAAACGCCGATTGCGCATAAAGGAGCGGCTTGTCGCCCTCTTTGGCCACGAACTGGGCGAGCAGCGCGCCGGCAAGCCCAAGAAAAAACAGGCCCGACCCGGCCAAGCTTAAGATCTTCACATCGGTCGTGATTCTCCAAACGAATTTTTGCAGCGGCGACGCGTTTTTTTCGGACATCGTGACACCCTCGGTTCGTGGTAAAAACGACATGCAAACCGGCCTGCGACTTTGTGACGGCGGGACGGATGAATGCTCATCCTATCGCCTTTCCCGGACGGGAGTTGCCCCGGCAAACCGCACGCAGGCAGACCAAAGCCGACAGGCCACGGCAGGTAGACCACGGCAGGTAGACCAAAGGGCGTTCAAAACCTATCCTCTTCGCCAGTGGCGCCGTGACCCAGTGGGCCGCTTCGGCCCGTAAAACAACGGCCGCTCGTTTCATGAATCGAATCGCCCAACCTCGGAGCCCTAGTCGTGGAACCGCACGCATCGACCCACATTTCGCTCGCACGCCACCTATCGGACGATATCCTTAACCATTGCGACGTTCTGGTCGTGGGGGTCGCCGAGGAAGAGGCATGGTCCCAATCGGCCCACGATGTCGACGCGCGTCAGGGTGGCTGGATCACCCGCGGGCTCGCGTCCGGGGCGATCTCGACCAAGCGGGGCGACATGGCGCTGGCACCCTCCCCCGTGGCAGGTGGCCCCGACGCGATCCTCGTCGTCGGGCTCGGAGACCCTGACCTGATCGACCGGGGGCGGGCCTATGAATTGGGGGCGATGATCACGCGAAAATTGAGCGACAAGCCGCGTGCCCATGTCGTCATTTCGATCGCCGACCAGATCGCGGAAGAATCGCATGACGCGCTGGTCTGCGGCGCGGTCACCGGTTGCGAAGGGCAATCGATCTATTCGTCCGAACGGTCGATCCATCCCCCGACCACGCTGTCGTTCGCCGACATCGACGACGAATCGATCCGGCAAGGGCGGATCATCGGCGAATCGGTCAACCTGACCCGACGATTGGTCAACCAGCCGCCGAATTTGATCTTCCCCGACTCGTTCGCCCGGATCGCGACCGACATCGCCAAAGAGGCGGGCTTTTCGATCGAGGTGTGGGATGAGCAGCGGCTTGCGGAAGAGCGGTGCCGCGCGATCCTGGCGGTCGGCGGCGGCTCGGTCCACCCCCCGCGGCTGGTCATCATGCAGCACCGCGGCGGCGCCGAAGATGACCCGGTGCTGGCGATCGTCGGCAAAGGGATCACCTTTGACAGCGGCGGCTTATCGATCAAGCCGGCCGACGGGATGGTCGACATGAAATGCGACATGGCCGGCGCGGCGACGGTGCTGAGCGTCATGCGGGCGGCGGCGATGATGAACTTGCCGATCAACGTGCTGGGGATCTGCGGGTTGGCCGAAAACATGATCTCGGGGAGCTCGTACCGCGTCGGCGACGTGATCGAAACGCGGGCCGGGGTGCGGATCGAGATCCTCAACACCGACGCCGAAGGGCGCGTCGTGCTGGCCGATGCGCTCGATGTCGCCATCGGGCACAAACCCGTCGCGATCATCGACCTGGCGACGTTGACCGGCGCGTGCATGGTCGCCCTGGGACGCGACACGGTGGGGCTGATGACGAACGATTCGAACCTCTGCGACCAGATCGCGGCGTGCGCCCAGACCGAAGGGGAGTGGGCCTGGGAATTGCCGATGTTTTCGTTCTTCGACGAGCAGGTCAAAAGCAAGGTCGCCGACATCAAGAACATCGGCGACGGCCGCTGGGGCGGGGCGATCACCGCCGCGAAATTCCTCGAACGTTTCGTCGATAAAACCCCGTGGGTCCACATGGACATCGCCGGGCCCGCCTTCGCCGAATCGCCCAAACCGCACCGCGACGCCGGCGGGACCGGGGTCATGGTCCGGACGCTGATGCGGTGGCTGATCGGTGAGTGAAGACTCGGCCGCGAGCGGTCGCGATTGCGGTTGCGGTTGCGGTTGATCGCTGACTTACTAGCTGGCGAAGTTTACAGCCGTCGAAGGCCGTCTTCGGTCATCGGGTTGGGGATGTCGAAATCGATCGCGTCGATTTGACGGAGCGTCTCGTCGCTGAGGATCAGGTCGGTGGCGGCGAGGCACTCTTCGAGCTGCTCCATCCCGGTGACGCCGAAGATCGTCGAGGCGACAAAGTCGTGCTGGCGGCTCCAGGCGAGCGACAGCGCGGTGACGGTGACGCCGATCTCGTCGGCGATCGAAGTGAAGAGTGCGGTCGCTTCGATCGAGCGTGGGTTGACGAACCGCTGCGCCATCCGCTTTTGGCGTTCGGCCCCTTTGGTCAAATAATCGCTGAACCGGGCCCCGGGCGGGATGCTGTTTTGATACTTGCCCGTCAACATGCCGCCACCCAGCGGGCTGTAAGGGAGCAGGCTCAATTTCTCCTTGCGAAGGACCTGCGCCAATTCGCTCTCACAACGACGGTTGATCAGGCTGAAGTTGTTCTGGACCGTTTCGTAGCGATCGAGCCCACCCTTTTCGGCCGCCCACAAGCTTTTCATCACCCCCCAACACGTCTCGTTGCTGCAACCGATGACGCGAACCTTCCCTTGCTTGCGGAGCTCGGTCAACGCCCCCAGGACCTCCTCGTAGGGCATCCCGTGATCGGGCCAGTGGATCTGGTAGAGGTCGATGTAGTCGGTTTGGAGCCTGCGGAGCGATTCGTCGCATGACTTGAGGATCTGATGGCGGTCGATGAAACAGCGTTGGCCGCGGACGGGTGCGGCGAACCAGCCGTGGCGAGGGCCGGTGACCTTGGTCGCGATCGTCACGGCGTCGCGCGATTTGGTCCGCATCCAGCGCCCGACGATCTCTTCCGTCACCCCGACCAAATCGGCCCGAGGCGGCACCGGATAGACCTCAGCCGTGTCATAAAAATCGATCCCGGCGTCGAACGCCCGGTCCATGATCCGAAACGATAGCGTCTCGTCACAAGCCAACCCGAACGTCATCGTACCCATGCAAAGGTCCGATACCGTCAAACCGCTCGAACCCAACCGTCGATATTCCATCGCACCCTCATCATCGTCGAAATCGAATGCCGCGAGGCGAACCGTCCGCCTGTCTGTCCCGCGTGCTCAGCATGATAACCCCAACGGGCCACGATCGGCGACCAGACAGAGATCTCGCGCGAACGCGTCTTTCCGTCGCCCTGGTTTTTTACGCGTGCGGTCGGGCGCGGCGGCCCTCGCGGCGATGAAGTGTCCCGGATCGCAGAAATCGCTTGTCGATGCGGATCTGTCGCCCAATGCCGTGGAAAAAGCGGATCGCATCAGGACGCGATCGCCCCCGCGAAAGGTCAATCGCTAAACTGCACTCATTCAACTCGGCCGGCGGACCGAACAGGTCGAGTGATCGGGCTAACCGATCCTTTGCCGTTTGCCGTTTTTCCTTTGCCCTCTCGTTCGTTGAACGGTTTGTCCGTTTGTCACTCTGCTCCTTGGCCCCCTTTGCACTGTCCCATTCATGGCGATCGATCCGATTTGTGGCATGACGGTCGACGAACGAACGGCGATTAGCGCCGAGCGTGAAGGCGAACGTTTTTATTTCTGCTGCGAGCATTGCCGCAAGCGATTCATGGAAGGGGGAAGCCAGCAGGTCGTGCAGATCGGGTTGGGGAAACCGGGTCAGGGCTCGAGCTGTTGCGGGCATGCCCCGCCGAGCGGCCCGCCGCCGGTCCCGAAGGAAGGGGAAAAGCTGATCTATTTTTGTCCGATGTGCCCCGGGGTCGAAAACGACGGCCCCGGCGATTGCCCGATCTGCGGGATGGCCCTATCGCCGAAAACGGTCCAGCTCGATGACTCGGCAGAAGAAGCGGAGCTGGCCGACATGACGCGCCGCTTTTGGCTCGCCTTCGGCTTGACGTTGCCGATCGTGCTGATGGCGATGCTGCCGATGATCGGGGTGCCGCTGGACCGTTGGTTTGGCGAGCGGTTCTTGCTGATCGCGCAGCTCGTGCTGACGCTGCCGGTCCTGTTTTGGGCCGGGTTGCCGCTGGTGACGCGGGCGATTCGGTCCTTTCGCAGCGGCCGGCTCAACATGTTTTCGCTGATCGGTGTGGGGACCGGGGCGGCGCTGGGGTACAGCCTCATCGCGACGCTTTTTCCCGGTTGGATCCCCGAGAGCTTCAAGCAACACCACGGCAAGGTCGAGGTTTATTACGAGGCCGCGGCGGTGATCGTGACGCTGGTGCTGTTGGGGCAAGTGCTCGAGATCCGCGCGCGCAGGCGAACCGGCAGCGCGATCCGCGAATTGATGTCGCTCGCCCCTCCCACGGCGACACGCGTCGTCGGCGACCGCGACGAAGAGGTTTCGCTTGACCAGATCCATGTCGGTGACCAGTTGCGAGTCAGGCCCGGTGAGCGTGTCCCGGTCGATGGTTTGATCACCCAAGGGACGAGCTCGATCGACGAATCGATGATCACCGGCGAGCCGCTGGGGGTCGAAAAAACGGCCGACGATCGGGTCATCGGCGGGACGATCAACCAAGCGGGTGGCTTCGTGATGCGGGCCGAGCAGGTCGGCCAAGACACGGTCCTGGCACAGATCGTCCAGCGGGTCGCCGAGGCCCAGCGGAGCCGAGCCCCGATCCAAAAAATCGCCGATCTCGTCGCCGGTTACTTCGTCCCCGCGGTGATCGCGATCGCGGCGATCACCTTTTTGGCGTGGGCGATTTTGCGACCCGCCGAGCCCGCGCTCGCTTATGCGCTGGTCAACGCCGTGGCGGTGCTGATCATCGCTTGCCCCTGCGCGCTGGGGCTCGCCACCCCGATGTCGATCACCGTCGGGATGGGGCGGGGGGCCAAAGAAGGGATCCTGATTCGCGACGCCGAGGTGCTCGAAACGATGGGGGATGTCGACACCGTGGTGATCGACAAGACCGGGACGCTGACGACCGGCCGGCCGACGCTGACCGATGTGATCACCTTGCCCGGCTTCGCGGGGTCGGAAGATTTTCTGTTGAGGATGGCGGGTGGGGTGGAACGGGCCAGCGAACACCCGCTGGCTCGAGCCGTCTTGGCGGGGGCGACCGAACGCGGGATCGAGCTCCCGACGGCGAGCGATTTCAAGTCGATCACCGGAGGCGGTATCCGCGGCACGGTCGATGCCCACGATGTCCTCGTCGGCCGACCCGATTGGCTTGCGGGACAAGGTGTCCGCGGCGCCGAGGGGCTCGACGCGGCTTCAACAGGGCTGAGGGAGCAAGGCCGAACCGTCGTCGGGGTTGCGATCGATGGCGAAGCGGCAGGGTTGCTGGCGGTCGCTGACCCGATCAAACCGACGACACGTGACGCCGTGAACGACCTGCACGCGATGGGGCTGAGGCTGGTGATGCTGACCGGTGACCACCAGCAAACCGCCGCGAGCGTCGCCAAGTCGCTCGGGATCGACGAATTCCATGCCGGGGTCTCGCCCGAGCAGAAACACCAACGGGTCGAGGCGCTGCGATCGGCGGGGCGGAAGGTCCTGATGGCCGGCGACGGGATCAACGACGCCCCGGCGCTCGCCGCGGCCGATGTCGGCGTCGCGATGGGGACCGGTACCGACATCGCGATCCGCTCGGCCGGCGTGACGCTCGTCAAAGGGGACCTGCGTGGGATCGCCGGGGCGGTGAAACTGAGCCGCGCGACGATGCGAAACATCCGCCAAAACCTCCTCTTCGCGTTCGCTTACAACCTGATCGGGATCCCGATCGCCGCCGGGGTCCTCTACCCGATCTTCGGGATGCTGCTGAGCCCCATGATCGCGGCGGCGGCGATGAGCCTCAGCAGCGTGTCGGTGATCGGCAATGCGCTGCGGCTGAGAAACGTCGAGTTGTAGCGAGGGGCGCGGCTCGCGCCCGAGCGAGCGAGTGGCGCCGCGAGTTGGCGAGCGCGTGGCACTGCGAGTTGGCGAGCGCGTGGAACCGCGATTTGGCTTACCAACTGGCGTCACGGGCCAAGTGGCGTACACTTCGGGTTGCTAAACCGATTCGTGCCCCCCGCGGGGCAAGCGACACCGACACCCTCGTATGCACACGCACCGCAGTTGAGCGTTTTGACCATGCCATCCCGCCATGATTCCGCCCTGAAGCCCCATCCCGAAACCGATCGATTGCTCGAGGCGGCTCGCGAAGCGGCACTCGCCGGCGGCGAGGTGCTGATGCGGTACTTTCGCGAAGGGGTCGTGATCCGCAACAAGTCGGACCAAGGGAGCGTCCCGCATGACCTCGTTTCGGACGCCGATGTCGAGTCAGAAAAGACAGTTGCCGAGATCCTGACGCGGGCCTTTCCCCATCACCAGCTCATGGGTGAAGAATCGTTGGGCAAGACGATCGACCCGAGCGTCTGCGACGACTTGTGGGTCATCGACCCGCTCGACGGGACGACGAATTTCCTCCATTCGGTGCCGCATTTCGCCGTCTCGATCGCCTATTACCACCGCGGGCGTGCGGTGGTGGGGGTGGTGTATGACCCGGCACGTGGCGATTGGTACACGGCGGCGGTGGGGGACGCGGCCCGCCGCAACGGGCAACCGGTCAAGGTTTGTGGCGACCGGTCGCTTTCGGAATCGCTGATCGCCACCGGATTTTATTACGACCGCGGCGAGATGATGCGGTGCACGTTGCGGGCGATCGAGGAGTGTTTTAACCAGCAAATTCATGGGATCCGGCGATTCGGCGCCGCGACCCTGGACCTGTGCATGGTCGGTTGCGGGCAACTCGGCGGTTTCTTCGAATATCGGCTTTCGCCCTGGGATTTTGCCGCCGGGGGGCTGTTTGTCGAGCTCGCCGGGGGGAAGGTCTCGACGACGCGCGGCGAACCGCTCGGTTTGGTCCCCAGCGGGGTCGTTGCCAGCAACGGATGGCTTCACGAATCGCTCGTCGGGATCACGACCAAGCACCATCCGCCGGCAAAACTTTGAGGTTTCTCCGGCTTTTCACGGGACGTTAAAAATACGATCCCTCAAGCCCTACGCCTTCGCGGCCAACTGTGTTATCTTCGCGGAAATTTGGTCAACTTTATCACCCCAACGCCGGAAAGCAGTTGTGCCGCGTCGCGAGGACATCAAGAAGATCCTGTTGATCGGTAGCGGACCGATCGTCATCGGCCAGGCTTGTGAGTTCGATTATTCAGGAACACAAGCCTGCAAAGCCCTCCGGGAAGAGGGTTACCAAGTCGTTTTGATCAACAGCAACCCTGCGACGATCATGACCGACCCCAGCACCGCGGAGGCGACTTACATCGAGCCGCTGACGTGGCAGATGGTCGAAAAGGTGATCCAACTCGAACGCCCCGACGCCCTGTTGCCGACGCTCGGCGGCCAGACCGCGCTCAACCTGGCGATGGACCTCGCCAAGCACGGGATCCTCGAAAAGTACGGCGTCGAGATGATCGGGGCGAACCCGAAAGCCATCGCCAAAGCAGAAGAACGGGAACAATTCAAACAGGCGATGGAAAAGATCGGCCTGGAGACCTGCCTCGGCGAAACGGTCCGGACGCTGGAACATGCCCGCGAAGTGCTCAAGAAGGTCGGCCTTCCCGCGGTCGTTCGACCCAGCTTCACCCTTGGCGGCAGCGGCTCCGCGATCGCGTACAACAAGTCCGATTACGACGCGTTGGTTCAAAACGGGCTCGACCAAAGCCCGATCCACGAGGTCCTCATCGAACAGTCGATCATCGGCTGGAAAGAGTACGAGATGGAAGTGATGCGGGATCAAGACGATAACGTCGTGATCATTTGCAGCATCGAAAATTTCGACCCGATGGGGGTCCACACCGGCGATTCGATCACCGTCGCGCCGGCCCAGACGTTGACCGACAAGGAATACCAGCGGATGCGAGACGCCTCGCTGGCGGTGATCCGCGAGATCGGCGTCGAAACCGGGGGCTCGAACATCCAGTTCGCGATCGACCCCCGCACCGGCCGGATGATCGTGATCGAAATGAACCCGCGGGTGTCGCGGAGCAGCGCGCTGGCGAGCAAGGCGACGGGCTTCCCGATCGCAAAAATCGCCGCGAAACTGGCCGTCGGCTATCGCCTGTGGGAACTGCCCAACGACATCACCCGCAAAACGATGGCCTGCTTCGAACCGACGATCGATTACGTCGTGACGAAAATCCCTCGCTTCGCTTTCGAAAAGTTCCCCGAAGCCGACTCGACGCTGATGACGCAGATGAAGAGCGTCGGCGAAACGATGGCGATCGGCAGGACCTTCAAAGAATCGCTCCAAAAGGCACTGCGTGGCCTCGAAGTCGGCGCGTTCGGCCTGGGGTGCGATAACAAAGACCTGTGGGGGACCGAAAACCAACCGGACGAAGACGAAATCATTTCGAGGCTCAGCACCCCGCGGGCCGAACGGATTTTTTATGTCCGCTACGCGATCAAAGCAGGGATGACGACCCAGCAGATCCACGAACTGTGTCATATCGATCCCTGGTTCCTCGACAACTTGCGGCAAATCGTCGAAGAGGAAGAACTGCTGCGAAAGCTCGGCCCCCTCTCGGCATGGTCACATGATGACCTGCTGCACGCCAAACGGATGGGCTTCTCCGATCGCCAAATCAGCTTCTTGACATCAACCAGCGAAACCGAGGTCCGCCAGCGACGACTCGCGCTTGGGATCAAGCCGGTCTACAAGAGCGTCGATACGTGCGCGGCCGAGTTCGAGGCCCAAACGCCGTATTATTACAGCACCTACGAGAGCGAAGACGAACTCCCGCCGGCCGGTGACCACAAACGCGTGGTCATCCTCGGGGGTGGCCCCAACCGGATCGGGCAAGGGATCGAATTCGATTATTGCTGCTGCCACGCCAGCTTCGCCCTCCGCGAGCTCGGCTACCAAAGCGTGATGATCAACAGCAACCCGGAAACGGTCAGCACCGATTACGACACCAGCGACATGCTCTTCTTCGAGCCGCTGACGATCGAAGACGTCCTCAACGTCTGCGACGCCGTCCGGCCGCATGGCGTGATCGTGCAGTTCGGCGGCCAAACGCCGCTGAACCTCGCCAGAGGGTTGCAAGACGCCGGTGTGCCGATCATCGGCACGAGCGTCGAGACGATCGAGGCGGCCGAGGACCGCGAACAGTTCCAAAAACTGATCAACGAATTGGGCCTCAAACAGCCCCCCAGCGGAATCGCCCGCAACATGCCCGAAGCCCGCGCCGAAGTCAAACGGATCGGCTTCCCGTCGCTCGTCCGCCCCAGCTTCGTGCTCGGTGGCCGCGCGATGGAGATCTGCTACGACCAAAGCCAATTCGATCGCTACGTCGCCGAAGCCTTCATCGCCGCCGACGGACAACCCGTCCTGATCGATCGGTTCCTCGAAGACGCCACCGAGGTCGATGTCGACGCGTTGTGCGATGGCAAGCGGTGTGTCGTTATGGGGATCATGGAACACATCGAAGAGGCTGGCGTCCATTCCGGCGATTCCGCGTGTGCGATCCCCTCCTACTCGCTCTCGCCCGAAACCCTCGACGAAATCCGCCGCGCCACCGCGATTCTCGCCGCACGGCTCCGTGTCATCGGGCTGATGAACATCCAGTTCGCGGTCAAAGACGAAGAGGGCGTCCCGACACTCTATGTCCTCGAAGTCAACCCACGCGCCAGCCGCACCGTGCCGTTCGTCGCCAAGGCGACCGGCGTCCCCGTGGCCAAACTGGCGACTAAGGTAATGACCGGATTGACGCTCGACGAACTCGGGATTTTCGACGAGCCCAAGCCGCACCACGTTTCGGTCAAAGAAAGCGTCTTCCCGTTCCGCAAATTCGCCGGCGTCGACATCGTGCTCGGCCCGGAAATGAAAAGCACCGGCGAAGTGATGGGGGTGGCCGATACGTTCGAACTCGCATTCGCTAAGAGCCAGATCGCCGCCGGAACGCTCCTTCCCGCTACCGGCAACGTCTTCATCAGCCTCACCTCGCGGCACAAGGCCGAAGTCCCGATCATCGCCAAGCAGATCCATGACCTCGGCTTCAACATCCTCGCAACCTCCGGCACCGCATCGCGGATCGAAGAAGCAGGGATCCAAGTCACACGGGTCAAGAAGATCGCCGAAGGGAACCCGAACCTGCTCGATTTCCTCAAGAACGGCGAGATCCAGTTGATCATCAACACCCCCAGCGGTAAGGGGGCTCGAACCGACGAAGGGAAAATCCGGGCCGCCGCCGTCCAAGCCGGTGTCCCCTGCATCACGACCCTCCCCGCCGTCATGGCCGCTTGCCAAGCCATGGCCGCGATCAAAACTCGCCCCCTCGAAGTGCAATCGCTGCAAAGCCGATTCGCCGAATAACCCGCAACCCATGCGGGACGAACGCGACCTGTCGTCACGCTGCCGCGGACTCGCAAGTCGCCGTGAACCAACTTGCCGTGCAGCCTCATGGCCCGTGGGTTAATATGGAGTTGTCTGACTGAAGGGACGGTGCGTCCATCATCGCCCAGGTTATAACGCAGGACGTTGAACCTGCCCCGTCCGACCCCTCCCACTCGCAAGCCGCTGCAACCCGATGTCGATCCGACCCTATTCACAACTGACGCGTCGCGCGATGCTCGGGCGATCGGCCCAAGGCCTAGGCGCCGTCGCCCTGCAATCGCTCGTCAGCCGCCATGCGGCCGCGGCCCCGTCCCGGGGCGCCCTCGGCCAACCGCCACTGCCGCAAAAGGCTAAGCGGGTGATCTGGTTGGCGATGGCCGGCGGCCCTTCGCAACTGGAGACGTTTGACCCCAAACCGAAATTGGGCGAACTGGATGGCCAGCCGATGCCCGAAAGCCTCACCCAGGGGCAACAATTGGCACAGCTCCAAGGCCAAAAACTCGTCTGCTTCGCACCCCAACACCCGTTCCAAAAGTTCGGCAAAAACGGGATCGAAATCTGCTCGCTCTTCCCCCACATCGGCTCGGTCATCGATGACATCTGCTTCATCCGATCGATGACGACCGAAGCGATCAACCATGACCCCGCCCACATGTTCATGAATACCGGCTCGCAGATCGCCGGCCGTCCGAGCATGGGCTCTTGGGTCACGTACGGGCTGGGGACCGAAGCCGAAGACCTCCCTGGCTTCGTCGTGATGACGTCGCTGGGCCGCGGCGGCCAGAACCAACCGATCGCGGCGAGGCAATGGAGCAGCGGGTTCCTCCCCAGCCGTTATCAAGGGGTTCAGCTCCGCTCCAAAGGGGACCCGGTCCTCTACCTCGGCTCACCACCGGGCGTTTCGCGCGAAGGCCAAGGGACCGATGTCGCCGCGATCAATGCGCTGAACCGCCAGGCCGAAGCGTCACTCGCCGACCCCGAGATCGCGACCCGCATCGCGCAATACGAAATGGCGTTCCAGATGCAAGCGAGCATCCCCGAGCTGATGAACCTCAGCGACGAAACGGCCGAAACGCTCACCCTCTACGGCTGCAAACCGGGCGATGGATCCTTCGCCGCCAATTGCCTCCTCGCCAGACGGCTCGCACAACGCGGCGTCCGCTTCATCCAGCTCTATCACAAAGACTGGGACCACCACGGCGGCGTCAAAGATGGAGTGGCGCTCAAGGCAGAAGAGATCGATCGGGCCTGCATGGCTTTGATCACCGACCTCAAACGGCTCGGCATGTTCGACGACACGCTGATCGTCTGGGCGGGCGAGTTCGGCCGTACCCCGATGTCCCAAGGGGGCAGCGGTCGTGATCACCACAACACGGCGATGACCGTTTGGCTCGCCGGTGGCGGCATCCGCGGCGGGATCGTTCACGGCGCGTCAGACGAACTCGGTTACGCCGCCGTCGAAAACGTCCGCACCGTTCATGACCTCCATGCCACCATGCTTCACCAACTCGGCATCCAACACGACGCGTTCAGCATCAAATTCCAAGGGCTCGACGCCCGACTGACCGGCGTCGAAGGGGCCCAGGTCATCAAGGATATCCTCGCCTGATCGCCCCGGGCCAAGTCCCCGATTCACCCACCAACCGCACGAGACCCCCGCCATGTCTGCCAGCCGTGAAAAAACCTGGTCGCTCGTCAAATTCGTGCTGGCGGTGATCGCCGGGTTCTTCCTGGTGCAATTCGTGATCACGAATTTCGGCCGGCGGTTTTCACCCCAGGACGAAGTCCTCTCCAGTTGGCAAGGCCGCCCCGCCCCTGACCTCACCTTCACGACGACTGCAGGGGAATCGGTCAAACTTTCGGACCTCCGCGGCCGCGCCGTGATCCTCGACTTTTGGGCCACCTGGTGCGGCCCTTGCATGCAGGAAATCCCACATTTCACGGAACTTCAAAAGGAATACGGGGACAAAATCGCCGTGGTCGGGATCAGCTCCGAATCGATCGATGTCCTGAAGGAGTTTGTCAGCTCCAGCAACCCGGGATACCGCATCGGCATCGCTGACGCCTTGCCAGCACCCTTCTCCGAAATCCGAGCGATCCCGACGACTTTCTTCATCGACGGCGAAGGGACGGTCAGACGCGTCGTCCTCGGCTACCACGACATCGAAGAACTCCGCCATCACCTCGTCGATACCATCGACAGCGCTTCACCGAAGTCTTAAAGGCCTCACGCGGGCAGCCTCACGACGATCCCCGTTTCCCGTCGGCTCATTTCCCCTTTAAAAAGCCGCTCGCATCGAGCCAGGCCTGAAGGTGCGTCGGCCAATTCGATACGGCGTTCTCCGACGGCCGCATCCCATAACCGTGCCCACCCTTGGTGTAAGCATGCAGCTCCGCTTGGACCCCGTTTTCGCGCAGGCGGGCGAAGAGCAGCGCTGACTGCGCACCGCGAAGCGCGTCGTCCCAAGTGACGGCCATGAAGGTCGGCGGCGTCTCAGGGGTCACCGTCACCAGCGGCCCGAGCTCGGCTCGCTTCTGGTCGTCATACCCATCCCCCAAATAGGCACAGTAAATCGGGCAGATGAAGTTCGGTCGCGCGCTGATCGCGTCGGCGTCGTCGATCGCCTCATAACACTTCGTCCCGTATTGGACCCCCGCCATCACCGTCAAATGCCCCCCCGCCGAAAAGCCGAGGACACCGACACGCTCCGGATCGATCCCCCACTTCGCCGCGTCCCGCCGCACCACCCGGATCGAACGCTGGACGTCCTGCATCGGTTCCCAGTGGATCTTGTCAGGGACCCGGCGAGGGACGCGGTACTTGAGCACAAAGGCGGTGACCCCGATCGAATTGAACCACTGGGCGACCTCGACCCCCTCCTTGGGCCAGGCCAAAATGTTGTACCCCCCGCCGGGGCAAATGATCACGGCACACCCGTTGGCCTTATCCGCCGGGGCCGGAAAATGGGTCAATGTCGCACGCTCGACAAACGCGATCCGCTCGTCCGTCGTCTTCGCACGAAACGCTTCTTTCTGCTCATCGCTGTAACGGACCGAACCGGCAGGCAAATCGCCCGGCCATATTTCGAGTTCGTCCCCCTCGCCGCGCGCTATCGGCCCTAAGGCGACAGACAATACCGCGACCCAAACAAAGACGAGGCTCCGCGACGCGAAACCGTACGAGAAGCCAAAACTTAAGGATGCGGGCATGAGAAGCTCCGGTGGCGACGATGAACGAAAAGGATCCGATTCTGCGGGCCGTGCAGTATCGCACTTGGCGGCCGTGACAACGAGGTCCCCCCTGCTTGAGGTACGATTCCCCGCGTGAATCAAAGTCGCAGGGCGTAAAAGCCGCGGGCGGACGAAGTTCACAGCTTTACGAACGCCGATATAATGGAGGGGCCGCCGTGAGATGCCCCCATCACGCGCCGCACCCCACCTTCGGCTTCCTACCCTTCGCCAGTTGAGCCCGCGTTGTGATCGACATGCTCTCCCGTAGGCCATTCCTTGCGGCATTCGTTTGCCTCTTCGCACTTGTGCCGTTCGCGACACCGGCCCGCGGTGATGATCGCGCCGCCGAGATCGCCCGTGGCCAAACGATTTACGCCGCGTCATGCGTCTCGTGCCACGGCGATTTGGGGCAGGGGGTCAAAGGCGCCCACGAAGCGGCATTGGTGGGTGACCTGTCGATCAACGAATTGGTCAAGGTGATCTCCGAAACGATGCCGGAGGACAAGCCCGGGAGCTGCGTGGGGGACGACGCGAAAGCCGTCTCGCGTTACGTCTTTGAAACGTTCTATGGGGAAGCGGCCCAAGCGAAACTCGTGAAGCCCCGCGCGGCGCTCGCACGGCTGACGACCAACCAATACCGACAAAGCCTCTCGGACCTCTTCGCCCACTTCATGTGGACGCCGACGATGAAACCCGAGCGGGGTTTGTCGGCGAATTATTTCGATAACCCGGGGTGGAAGAACGACAAGAAAAAGCTCACCCGAACCGACCCGAACATCGACGTCGACTACGGGCAAGAGGCCCCGATCGAAGGTGTCGACAAGACGAAGTTCGCCGTCTATTGGTCAGGGGCACTGCTGGCCCCCGTGACCGGAAGCTACAAAATCACCGCCCGCGGCGAAGGTTCGTTCATCGTTAAGTTCATCGATGAGGAGGCCAAGTTTTTTGACAACCATGTCTCCTCGGGCGAAATGGCCGAACACTCCGCTTCGGTCGACCTCGTCGGCGGAAGGCTCTATCCGATCAGCGTCGACCTGATCAAACGCGAACGGAAGACGGGGAATGTCGACGTCTCGATGAAGCTCCTCTGGACGCCACCCAAAGGGGTCGAAGAACCGATCCCACAGCGGTTCCTCGTCCCGATCGATACCCCCACCACCTTCGCCCCCCAAACGCCGATGCCGCCGGATGACCGCAGCGCCGGTTACGAGCGGGGCTCGACGATCAGCCGCGAATGGCACGAAGCGACGACCCGAGGCGCGCTCGAATTCGCCGATGCCGCCGTCGCCAAGCTTTGGCCCCGCTACCTCAAGGAGGCACAAAAGAAAGATTCCGCCAAACCACAACCCGAGATCCTCAAGGCCTTCTGCCGCGATCTGGTGACCCAGGCCTTCCGCCGACCGATCGATGACGCCACCGCACAACTCTTCATCGACGACGCGATCAACGGCGCGCCGGATGACGACGAAGCGATCCGCCGCGTCGTGCTGCTAACGCTCAAGTCGCCCCGATTCCTTTACCCCGCGATCGATGGCGAAGCCGACCCCGCGTCACGCCGCGCCACAAGGCTGGCACTGACGCTCTGGGATTCGATCCCCACCGCAAAGCTGCAACAACTCGCCAGCGAAGGGAAGCTGAACGACGAGGCGTCGATCCGCGATCGGGCCCGCGCGATGCTCGATGACCCGCGTGCCAAAGCGAAGGTGCTCTCTGGCCTCCACGAATGGCTCGACCTGGCTCGCTGGGACGAACTGACCAAAAACTCCGAACTCTATCCCGGCTTCGACGCGAACCTCGTCGCCGACCTCCGCGCGTCGCTCGACCTCTTCCTCGAAGAAGTCGTCTGGGGCGAAACGAGCGACTTCAGGCAATTGATCCAAGCCGATTGGGGATTCACCTCCGATCGCATCGCCGCCTTTTACGGCGACCCCTGGAAACCGAGCGGCGATGCCGTCACCGGCCGCTTCTTCCGCACCAACTCCGACCCCGCCGTCAGGGCCGGCGTCATCACCCACCCGTTCCTGATGAGCGCCCTGGCCTATGGCGACACAAGCTCGCCGATTTTTCGGGGCGTTTTTCTCCTTAGACACGTACTAGGACGAACGATTCGCGTGCCAAAGGAAGCCTTTACCCCGTTCAGCCCTGACCTGCACCCGGGCTTAACGACCCGGGAACGGGTCGCGTTGCAAACGGGCGAAGCGACGTGTCAGGGTTGTCATGCAAAAATCAACGGCGTCGGTTTCGCCTTGGAAGGGTTCGATGCCGTCGGCCGCGTCCGGACCGAAGAACGCTCCAAACCGATCGATGCTTCGGGAATTTACATCGATCGGGGGGGCGAAGAGATCCGTTTCACCAATTCGGCCGATTTGGTGAAATACTTGGCGACCAGCGATGATGTGGTGCAAGCCTTCATCAATCGCCTCTTCCTGCATATGGTAAAACACCCGATCGGGGCTTATGGCGAAAATCGGATGGAGCAACTCAAGACAAGATTCCGCGAAAGCGGATATCATATGAGGGAGTTGATCGTCGAAATCGCCGTCATCGCCGCCGAAGGGCCGGTCCCGGTGACCGAGGCCTGAACCGAATCCCCGATCGCCCAGTTGAATGCCTAGAAGATTGCCCAGTCGATCAACTTGACGATCGGTTTTGCGATCCGACCTTTCCGACCAACGCCCGACCAAACAACCATCCCACCTTCGAGCCGAATCAGGGATAACGACATGAACGCCAAGACCAGCCGACGTGAATTCTTGCGACGCTCCGGCATCTCCGCCGCGACCCTGCCGTTCCTGATGAACCTATCGAGCCTCGGTTGGGCCTCGACGACCGCCCCTCGCAAACGCCTCGTCGTGATCTTCACCCCCAACGGCGTCGTCCCCAAGACGTTCTGGCCCGACGAAGACGGGAAGCTGGAATGCTTTAAAAAGAGCCTCGAACCGCTCGAACCGTTTCGCGACCATGTGCTGACCCTGCACGGCGTCCATGACAAGATCCGCGGCGACGGCGACAGCCACATGCGTGGGATCGCTTGCCTTCTGACCGGGATCGAACTCTTCCCCGGTGACGTCCAAGGGGGAAGCCATACCCCGGCCGGCTGGGCCAAAGGGATTTCGCTCGATCAGTGGCTCAAGGAGAAACTGCAAGCCGACCCCGCGACCCGCACCCGCTTCGGCTCGCTCGAATATGGCGTCATGGTCCCCGAACGGGCCGACACCTGGACCCGGCTCAGCTACTCCGGGCCCAACCAACCGGTCACACCGATCGATAGCCCCTACCAAATGTTCGATAAGCTCTACGGCCAAGTCAAAGACCGCGAGACCGTCGCCAGCGTCCTCGATTCGCTGACCGCCGACTTCGCCAAGGTCGAACGATACCTCAGCGCCGAAGATCGACACCTCCTCGATCAACACGCCGCGATGGTCCGCCAACTCGAACAAGAACTTCGCGAAGAACGCCAACTCGCCGAAGCGACACCGGCCGACTCGGGCGATGTCGGCCACGCCGTCCCCGAACTGACCAGCGGCGTCATGCGCGATAACGACAACATGCCGCAACTCAGCAAGATGCAGATCGACCTGATGGTCAACGCCTTCGCCGCCGACTTCAACCGCATCGCGACGCTGCAATACACCAACAGCGTCGGCGGGGCGAAGATGAAATGGATCGGGATCGAAGAAGGGCACCACGCCCTGTCGCACGAACCCGATAACAACGCCGACGCGATGGCAAAGCTGACCAACATCAACCGCTGGTTCTGCGAACAACTCGCCTAC
>JBEIRZ010000388.1:0-4194 GCA_040375695.1 Planctomycetaceae bacterium
ATCGATACTCGCTATCCAACCCGCGGGGATTGTCTCTTCCGTCGCCGCGACACTTTTCGAAGTGGCAACACTTTCGTTCGATAAAACCGCTTCGCTCGATGAAGCCTGTCCACCGTCCGCGGGTAATGGAACGTCTTGAGCGATCGATTCGGATGCCACGAAGAGGGCCGACAGCATCACCAGGACCGAGCCTGCGCGAAGGAGCAAACCATCGTGGCGTGGACGACTAAAACGTCGTCGGGCTTGAGCGGCAAACGGATTTATAACGATCGGCCGAACGTGCGAAGGGGGCATGCGATCTGGGGTCCTATTCGGATGCGGGCGGGAACGGTCAGGCCAACAGTTCTTTGACGACTCGGGCCGGTTCGACGACGCCGGTCAGCCGTTGATCGAGCCCTTGGACGCGATAGGTCAAGCGGGTGTGATCGAGCCCCAGCAGGTGCAAGAGTGTGGCGTGCAGGTCGCGGACATGGACGCCGTCGCGGGCGACATTGAAACCGAGCTCGTCGCTTTCGCCGTAGGTCACTCCCCCTTTCACACCGCCGCCGGCCAGCCACAGCGAGAAGGCGTTGGGGTGATGGTCGCGGCCGTCGCCACCTGAACCTTGGGTCATCGGCGTGCGGCCGAATTCGCCACCCCAGATCACGAGCGTCTCATCGAACAGCCCGGTCCGCTTGAGGTCTTGGATCAACGCAGCGCACGCCCGATCGGTCGCTTCGCAGTTCTTCTTCAAATCCTTGACGAGGTTCCCGTGTTGGTCCCAAGCCTCGTGGTACAGCTGGACGAAGCGGACGCCCCGCTGGACCAAGCGGCGTGCCAAGAGGCAGTTGTTGGCGAACGACGATTCCCCCGGTTTGGCGCCGTACAGGTCGAGCGTTTCTTGCGATTCGTTCTTCAGGTCCATCACTTCGGGGGCGGTCGCTTGCATGCGAAACGCCATCTCGAAGGCATTGATCCGGGTCACGATCTCGGGGTCACCGATCGTTTGAAGCCTAAGGTGATTGAGCCGATTGATGGCGTCGAGCGATTCGCGTTGGGCTTGGCCGTCGATGCCGGGGGGATTGTTCAGGTAAAGGACCGGGTCGCCGCCGGCGCGGAATTGGACCCCTTGATAAACGGTCGGCAGGAAACCGCTCCCCCAGCACGAATTGCCGCCGCTGGGCCCCTTGGTGCCGCTGCTGAAGACGACGAACCCGGGGAGCTCTTGCGTTTCGTTGCCCAGTCCGTACAGCGTCCAAGCCCCGAGGCTCGGCTTGCCAAAGAGTTGGCTGCCGGTGTTCATCTCGAGTTGCCCCGGGGCGTGATTGAAGGCATCGGTCCGCATCGAACGGATGATCGCCAAATCGTCCGCGACCCCGGCGATGTGCGGCAATAATTCGCTGATCTCCGCCCCCGACTTGCCGTGCTTGGTGAACTTGAACTTCGGCCCCAAGAGCTTGCTGTTGGGGTTGATGAATGCCGCGCGATAACCTTCGAGCAGCTCAGCAGGGGGCAACGTCCCGTCGTATTTGGCGAGCGTCGGTTTGTGGTCGAACGTCTCGAATTGGCTCGGCCCCCCCGCCATGAAAAGGTAGATCACGTGTTTGATCTTGGCAGGAAAATGCGACGGTCGTGCCGCCAGGGGATCACGGGCGGCCGAGGGTCCGTTCGCTAAAGCCGAACCTCGCTCCGAGACGTCGTCGGCCGACGCGTTCTTTTCGCCCAGCAAATCCGCAAGGGCGATCGCCCCAAGCCCCACGCCGCAGCGTGACAGGAACCATCGCCGCGCGACATCGTTGTCAGCCGATCCGTTGGCAGTTCCCGTGCCGATCATGTTGCGATGTTGCATTCCATCACGCTCGAAAGAAAGAAGGTTGTTTCGTGATTCGTTCATGCGACCCGACCGCCTCGCACCAAGAAGTGTTCACTCGATTCATTCGTTTGACGGCTCATCGTGCATTCGCATTCCTGCTCGTGCTCGTACTCGACACAGATTTCGTACTCGTACTCGGCGCGCGCATTCGAGTACGAGCACGAGCACGAGTTGGAATCACTCGACGCTTCGTCTCGAACGACGCGCCCGACGTCAAGGGATGAAGTCGCGATCATTGGCAAGGGGTCATTCATCGACGAGGTGGAAATCATGTTCGGGGTGGCGGACGACGATCACGGGGCAACCACAGGTTTGAACAACCCTTTCGGTGACGCTACCCAGCAGCAGGCTCGCGAGCTTCGAATGCCCCTGGGACCCGATCACCACCAGATCGATCGCTTTCGATTCGACGTAATGGTTGATTTCTTTGACGGGGTGGCCGTAGCGGATATCGCGGGAGACTTCGAGCCCGTCCCACCAGTGTTCTCGGAGGGCATCGAACTTGGCGGCGGCCCCTTGCTGTGCGGCGCGGAGCAAATCGGCATATTGTCCGACATGGCCGATGCGGACGGTGGGATCTCCGGGGCCTGCTGCGAGTTCGCCTTCTTTTTTCGCCGCGTCGCTAGCGATCGATTCGAGCGTGGCGAGGAAATCGCGGGTCGCCTCGCCGCTTTTCATGAATTCGGGGTGTTGGGCCAATTGCCCGGCGTGTTCCAGGACGTGCAGCAGGTGCAGTTGGGCGTTAAATTGATGTGCCAGCCCTGCGGCGTACCGCACGGCGTGGTCAGCCGGTCCGCTAAAATCGGTCGGCACACAAATTTTGCTGATTCGAAGTCGCATCATCCCTCACACATTCCAAAGGGCCTAAGCAAGCGTTCGTGGTTGGCGACGTGGGGTCGTCCGACACGATCGGTTCTGGCCTCGGGTTACAGGTTCGACCATGATACCTCATTGTGCGTTCCCCGTTCCACCGCAGCGAACGCTTAACGACCGCTTCCGCAGCGACTTTTCCCGCCGCCGCTTCCTTCAACTCCTTTCGGCTACCGCCATGCTGACATCGACCGCCAGTGGCCCATCCGACGCCAGGGGCCAGGGCCCAGGCTCACGCTTTGAACCCGCGATCGCCCCTCTCGAAGATGTCGTCCGGAGCGGCCAGATCCGTGGTGCGGCGGTTTACGTTCGCCAAGGTAACGAAGAGGCGTGGTGGTTTTTCGGGGAATCGACATCGGCCGATGACCCGTTTTTGATCGCGTCGATCACCAAGACGATGGCGGTCGCCGCGGTGCTGACGTTGGTCGATTCGGGTGATCTTGACCTCGATCGTCCCGTCGTCGACTACCTGCCGGAATTCGCCGGCCAGGACCGTCGCGACGTCAAGGTATGGCAATTGATGACCCACGTCTCGGGGCTTCCCGATCAGGTGGCAAGCAACTCGGCGCTGCGTGCTGCCCATGCGCCGCTGTCGACATTCGTTGCCGAAGCCGTTAAGGCCCCGCTCGCCTTTCCCCCGGGGACGGCTTATTCCTACAGCAGCATGGCGATCCTGTTGGCCTCGGAGATCGGGCGGCGGATCAGCAAGTTGCCGATCGACCAGTTCGTCGATAAGGTTATTTTCAAGCCCCTCGAGATGAAGTCGGCATCGTTCGGGCTTGGGGGGCGAGACTTGTCGAAATTCATGAAGGTGCAGACCGAGCATGGCGCGCCCGAATCGGGTGCCGGCGCGGCGTCGGCGAAGGATTGGGATTGGAACAGCCCCTATTGGCGAAACCTCGGCGCCCCGTGGGGTGGCGGTCATGCGTCGGCCCACGACGTCGGGCGATTCATGTGGGAGGCGATGCACCCCAGCGGCAAGGTGATGAAAGAATCGACGTGGCGATTGATGACCACAAACCAAAACCCGCCGGGGTTGACCCCACGCGGTTTGGGGTTTGGGGTTGGGAAGGCGATGAGCCACCGGCGGGCGTCGCCGCAGACCTTCGGGCACACCGGTTCGACCGGGACGATCGCTTGGGCCGATCCCGCGACCGACACCGTCTGCGTGATCCTAACGACGTTGCCCGGGACGGCGATGAGCCCTCACCCGCGGCAAGCGGTCTCGGACCGCGTCGGCGAAATCGCAGGGGCACGCTGATGTCGCGGGCCAGGGCGTCGAGATGAGGTACGCCGAGCTGTTGATCGTCTTCGGGATGGTGCTGATCAACGCGCTCTTGGCGGCTTACGAGATCGCGCTGGCATCGATCTCGACCGTTCGGCTGCAGACGCTCGTCAAGCAACAGCGTGTCGGCGCGGCGGCGGCGTTGCGGATGAAAGAGGGGATCGAAAAGAGCTTGGCGGCGGTGCAG
>JBEIRZ010000456.1:0-3450 GCA_040375695.1 Planctomycetaceae bacterium
GGGGTCGCGATACGCGGTGACGTAAACATCGGCCAGTGGCGATGCATCGATGCGAACCGTTCCGGTTGTCCCCCCGGCGATCTCGGCCGTCTTCCCGCACCCCGCTGTGGAGAAAGGAAAGAGGGCCGCGGCGGCCAAGAGGGTCGCGCCGATCGAAAGCGGATAGCAACGTTTTGACCGAGGCGAACGGGCCGCCGAGCAGTCGTCGGAAGGGTGTGACACGGGATCTTCGCGTGTGGGTAAATGGTCAAACGAAAGGGCTTTTGGCGACGGGATCAAAAGTCGGTGACGACTTCACCGTGCGCCCGCGTGAACAGCGCTCGCCACAAACCGAGGTCGATCGAATCGGGCGCGAAACGGACGCTCCCATCGGCCATCACGACCTGCACGCCACCAGGGTGGTTGCTGCGGCTGCTGCTGATCACGTCGCCATGGTGCGAGGAGTCAGGCTTGGGGCTGTTGGGGGTGTAGAAGCCGTTGATCGTCACGTGGAAGCTCGTGGCACGGATCCAGGAACCGTTGCGGGTCCCGATGAACCCGGCAGTTCCTGCGGCGTCCAGGTCCTCGGCGGTCCGTGTGCAGACGCCGCCACCGCCGGAGACTCGACGCATCTGTCGGTTCGGGTCGGTCAAGACGGTCGGCGAGATCGCGTCGCGTCCCCCGAAAAGCCCCTCGGCCATCAGGAGGGTATTAGAGGTGCCGTCGAGGATGTCGCGGAAGCGTGTCTCGGCACCTCGCCAAAAGAGCCCGTTCGGTCTGGTCGGCGCGGAATCGCAATAATTGAAGCCGGTCCCCGAACCGATGTTGAACAGGTAATTTCCCCCAGCCCAAGTCGTCCCCCGATCGAGCAACATCGGGTCGCCACTTTCGGATGGGCAAATGAAGACATTCAGTGTCCGGCCGACGATCGGGGCGAAGCGGGGGTTGAGATTCACGTTGGGGCCGCTGCCGAACATCAGCGGCTGGGTGTAATCGATCAGGTCTGCCAGCACCCCCTGCTCGACGTAAGGGAGCAACCGGGCTTGGGGGGAAAAGCCGTTGCCGCTCAGCGAGTAGTAAGGGAGCATCCGAAAGACGTTTTCGTAATTGTGGCAGGCAAGCCCGAGCTGCTTGAGGTTGTTCTGGCATTGCATCCGCCGCGCCGCTTCGCGGGCCGCTTGGACGGCCGGAAGGAGCAAACCGACCATCACCCCGATGATCGCGATCACCACCAGCAATTCGACAAGTGTGAATCCGACACGGCGGTCGCGGGTGATCGGCCGCAGGTTCCTATCAAACGGTTTCATGAAAGTGCGTTCCTGTGACGGTGTGACGGTGAGTTCGGGATAGAGGCGTGCTTGTTGCCGCGCCGCTTCGCCGGCCTTGGCAAACACGGCTTGACGTTGACGGCCAAGGCATGGCGTTGAAGTTGACGGCCAAGGCACGGCGTTGACGAAGGGCGTGAAACTGGACGGGAGGGATCGCCGGACGCGAAACACGAAGCGTGCGCCGCGCCCGAGCCGATATGGTTGGGCTTAGCGGATCGGCCCACGGCCGCCGACGGCGACGGCGTGTCCGGGGGTGAAGCCGAGTTCCCCGGAGGCCAACGAGGCGAAGTTTTCGGTCTCGAAGAGCTGGTAACTCGCGTCACCCGGGTTGGTGACGAGGACGAAGCGAGACGACGCGTCGGCCGCCAGGTCGTGATGCCCGCCATGCCCCTGAACGGCGCTGGCACCGACATCGATCTGTCGCTCGATCACGGCGTCATCGAACCGACCGTCGAGGTCTCGGTCGAGGTTCACGATTGTCGCGACGTCGGGGGCATCGGTCGTTGCGGGACGGTCATGGAAGATCACCGCCAGCGGTGCCCGTCCCCGAGGACGGATGATTTTCGGGCCGCTTGCCCGCGACCCTTCAGCGACCGACAGCTCGACCTTGCCGAGCGACGGGGTTGCCCCCCGCGCGTCGATCACGCCGAGGAACGTCGCCGACTCTTTGCCGGAAACGAAGAGGACGTGCCCCGCATGGTTCGCGAAGGAGCCGGTCCGGTTCGGGGTCTCGTTGTGCGAACCGAGGTCGAGATGCCCGAGCTTCGTCGGGGGCTGTTCGTTCTGGGGCGACTCGGGGACCTGCAACCAGTCGATCCCTTCGGAAGGGGCGAAGAAGACCTTTCCCGATTCGTAAGTCGCGCCGTGAAGCCCGGCGCTGTTGGCGGAGATCGAGTAAGCGATCGCGGCGGGCCCGGAAGCGGAGATCGGCGTGACGTCGATCTTACGCCCCTCGTCATCACGGCCCATGCGGGTCGCGTACACGACCTTGCCGGCGGCCGCCAACGTGATGTGACCGCCGCCACCGGGGAAAAACGCGGCCATGGCCCGGATCTGCTCTTCGCTGGCCGCGGCGGGGATGGCGGCCGGGTCGAGCCGGGTGAAGCCGCCGCTGCGGTCATTCGCCAGATAGAAGACGCCGTCATAGCAGTAAAGGTGGGCGGGGTTCCCCTGTTGGTCATCGAGCCGCTTGGCCAGGACCGAAGGCTTGCGGTTGTAATACCAGTGCGAGTGGTCGCCATGCTCTTCTTCGTCGACACCGCAATCGATCAGGACCCAGCCGCTCTGGTACTCGCCGTCCTCGTCATCACGGACGCCGACCATCAGCTTGCCGGAAGCGGTGGCCATCTGAACCAATGACTGACGGGCGGGGTCGAGCTCCGGGAAACCTTCGACCCGCTCGGGCGGCGTGAGCGTCGGCGGTTCGGTCGCCAACAGGTCGGCATAGCGGAGCGAGGCGTCGCCGGTCGACTGAATGAAGACCCGGGTGATGACGCGGGTCTTGACTGCCTGCTTGGCCGCATCGGGGGTGACGTCTTGGGCGGTAGCGACGGGCGGGGCCGCGGCCAAGGCCAGGGCGAAGAACGCAACGAACGCACTGCCACGTAAGGTACTCGTAGAAGCCCCATGGCAATGGGTGCTCGGGGACGACCTGCGTGACAGCCACTCGGGCGAA
This sequence comes from Planctomycetaceae bacterium, assembly GCA_040375695.1. Classification (GTDB taxonomy): domain Bacteria; phylum Planctomycetota; class Planctomycetia; order Pirellulales; family Pirellulaceae; genus UBA6163. The sequence goes on from JBEIRZ010000456.1 coordinate 2,983, forward strand.
AACCGAACGGGCATGACAAACCTCATCGGGAAAAGTGCCAAACTCACAAACGCAATCGCATCTCAATTGCACAACGGTTGCAAATATTATCCATTTGCGATTACGCGTCAACGGACGCATGAAAAACTTTCTCAAAATCCGCTTCGGGCCGATTTTTTTTGCATAACATTTGCATTTGCATACGCGTTGCCTTAAAAAGCCGGCCGGCCAGAGGGCCTCACTGCCGAGGGTTCGGCGTCAACCGGGCCCCGACGGTGCCGCCCGCGGCGGGTCGCTGACCCGTTTTCGGCCGAACCCCCTACCACCCCTGGAGCGACGATGAATCGAAACGTTTTCGGGTGCGGAGAAGCCAAGACGTACTTTGTCCCCGCGTATTTCCAAGATCGTGATAACGATGTCGCTTCCGATGCGAACCGACTCATCCTTTTTCCTGCTTAAAACTAACATAAACACTCCATGTTTTTTAGA
>JBEIRZ010000384.1:0-4269 GCA_040375695.1 Planctomycetaceae bacterium
CCAAGTTGGTTTTTGGGACAAGGGGTTTCGCTGGGGTTCAACCCTTGGGTCGTGCTGTCGATCGTGCTGGGGTTTGTCGCCTTGGTGTTGATCCGGCACGCGCTGGGTGAGGAAAAGTTGCCGCGAGGCGAGTTCACGCTGGGTGTGTTGGCGGCCGCTGCGGGGATGGCGATTTGCTCGATCGGGCTGAAGCTCGATTTGCCGATGGCGTTGCTGTTGATGTGCAACTGGTTGGCGGTCTATGTCGGGATCTTTTTCCTCAGCTTTCGGCAACCGGTTTATGGGGCGCTCAGCTTCGCCGCGATCGTTTTCATCACCTGCGGGATTTACGTCCTGAACGGGGCGCCGTTCGTGGCGGCAGCGACGATGATCGTCTATGCCGGGGCGATCATTATCGTTTTCTTGTTCGTGTTGATGTTCGCCCAGAGCAACACGCTGCAGCAGGCCGATTTGAAATTGAACTCGCCTTGGGCCAGTGCCACGGCGGGTGCCTTGTTGTTGATGCTGATGTTGCTTGCGATCCGTCAGATCCCTGCGTCCGCGGCGGCGTCGAAGCCGTCGTCGACGGTGGCCAGCCTGGGGAAGGCGATGTTCACCGATTACCTGTGGACCGTCGAATTGGCCGGGGCGTTGTTGCTGATCGCCACGGTCGCGGCGATCTTGATCGCACAAGATGACGACCATGATTCGGAAGAGGCGTACGATGCCGATTCCGACACCCACCCGATCGCGCGATCATGAAGCCGGGATTTTTTAGACATCGGCCAATGACAGACTGCACGTGGAGACCGACCTTCCGATGACACCACTGACAAACCATACCCTGTTGGTCGCGGCCACGCTCTTTTCGCTTGGCCTGATCGGCTTTCTGTCGCGGAAGAACATGATTTTAATGTTCCTTTCGGTCGAGCTGATGTTGGCCGGGGTGGCGACGAATTTTATCGCCTTTGGGAGCCATCACGGGAACGTGCAGGGGGAGATCTTCGCGATCTTGATCTTGACCGTCGCGTCGTGCGAGGCGGCGATGGCGCTGGCGCTCGTGGTGGCATTGCATCGTCGCAAGTCGACGCTGGATGTCGGGGCATGGAGCGAATTGCGTGAGACGGCCGAGGGTTTCGAAGCGGAACCTTTGATTCGTGATAAGAGCCCCTCGGAGCTCTATCCGAGCTTGACCCCGGCGGGGGTTGACCCGCTGAAGAAGCAGGTCGTGTCGAAATACAACAGCGGGCAGATGGCCCAGAAGGCCTAGCGTGGTGAAGGTAAAGAGTTAGACATGTCGAACATCGTATGGTTGATACCGCTGGCGCCGCTGATCGGGTGCTTGGTCTGCATCGTGATGCGGGCGAGGCGGATGGACGATTCGTTGGCATCAGGCGCTGCGATCATCGGATTAGGCGTCGCGGCGATCGCTGCGTTGGCGTGCCTGTTGCGGCTGGAACCGGGTGCGGATGGCTTCATCGCGCAGGGCTATGACTGGCTGCGGGTTGGGGCGATGCGGATCCCGGTGGCATTGCGACTGGACGGGATCAGCTTGGCACAGATCAACGTCGTGACGTTCATCTCGTTGCTCGTCGCGATCTATTCGCGCGACTATATGAAAGGGGATCCCGGATACATCCGTTTCTTCGCGGTGATCTGCGGCTTCGTCTTTTCGATGGCGATGTTGGTGCTGGCCAGCAACCTGTTGGTGCTTTATGCCTTCTGGGAAGGTGTCGGGCTTTGCAGTTATTTGTTGATCGGGTTTTGGTACCAGAAGCCTTCGGCAGCGAAGGCGGCTCAAAAGGCGTTTTTGGTCAACCGGCTGGCAGACTGTGGCTTTTTGCTTGGGATATTGCTCCTCTGGCACGGCGTGGGATTGACCGGTATCGATGTCGCGTCGGGGCTCAACCGGCTCGATTTTGGGACGATCTTCCAGGCCGCGCCGGTATTGCATGAAGAGCACCCGACCTTGCTGGGTTGGGTCGGGGTGTTGTTGTTGATCGGAGCGATCGGCAAGTCGGCGCAGTTCCCGTTCCACGTCTGGTTGCCGGACGCGATGGAAGGGCCGACGCCGGTGAGCGCTTTGATTCACGCCGCGACGATGGTGACGGCGGGGGTCTATTTGCTCGCGCGGATGTCGCCGTTGTTGCAATTCACCCCATCAGTGCTTGTCGCCGCGGGATGGTTGGGAGCGATCACGGCCCTTTTGGCCGGGTTGATCGCGTTGTTCCAAGATGACCTGAAGCGGGTCCTTGCCTATTCGACGGTCAGCCAATTGGGGTATCTCTTTTTGGCCTTCGGCGCGGGGCTCGGCGATTCGATGTTGTCGACGGCGGTGGTTGCCGCGATGTTCCACCTCGTCACGCATGCCTTTTTCAAGGCGCTCCTGTTCCTCGCATCGGGGAACGTGATGCACGCGATGGGGGATGTGATCGACATGCGGCGGTTTGGCGGTTTGAAATCGGTACTCCCTTCGACGCACGTCCTCTTTTTGATCGGGGCGCTCGCGCTCGTTGGGATCCCGCCGCTGGCGGGCTTTTGGAGCAAGGAAGGGATTTTGGGTTTGCTCGCGGGCCAGCTTTCGGACCCGCGTTACGGCGGCCTGTTCACGATTTGGTTAGCGATCGGTTTGGTCTCAGCGCTGTTGACAGCGATCTACACGTTCAAGGCTTATTTCCGGACGTTCCACGGGGCGACGCGGGTGCCCGCGGAAGCGGGGGATCATGCGCACGAGGCGCCGGCGACGATGTTGGCACCGCTGTGGGTGTTGGCGGTCGGGAGTGTTTTGTCGGGGTTGGTCTTGCACTTCAGCGGGGGGCTCGAGCGGTTGATGTTGCCGATCTCGACGTTGGCCATGCCGAAAGAGGGGCACCATTCGCACCTATGGTTGGCGGTCGTATCGGTCGTTTTGGCGGCGCTTGGGATCTGGGTCGGTAAGGGTTGGGCCGCACGGACGGTTGCCGGGGATAAGGCGGCCGAGCCGACGGGCGGGTTCGCTTGGTTGGGGGCGAACCGGTTTTTCCTGGACGAAATTTTTGATCAATTGTTGGTACGACCGACGCAGATCGTCGGCCGGTCGTTGTCGTTGTTTGATCAGTACGTGATCGACGGGGCGGCGAAGTTCGTATCGTCGTTGCCGGCCGCGGTTGGGACGCAGGCCCGGCGGTGGCAACAGGGTTTGGTACCGAAGTACGCGCTGGGGATGGTCGTGGGGCTCCTGGCGGCGATCGCACTTACTTTTTTCCGCGGTTAGAAGACACCAAGCATGAGCGGTTTGCTGCCGATGATGATCCTCCTTCCGTTACTCGGAGGGATCTTTTTGCTCTGCTGGATCGCCCCACAAGGCGATCACAAGCAGTCGCGTTTCGTGGCGTTTGCGATCGCCGCGATGACGCTGGCGCTGGGGCTGATGATGACTTACGACGTCGTCACGCAGCTCGCCACGTACAACCAGCAGGGCGCGTTGGCGGATCCGGTGACTTGGCCGGTGTTGGCCGAATTGCGGTACATGCCGTCGTGGTTAGCGGTTGACCTTCCGGGTGCGGGCCGGATGCAATTGGCACTGGGCGTTGAAGGGATCGGCGCGGCGATGGCGCTGTTGACTACAATTGTAGTCATGCTCGTTATGTGGATGGCCGAAGGGAGTGTCCGGCAGCGGTTTGGCCAGTACGCGGGATGGATTTTGCTTGCCGAAGCGGGTTTGTTGACCGTTTTTCTGTCGATGGACTTGGTGCTGTTTTACATCGGGTTCGAGCTGACATTGATCCCGCTGTTGTTCCTGATCTCCGGCTGGGGCGGCGAGGACGCCGGCCGGGTGGCGAAGCGGTTTGTGCTTTACACGCTCGCTGGCGGGATGCCGATGCTGGTCGGTTTGATCGGCTTGGTGATCAAGTATTCTGGTCAGGGCGGCCCGACGGTGTTGATGGAGGAATTGTCGCGGCGGGCATTGGTCGCGTTGCCGACGGAGACGTTGGCGGGGCAAACCTGGATCTTTGCCCTGTTGGTGTTTGGGCTGGGGATTAAGATGGCGCTGTTGCCGCTGCACACTTGGCTCCCTGAAACGTACCGAGCGGCGCACCCCACGACGACGGCGCTGTTGGCCGCGGTGGTGGTGAAGCTTGGGTTATTCGATTTTTTCCGGTTGCTGTTACCGATGTTGCCGTTGGCATGTCGCGAATACGGCCCGGCGGTCTTGGGGACGCTGGGAGCGATCGCGATCGTTTATGGGGCGTTGGCGGCCTTGGCCCAGACCGATTTGCGGCTGTTGTTGGCGTACAGCAGTTTGAGCCA
>JBEIRZ010000617.1:0-1923 GCA_040375695.1 Planctomycetaceae bacterium
AAGAACCCTGCGTCTTCGGTCTTGAACCCGCCGCTGAGCGGTTTGACCCAGCAATACGGTGGCATGCCGGACGAGGTCGGGCCGAGCAGTTTCGCGACGGCCGACCCGAGGTAAGGGTAGACGACGCCGCGGTTTTTAGGGTCGCCACGATTGATCCTGCCGACCCCCGCCGAGTGGCTGTTGTCTTGCGTGTGCAGGCTTCTCAGTACCGCCAAGTGGTGCATCTGTTTGGCGGTGTGCGGCACCAATTCGCTGACGTGGATCCCCGGCACCGATGTCGGGATCGCTCGATAAGGGCCGCCGCACTGGGTATTCGGCTTTGGGTCCCAACTCTCCAGTTGGCTGATCCCCCCGTCGAGCCAAACGAATAAGACCTGCTTCTCCTTCGCCTTCAACTCTTCGGCAACGGCCGGCCTCAACAGCCCGCCCAAGCCGCCCGCACCGATGGCCCCTCCGGTCCCGATCGCCGATGCCGCCGCTCCCAACAGGGTTCGTCGCGAAAAAAGATGTTCGCCCGGTCGGCATAGTCGACTGTTCTTGTTTGGGTCCATCAATCACATCACGGGGTGGGGGATCGCTGACGTGCCACTCGCTCGGCGGCCACCGATCCAGGATGCTCAGTGGTTCAATCGGAATTCGGTCGAGCTCAACATCGCCCAAACGAGATCGCGCAAGATCACCTGCCGATCGGGCTTAGCTTGGGCGAGCGTCGTGGTTATGAATTCGCGTTCTTCGTTGTCAGGGAGTCGTACGAAAAGGTGCAGGTACATCGCGTCCGCGACTTCGGCATCGGGGGCGGCGACAAGCTTTTCCATCAAATTCCCCGGATGAGGTTTTAACAGATCGAGCAGGTCGCCATCGTTCGACAGGAACGCCGCCTCCTTCACCGATGGGACGTAACCGAGCATCGGTTCCTTGGGCTCGGTCGCCATCGTGGCCACGAATTTTACCTTCAGTTTCGTATAAGCTTCCGCAGGGGCATCGGGCGATGGGCCTCGCAGTCGATCCATGTTTCCGGTCGCCTGAAGCGTGCTGAGGAACATTTGGTGTGCGGATAGGTTCCGTTGGCGAGCTTGCTGCCAAAGCCCCTTCCCTTTCGAATCACCATCGCTCGCGTCACCATCGCCAGTAACTTGACCTTCGACACCGACGGGCCCGAGGCTGCTCCGTTGCCATGTCTTGGATAAGACGATCTCGCGAATCAGCCACTTCAGGTCAAAGCCGTGGGCGGCGAATTCCTGAGACAACAGTTCGAGCAGCTCCGGGTTGGAAGCCGGATTGGCGGAATGGAATTGATCGAGCGGTTCGACCAAGCCACGACCCATCAGCAAGAACCAAACGCGGTTGGCAATGTTTTGTTGAAACAGTCTTTGGTCGTTGGCGACGATCGCGTCAGCCAATTGTCGCATTGGGCTGGGCCCTGTCGCCGCTGCCTGGTCCTTCGCCTTGTCTTTATCCTTGTCAGCCGTGCCGGTTGGCGGTGCCTCCGGGATCGGGAATTCCGTGCCGAACGGGACGCGAGGCCCGGTCAGCTTCGGTTCCGATTCGAAGACCGAAACGAATCGCAACGGCTCTTTCAGGATCTTCTCATCGATCGCCGGAAAACTCTCTTTGCCGATCGACAGGTTCGAATAGACGGCGAAGAGCCCTTGGAATTCACGCTGTTTGTAGTCATCGATAAAGAGGTGGTCGTGGCATTCGGCGCACTGCAAATCGACCCCCAAAAATAGCCTCCCTACGTCCCGCGTCAGCCCCGGATAATCGGTCGGGTTCTCACCGACCTTCTCCAATCGTCGCGTGTGAAAATAGGCCGCCCCACGCCGAGACTCGTCATCCTTTACCGGTTTCAAAATGTCGCGAGCGATCTCGTTCCAAGGGCGATTCTGCTCGAAAGCACCTTTCAGAAATTTATCCCAATCGGCG
>JBEIRZ010000213.1:0-7659 GCA_040375695.1 Planctomycetaceae bacterium
CGCCAATTGGCCGCCGGCAACTCGCAACCAATGGCACCGCGCGATCGCTTGCCAAATCCTCAGCAGCGACAACGGGGCGGCGATCCAAAGCCTCGTCGAAATCCTCCAATCGTCCGACCAACCCGGCTCGACCGGCGCCGCCCTCCTCCCGGCAGTGATCGCCGAACTGGGCGCCGTCCGACCCGATGGCGCCGCCAAGCCCTTGGCCGATTGGGTTCGCGAAAAGATCGCCCCAAGCTTGATCGACCAAGCCAACGCCAAAGACCCCTCCCTCGCCTCCGCGGCCAACCGCATGCGTCTGGTCGGCTGGGCCTCTCCCGATCAGGCTCGTTCCCTCCTCAAGACCCTTTTCTCGCCGGCCTACCCCGGTGCCGTCCAACAAGCGGCCATCGCGTCGCTGTTGGGGAACGACCCCGCCGCCGCCGAAATCGTCCTCGCCGCCCTCCCGGCCGTCACCCCCGCGACCGCCGATGTCGCCCTCAACGCCCTCGCCGCTCGCGTCGAAGGGCAATCGGCGATCGCCAAAGCGATCGATTCGGGAACCCTCCCCGCCGAATCACTCTCGATCGAACTGAAACGACGCCTCGCCGAATCCCCCTCCGACGCGGTGAAAAAGACGATCGAAAAATTGATGGCGGCCGTCAAATCGCCACCCCCGGGTGACCTCTACAAGACCTATGCCGAAGTCGTCAACCAACCGGCCAACACGGCCGATGGCGAAGCCGTCTTCAAACGCGTCTGCGGTACCTGCCACGCCCCGCAACCGGGCATGGAAAGGGTCGGACCCGATCTGGTGACCGTCTCCGATCAACCCAAAGAACAGATCCTCCTCTCCATCCTCGACCCCAACCGCGAGGTCAACCCGAAATACTCTCGCGTCAACATCGTGACCGAGTCGGGCCAAGTCCTCGCAGGGATCATTACCGACGAAAACGAATCGACGATCACCCTGGTCGATAGCCAAGGCAAAGCCTTCCCCATCGCCCGGGCCGATATCGACGAATTGCAAACCTCCCCCAAATCGCTGATGCCGGAAGAACTCAACAAAGAGATCTCCCCCGCCCAAATGCGTGACCTGATCGCCTTCCTCGGCACCCGTCGTGCCCCGGCACCCGCCGCGACTAGCCCCTAACCCAGACGTCACCGACGATGAACCACGGGGAACAGCGACATCGCGGCCCGCACCCGGCACACTCGGGATCGACGGTGCATCCGTCGATCCCCGCTGACCCGGATTGGCCCGAAGGACGTTTCCGAGCGGCTTCGGACCTGTTGGCCCATGCCACGGCATTACCGCAAGATATCATCCAACTCCTGCTGACGCTCGGCCGTTGGCGCGGGCCCGCAGCAGGCGAAATCCTCTTCCGCGCGAATGTCCCCTCCGACTTTTGGCTGCTCGTCCTCCGCGGCCGCGTGACCCTCGAAATGCTCGTCCCCGGCCGCGGCAAAGTCCCGATCCTCACGCTCGGCCCCGGCGATATCGTCGGCTGGTCCGCCGTCTTGGGGCACGAACAAATGACGACCTCCGCCGTCGCCTCCGACGATGAAACCGAAGTCGTTGCCTTTCCGGCCGCCGAAGTCCACGCCCTCTGTCAGCGCGACCCGGTGGTCGGTTATCACCTGATGCGACACCTCGCACAATCGCTCGCCGATCGGCTCGTCGCGACCCGCTTGCAACTCCTCGATCTCTACGCCCACCCGCCCCGCGAAGCCCACGGCCAATGACCGATTGATGGCCTGAATCGAATCACCAGAATCGTTTAATGAATGCCAAAGGGCTTCGAGCGTGCATCACGTTCGAAGCCCTTTGGCTTTGAATCACTTTTATTTCGGCCTCAATGCATGTCATCCGCGGCCGTGTGGGCATGCAGCCCCAACTTCTCCATCAACCGGATGTAGAGCAAGTAAAAGACCGGGATCATCATCAACACGACCACCGTCGAACACATCAACCCGAAGGCCAAGCTCGCCGCCATCGGGATCAACAATTGTGCCTGAAACGATTTCTCCAAGACCAACGGCAACAGCCCGGCGATCGTCGTCAAACTGGTCAACAAGATCGGACGGAAACGCCTCAAACCGGCTTCGACGAGCGATTCGATCGGGTCCGACCCCGTCCGCATGTTGGTGTTGATGAAGTCGATCAACACGATCGAATCATTCACCACCACCCCAGCAAGTGCCACCATCCCGAACATGCTGAACAGGGTCAGCGGCAATCCCAACACCGCATGCCCCCACACCGCGCCGATCATCCCGAAGGGGATCACGAACAGGATCAACAGCGGCTGCACATAGCTCTTGAATTGCAACACCAACAAAATAAACATCCCCAGCACCGCAACGATCAGCCCGATCGTCAAGCTGCCGACCGATTCCTGCGTCTGCTCCCTCTGCCCCTGCCATTTAACCGACACCCCAGGGAAACCTGCGAGCAGCTTGGGGATGTAATTGTTCTGCAAGTCGGACGTGATCAGCGCCGAGTTGGCCATCACCTCGTCAACGTCGGCCGTCACCGTGACGCTCCGCCGCTGATCGAGCCGATTGATCTCCGAAAAGCCTCGGCTCAGGTTGACCTGCGCGATCTCTCCGATCGGTCGCTCCGCTCCCAACCCGTCCCGCACCCGGATCTCACGGAAATTGACGAGGCTCGTCCGCTCCTCTTCCGGGTAGCGGACCATCAACTTCACCTCGTGCCGCCCACGCTGCAATCGCATCGCTTCGGCACCGAAATAGGCGCTGCGGACCGTCTCGCCAAGGTCGGTCTCGGTCACCCCGGTCGACACCGCGCTGTCGCGGACCGCGAATTGGAATTCCCACTTGCCGGGCGAATTGTCATCGGCGATGTCGTAAACGCCCGAATACTGCGATAACTTCGCCTTGACCTGCTTCGTCACCTCATCGAGTTGGGCCGCCCCTTCGCTCGTCGCCAACAGCTTGAATTCGATCGCCTTCCCGCCCGGGCCAACGCCGATCGTCCCGAACGTGATCCGCTCGATCCCCGGGATCTCACCGACGCGTTCCCGCCACCTCTCGATCAACCGGTCGCTGTGAATGTCGCGGATATCGGTGTCAAACAGCTCGACAAAGACCTGGCCGACATGCCCGCCCGTCGGACGCGAACCCGCACCCACCCCATCCGTCGCGGCGATGTTACCGACTTCGCGATACGTCAACTTCACCGGCCCGATCACGCCGCTATCCTCGTTCGGATAGACCTCTTCGACCGGGATCCCGGTCAACTTGCTCTTCTCCTCAGCAAACTCACGGCTGATCGCCCGGATCGATTCTTCCATCTTTCGCGTCGCCGCTTCGGTGACGTACGAAGCGGTGCCGTCGGGGAACGAAATCGTCGCTTGCAACAAATTGTTGTCGGTCTTCGGGAACAGGACCGTCGGCACCACCCCGCCGCGAATCATCCCCACCGTGACGATCATCATCATCAAGGCGACCGCAACCGGTACCATCGGATGCCGTAGCCCGAACCTCACCGCAGGCACATAGACCGAAGTTAAAAAACGCTCCAAGCCGGACGTCGCCCAGCGATTGGTCAGCTCCAACAAATATCCGAACGGTCGCAGCGGGTAGGCGATGAAACCCAAAACTTTAAAGAAGCCGTTGTGCGGGTGGGCGAGGTGACACGGGAGCGAAAAGGTCGCTTCCATCAGCGAAATCGTTAACGTCGCGATCACCGCGAACGGGATCACCGCCATGAATTTACCCATCACCCCCGACACAAAAAACATCGGTGCGAAGGCGATCAGTGTCGTCGCGACCGAGGCAAAGACGCTGGGATAAACCTCGATCGTCCCGTCAACCGCCGCCTGATAAAAGTTCTTCCCCATTTGACGGTGCGCGTAGATGTTCTCCCCCACCACGATCGCATCGTCGACGACAATCCCCAGCGCCATCAAAAACGAAAACATGCTGAGCATGTTCAATGTCTGGCCACCCCATAACAAAACGATCCCGGCCCCAAGGATCGATACAGGTATTCCCATCGCGACCCAAAAGGCAAGCCGTATCTCCAAGAACAGCGTCAACGTCAAAAAGACGAGGATCAATCCTTGAAAACCGTTCATCAAAAGCAGATCCAGCCGCGCGCGGACGTCGGTGCTGGTGTCGTTCCACAGCGCGATCCGATACCCCTCCGGAAGCTTCTTCGTCGCGACATAATCCTTGACCGAATTGACCATCGCCAACAGGTCCTCGGTCTTCGTCCGCTCGATGTTGATCACCATCGCCGGCTGACCGTTGATCTCGCTGACCATCGCCCGGTCTTCGAACTCGTCCCGCACCTTGCCGATGTCGGCCAGCGTCAAAACCGCCCCGCCCGGCTGCGTGATGACCGGGATCCGCGCGATCTCCTCCCCGACCCGACCTTTGTTCTTCGCCCGCAACAACACGTCCTGCCCTTCGGACCGCAAGTTGCCGCCGGGGACCTCGACGTTCCGCGACCGGATGATCGACGCGACTTGATCGAGCGTCAATCCGTAACTGCGCAGCGTCGCCTCTGGGATCTCGACGTCGATCTGGTAGGGGCGTTCCCCCATAAAACTGGCCGTCGATACCGATGGCAATTGCAACAAATCGTCACGAATTTTCTCGACAACATCACGCAGCTGCAGCTCCGCTTCGATGTCGTCCGGGACCTGCGCCGGCCCGATCACTCCGACACGGATCGCCGGCGATCGGAACGTCACCTGCTGGACCTGGGGGTCTTCGGCACGTTCGGGGAAGGTCGAGATTCTCGCGACCTCGCGATCGATCTCCGCCAATACCTTCTGCACGTCGCGAACGTCGCTCCGCAATTCCAACAAGACATACCCGGCACCCTCCTGGGCGATCGACGTCACCTGCTTGATCCCGTCGATCGCACGGACCGCCTCCTCGATCTTTTGACAGATCCCCTCTTCGACATCCTCCGGCGTCGCCCCCGGATAAAGGACGCTGACGTTGACCACCTCCAACTCGAACGAAGGGAACGTCTCGCGCCGCATGTTGTAGAGGGCCAATCCCCCCAAGAACATCGCCGCGATCAGGATGACGTTCATCCCCGGCGCATTGCCGATCGCCCAACGGATCCCTTCTTTCATGGCTTCATCCCCGACTTCATGACACGGACCGACATCTCTCGCGACCCCGGCCCCGAACCGAAATCACCCAGCGGCGTCGATACCAACCAACTCCCCCCGGGCAAGGCGTTGTCGTTCACCGCGCAAACCCAATAACGCCTACCGTCACGCCCGACGATCCCCGAACCCTCGCCACCTTCCTCCACATCCTCCCCCAATCGCAACACGTCGATCGGCGCCAAGTTTTCCAGCACCACGACCCGACCCGCGGCCCACTCGTCCGGGTTCAGCGGCACTTCCGACTCGACCACATCCGCCACAGCCGCCGGATCAACGCCCGCCGCAACAACGCTCGCGGTATTCGCTTGCGTCGCGTCCGCTTTCACTCCCTCTTTGGGATCGTCCGCCACAACGTCTAGGACCTTCGGGTCTTCGATAAATTGCCAGACCCGGTTGCCAGGACGCATCGCCGTCGCCGGGATCACGACCAGCGGCGATTTCGGGGTGATCCGCAACCGCACCCTCACGAACATCCCGCGTACCAGCGCCGACGGCCCCGCGGTCAACTTGGTCGACCCGTCATCGGTGATCACATGATCGGGATCCTCGACTTCGACCTTCACCGGCACCGTCCGGCTCCGGCTGTCCAAGCCGATCCCGTCGTACCGAATCAAGTTCCCGTTCCAACGATAAGTCCTGCCGGCTAGCCCCGCGATCTCGTATTCGACCACCGCCGGCGTCTTGGGCAACGAATAACCTTCACGACGGATCGCTTCGATCGCCGCCGCCTCGTTATCGTGCGGGACCAAACGGTTCTCCCCTTGGTCCAAAACCCAAAAGAGCTGATCCATCCTCAAGTTGATCGACACGTCGGCCTTGCGGATATCTTCCAACATCACGATCGGCGCTCCACGCACGAGGAACGAATTCAGCTCTGCCTCTTCTTTGACGATCATCCCGTCCGCAGGGCTGACGATTTCACACCGCTGAAGATTGATCTTCGACGATTCCAACTGCGTCGCCGCCAGCCGCTCCGAAGCCTCCAACCTCCCCCTCCGCGTCGCCAACAGGCTCAATTGGTTCTCGATCGTCACGCGGTTTTGGTTCGAAACCAACTGCGCCTTCTCCGCCTGGTCGATTTCACCTTCGCTGACGAATCCCGCCGGAAGGGCTCGCAACCGATCGACCTCCCGCTGGGCCAGCTCCACATCCTTCTTGGCGATCTCGAGCGACAATTTCGAATTCGCGACCTCCTGATCGACCTCCTTGATCGCCTGATAATCCTGCTCCCGGGCCTGCGTCAACCGTTCGACCTCTTGCTGATAATCGGTCGGGTCGATCTTAACGAGCAATTGACCCTTCTGAACGAAATTACCCGCCTGGCAAAGGGGCGACTTCTCGATCACCCGCCCCGAAACCTCCGCCGCGATCTGCACCTCTTGGTGAGGAACAACCACCCCGTCGACGACCAACTCCAACGGCTTGCCGATCTCTTGCAACGAACGCACCGGGGTCACCTCGACCGCCGACAACCGCCGCAGCCGCCCCGCCAACGTCTGGTCGTCCGCCGGTCGCGCCTTCGGCTCGACCGCTCCCAACATCTTGAAGATCGCGAAACCACCCAGCAAAATCAAAAGGGGCAACACGATGTTGAATAACCAGCCCCGAGGGGTGCTCAAATCCCCTCCAGACTCGTCCCCCGCTCGCTCAGTCGCCTGAACCAAACCGGGCCCCTGAATCGAGCCGGATTCGACGATCGACGGCTCCTTCGTTCGCACCTTAACGGCTTCGACGGCAGGATCATCCTCACGCGGAGGGACAGCTAACGATTTCGACTTCATAACTCAATTTCAAATCGGATAACGCAGGCCGCGGGCATCTTCCACCGGCAACCCGTTCACTCGGGACAATGCTTGCAAGCCGCCTCGGGCCACCCCCGGACGACCGCCGGGATGTTGGGCGTCGCCACGATCGGACTCGACAACAGCCGCCGACACCCCCTCCAGACCACTCAAACCGACCTGCTTCAGGTACCACAGTATGCTCGTGACCTGCTCGGTGGCCGACCGGATCCCCGCACGACAGGCAATCATGCTCGACTGAGCCCCCGCCCGGCGACCCATCCCCGCACATCACCGCGGCCCGAATCCGGTCGATACGCCCGCTTCGACACACCTTTAAGGATAACCTCCAATCGCCTGAGCAGTTCTGAGCGAAAGCAAGAAAAATCGTCAGCGGCGATCAGAAAATAGGACACGGTGGGTAACCGCGCGGGGAGAGGGGAGACACAGAAAATGGGATCGCCGAGAATAGCGACTCCCTATTTTCACTCACGGTCAACCCACCGTGTCCTGATGTACATTTTTACGCATTTCTCGGCCGATCCGAGTGACCAACCCTCGCCCAGACCTTCCCCCCTCGACCGCTGCATTTCAAAAAACGCTTCCCACCTCCCCGTCGGTTCACCCGACTACCAACGGACCCAACGCAACCCTGCCGCCACCCCCGCGGGTCAGGCCCACCGATCGGCCTGCCCCTGCGGTTTCCTGACGCACCTCGCTCGGTACGACGTTCAACGGATGAC
>JBEIRZ010000067.1:0-18188 GCA_040375695.1 Planctomycetaceae bacterium
CCGCCTGTCGGATGGGTGAACCCCAGTAGCCGCAGCGCGTTGAGGACCACCAACACGGTCGATCCCTCGTGAAAGATCACGGCCGCGGCAAGCTTCAATCCCAACAGCGCCGCCGGCACAAGGACGGCGATCGTCCCCAGGCTGATCCACAGGTTTTGGCGGATCACCCGCGACGCCTGGCGGCTGAGCGCGACGGCCAACGGCAGCCGCGACAGATCATCCCCCATCAACGCCACATCGGCCGTTTCGAGCGCGACGTCCGACCCCGCCGCCCCCATCGCGATCGACACGGTCGCCGCGGCCAGGGCGGGTGCGTCGTTGACCCCATCGCCGATCATCGCGACGGGCATCTGGGCGGCGATCGACTGGACCTTGCGAAGCTTGTCCTCAGGCGAGAGTTCGCCGAAGACCTCGCCGATCCCCACCTCCCTACCGACCGACTCTGCCGCGGCCTGATGATCGCCGCTGAGGATCACGAGCTTTCGAATCCCGATCGCCCGCAGCGACGCGCTCAGATCGGCGGCCGTCGGACGGGGCGAATCGGCCAGACCGATCACCCCCAAGTAACGATCCGCACGGCAGACCACCATCGTCGTCCGCCCGTCCCGTTTGAGCCGATCGTCGGCTTCGACGACCCAGTTCGGCAGCCGCGGCGGCGACACAGATGACTCGCCGACCGGCCGCCGCCCCCCGACAGGACGGTCGCTCGAAGATTCCCCCGCGTCAGCGCCGATTTCGGAAAACCATCGCGAACTGCCGACCCACACCGTACCGCCCGCCAAGGCCACCCGGATCCCCTTGCCGGTGAATCGCTCGACGCGACCGATCGCCGCCTCCTCGGACCGGGCCGACCCGTTTTCAGGGTCGATCCCGTCGGGCCGCGGTTCGTTCGACACCCCCCCGGCGACAAGTCCGCGCTGCTGCCGCGCCGCGCGGACAACGGCCCCCGCAAGCGGATGATCGCTGAGCGTCTCGGCCTTGGCGGCGACCTCCAGCAACTCGCTGCGGTCCACTCCTGGGGCAGGGATCACATCGACCACCTCGGGCTTGCCGACCGTCAACGTCCCGGTCTTGTCGAGCGCGATCGCTTCGACCCGTCCCAACTGTTCCAACGGCCCGCCCCCTTTGAACAGCACCCCATCGCGCCCGCCGCGTGCCACGGCGCTCAGCACCGCGCTGGGGGTCGCGATCGCAAGCGCGCACGGGCTGGCGGCGACAAGGACGGCGATCGCACGGTACAGGCTCGCGGAAAACGGTTCGCCGGTCACCAGACAGACCAGGGGCAAAAGGGCCACCAAAATCAACACCAGCGGCACGAACCGTCGTTCGATCGCATCGGTCAGTCGCTGCGTCGGGCTCCGTTTCGTCTTCGCCTCCGTGACCAAACGCATCACGCGCGACAGCGTCATGTCCTCGGCCGTTCGCGTGACCCGTAACCGCATCCCGCCAGAGCCATTGATCGTCCCGGCATAAAGCTTGTGCTCCGCCGGGAGCGATTGCCAATCCTGACGCACGGGATCGAAACCGACGACGGCCGACTTTTCGACCGGGACGCTCTCGCCCGTGACCGCCGATTGGTCGACGCTGCTTTCCCCTTCGACAACGACGCCATCCGCGGCGATCCGGCTGTCGGGTCGCACCAGCACCGTGTCACCGATCCGCAGCGCCTCGATCTCGACCTCGCGCCCCTCGCCGCTGGCATCGTCGATCACCATCGCGGTCTTGGGTCGCAATTCGGCCAACGCCTCGATCGATCGCCTCGCCCGCCCCAGCGCGTAGTGCTCCGCGGCATGCCCGATCGCGAAGAGGACCAGCAACAGCGCCCCTTCGTCAGGATGCCCGATGAAGGCCGCCCCAAGCGCCGCCAGGACCATCAAGAAATCGATCTGAAACCGCCGCGCCCGCAACCCTTCGATCGCTTCGACCAGCGCGAAGTAGCCCCCCGTGAAATAGGCCAACGTCAAGAAGATTCGCCCCGCCGCCGCCCCGGGATCGGCGAAATGCCGCGAAGCCACCCAACGGGCCACAAGGCAGAGCGCCGCGACCGCCGCGAAGGCGACTTCGACCCGCTCGCCACCCCAGCGGCCGTGGTCGTGAGCATGCCCATGCCCCGGTCCGCCGTGGCAATGACCACCCCGGCAATCCTGTTGGTCGACCTCCCGCCGGGGCGATTCGGCACGCGACGGGGTGACAGGTTCGGTCATCGGGGGCTCGTGCGGGGTGATTCGTGCGGGCAGATTCGAAAACGGATCGATCACGCATCCCGACCGTCAAACCAGTCGATTTCTAGGTCCGCCCCGATTATAACCTCGGCGTCCCCATCCCCAAACCATGCCCGGCCTTTCCTGATGATCGAAGCACCGTTGGACTTTCTCGTGATCGCACCCCACCCGGATGACGCCGAACTCGGCATGGCCGGGACGATCGTGAAAATGCTCCGGGCCGGCATGCGGGTCGGGATCCTCGACCTGACCAGCGGCGAACCGACCCCGCACGGCAGCGAAGAGCTGCGTCGGGCCGAAACCGCGGCGGCGACGGAGATCCTGGGAGTCACTTGGCGAGGGAACGCGGGGCTACCCAACCGAAAGCTGCGACACACGCTCAGGACCCGCGGCATCGTCGCGGGCTTGATCCGGCAACTCCGGCCCCGGTGGCTCTTCGCCCCCTACTGGCAGGACGCCCACCCCGACCACGTCGCGGCGACGGAACTGATCGAGGCCGCTAGGTTCTGGGCGAAGCTGAGCAAGACGGATCTCCCGGGACAACCTCACCACCCCGAGCGGATCTTTTATTACCACTGCATCCACCTGCGGCTGGCGGTGAACCCCGCCTTCATCGTCGACATCAGCGACGAGTGGGAGACGAAGCGCGCCTCGATCCTCGCCTACCAAAGCCAATTCGTGACGGGCCGCGACGCCACCCCGCCGACGCTGGTCGACCGATTCCGCGACGAGGCGGCCTACTGGGGGCGGCTGATCAATCGGCGTTACGGCGAACCTTTCGCCACCCGCGAACCGCTCGCGCTCGATTCGGTCCGCGACCTGATCTGACCGTTCGGAATGAGCGGACCGATCGGAATGAGCGGACCGATCTGGGCCCTTCGCCCCACCGCTATCCCGCGTCGACCGATCCGGCGGCGCTGCTCAACATCGCGGCGATCCCCATCCCGCCGCCGATGCAAAGGGAGGCGACCCCGCACCGCGACCGCTCTTTGCGGATCTGCCACGCGAGGTGGACCAGCAACCTCGCACCGCTCGCCGCCAGCGGATGACCGATCGCGATCGCCCCACCCTCGCTGTTGAAGGGGATGCGGCGACCACCAGGGGCGATCACTTCTCGCGCCGGCGATTCGGGTGACGCCCCGAACCCCTCCCCACCGAAATCGGTTGAGAGCCCCAGCCCCTTCAGGCAGGCGAGCGCCTGCGCCGCGAAGGCCTCGTTGATCTCGAGCTTGTCCACGTCGCCCCAACCCGTCCCGGTACGCGCCAGCAATCGCTTGATCGCATGCACCGGCCCCAACCCCATCCGCTCCGGTTCGCAACCGACGATCACCCCGTCGACCCAGCGGGCCAGAATCGGCCAACCGCTGGCAAGCGCGTGAGATTCTTCGGCGAGCACCAACATCGCCGCGCCGTCGTTGATCCCGGAAGAATTCCCCGCGGTGACGCTGCCACCATCAAGGAACGGCGTCTTCAGAGCCGCCAGCTCATCGAGCGTCGAATCGGGCCGCGGGTGCTGATCCGAGGCGAGCCCACCGACCGGAACGATCTCGTCATCGAACCAGCCAGATCGGGCCGCCAAACCCTGCAACCGCTGGCTCCTCAAGGCATAACGGTCTTGCGCATCGCGGCCGATCCCGAACTCGGCCGCTAGCGATTCGGCCTGTTCACCCATGTGCCGATCGCCAAACGTATCTCGCAAGCCGTCGCGGAGCATGGTGTCGACCGCGAGCGAAACGTCGGCGGCCTGTCCCTTCTCGGGGCGGGGGACCAAGAGCCCGGCCTGAGACATCGATTCGGTCCCACCGACGAGGCAAACTCGCGACTCACCGGCCCGAATCGCCATCGCCCCCAAGAGCGCGGCCTGCATCCCCGAACCGCACATCACGTTGACCGTCGTCGCCGAGGCGTCGAGCGGCACCCCTGACCGGACACCGATCTGCCTGGCGATGTTCATCCCATGCCCGGCGGCAAAGACGTTTCCGACAAAAACCTGGTCGATCGATTGGGGCCCGACCCGATCCAAGGCCCCTGCGGCCGCCGCCACCCCGAGCTCCACCGGCGTCAATTTCGCCAAGGCCCCGCGAAACTTCCCCAGCGGCGTCCGCTTCGCACCGACTATCACCACCCGCTTCATCCCCGACCCTCCAAAGCGATACGCATCGGCTTCACCTCACGCACGATCGGACGAAACCGCATCTGTTCGAGCACGTCGCGGTAGAGGTCAATCCCCAACGCGACCTCCGTCAATTCGACCCCCTCGGGACCGAGCCTGAAGACGGCCCGCTCCGTCACGATGATCACCCGCCGTCCCGCCTCCCGCGCGACCCGGCCGCTGAACGAGACCTGCTCGACCTCGGGGACGAATTTTTTGACCCGCCCCTCGCGGATGATCCGCAGCCTCCCGTCCCGCGCCTCGACCTCCAACCCGTCGGTCGTCAACGTCCCGCAAAAGACGAGCGACCTGGCGTTCTGCGAGATGTTGACGAAGCCGCCAACTCCGGCAAATCGGGTCCCGAAACGTGAAACATTGACGTTGCCCTCCGCATCGACCTGGGCCGCGCCCAAGGCCGCGAAGTCGAGCCCGCCGCCATCGTAAAAATCGAATTGGGCCCCCTGGTCGATGATCGCGTGCGGGTGCCGCGACGCCCCGAAGCTCAACCCGCCCGCGGGCGAGCCGCCGATCGGGCCGCTCTCGACCGTCAACGTCACACTCGACAGCAGCCCCCGCCGCGAAGCGACCTCCGCGATCCCCTCGGGCAAACCGATCCCGAGGTTCGCGATCGCCCCGAACGGCAACTCGTCACAAGCGCGGGCGGCGATGATCAGCCGCGCGTCGAGTGGCCGTCCGCCCAACCTGTCGAGTGGCGGCCCGCCCAACCTGTCGAGTGGCGGCCCGCCCAACCTAATGAGCGACTCGCGCGATGCCGCCGAATCGTCCGAGGCCCCCCCCTTCGCCGCGTCTTCGCTATTGTTGTCCGCGCTAACCGCCTGACAAAAGGCAGCGTTGAACGGCTCGCCGAACGTTTGCCAATGCTCGTCACCTTCAGCAACCACGATCTGGGAGACGAGCGCACCGGGGACCCGGACCTGCTGCGGAGGCGACGGCCCATCCGTGATCCGCTTGACCTGCGCGATCACGACCCCGCCGTGGTTGTGCACCGCCTGGGAGATCGCCAACGAGTCGCCGATCACCGCCTCCTCATCCATCGTCAGGTTCCCCAGCGGATCGGCCTGGGTGGCGCGAATCAGCCCGACCTGGATCGGGAAGGCGTGATAGAGCAACCACGTCCGCCCCCGCAGCGTCACCCGCTCGACCAACTCTTCGGTCGTGCGGGCGTTCAACTTGCCGCCCCCATGGGCAGGGTCGATGAACGTCCCGAGCCCGACATGCGTCACGCAACCGGGCCGCCCCGCGGCGATGTCTCGAAGGAGCTGACAGAGGACACCTTGCGGAAAATTGTAAGCCTCGATCTCGCCCGACAGCGCCAATTGACCGAGCCGCGGACAGAGCCCCCAATGCCCCCCGATGACCCGCCGTAGCAACCCGGTATGGGCCAAATGGTTCAACCCGCGATCCTTCCCATCCCCCTGACCGGCGGCATAGACGAGCGTCAGCCCCCGCGGCTCGCCCGACCGGAGAAACCGCCGCTGGAGCGCCGCGGTCAACGCCTCCGGATGCCCCGCACCGACAAACCCGCCGGAGACGACCGTCGACCCCGACGCGATCCGCGCCACGGCGTCGTCTGCCGAACAGAGCTTCCGATCGATCGGCCGAGTGACGCTCATCCCCACCACCCGCCGTTGACGTGCAGCGTCTGGCCGGTGACATAGCTCGATAGGTCGCTGCAAAGGTAAAGGATCACCGACGCGATCTCTTCCGGCTCGCCGAATCGCTTCAGCGGGATCTGACCGAGCATCTGCTCGCGGGCCGCCTCCGGGATCGAAGCCCCCATTTCGGTCAACACCACGCCGGGGGCAACGGCGTTGACGTTGATGCGACGGCCCGCCAATTCGCGGCTGAGCACCTTGGTCAGCGCGATCACACCCGCCTTCGCCGAGGCGTAATTCGCCTGGCCGAAAAACCCGATCACCCCCGAAATCGACGCCATGTTGACGACCCGCCCCCCGTCGCGAAGGTGGGGCAGGACGGTCTGCGTCACGCGAAAGACCGCCGACAGGTTCGTCTCGATCACCGCCTCCCACTCGTCGTCACGCAGGTTCTTCATCGTCCGGTCTCGCAGGATCGCGGCGTTGTTGACCAGGATATCGATCCCGCCAAACCGTGCCGCCACGTCACCCAAAAAAGCCGCCATCGCGTCGCGGTCACGGACGTCGGCAGCCTGCACCAAAGCGGAATCACCCCAACCCGCGGCGGCCTCGGCGGCGCGACGTTTCGAGACCCCTTCGGCGTCATCAAAATAATTCACGGCGACTTTCGCACCCGCCCGCCGCAGCATGTCGGCGGTGGCGTGGCCAAGCCCCTGGATGCCACCGGTCACGACGGCTACTTTTCCAGACAGGTCGATCGGGATCATCAGGCTTCGGTGGGTTGATGTGATGTGGCGTGGTGTGGTGTGGTGTCGATCGGACGGCGGCGAGCGAGATTTTAACGTCAGCGGGTCGGAAGCGGGGTCGCTCGCGGGCTAGAATTCGTCGCCGGCATCGACACCTGCGTCGAGACTCCCCACCTCACCATTCCGGGTGACGCCCGACCCCGACGGGTGGTCTACTATCGGTCGGGATCACGTACCCTTTTCGGGGATTCGCCCCGCCAAAGCGAACCGCACCGAACCCCAGGGCCACAAAGAAGACCAGGCCAAACACCGGAACCGAACCGATGACCGCACGCGTCACCTTCGAAGAGCTCGAATCGTTCTTGCGACAACGGCCGCCAAGGACGATACCCGCCAACCTGCTGGCCGCGCGGATTGCCCGCACCCCATGGGGAGTCGGGCTGTTCGTCGGCGGGATTTTGCTGCTCGTCGGGTCGATCCTGATGGCGGTCTTCTTCCCCTGGAGAATCCTCGACGAATTGGCCCTCAAAGCCCCGTCCGTCGCCACGGCCACGGGGGAGGTGACGTTGAGCGAGCCGACGAATAATCGCGTCAACAACCGGCGGGTCTACCGCGTCGGCTACACCTTCCAAACGCCCCAGTGGGAGACACACACCGGCACCAGCTACTATCGCGGTGACGCGCCAGGGGTCGGCCAGCCGATCGAAATCCGCTACCTGCCGTCGGACCCTGGCGTCAACCGATCCGAATCGGGAGCGCTCAACCCCTTCGGACTCTTCGGCATCTTCGTCTCACTCTTGCCCGGGATCGGCGCACTGCTGGTGATCGCGACGATCCGCGGGAAGCGGTCCCAAGCCCGGCTCCTCCGCGATGGCGAATTCGCCTCGGGGGTCGTTGTCCAGTGCGTCCCGCTGACACCAGGTTCGGGAAACAGCGTCATGCACCGCGTCGTGATCGAATTCCCAGACGGCCGCCCCCAACCCTCCGTCGAAATCCTCGTCCAGGCCGAAGAGGCCCGCTTGGCCCAGGATTGCCTCGCCTCCCAAGACCCGATCGGCGTCCTCTACGACCCGGCCCAACCGACGCTGATGATCTTCCCCGAAGCCCTCGTCTCCGACTAACGGATCGGCTGCAAATCGCCGGCAAAACCGACCCGGGCGACATTTGCGTGCTATCTTTCGGGACCGGCAAATCTTCCCAAAATCTGGGCAATCTGCGACGAATCTACTTGCACATTCCCGTTTTCTGCCAATAATCACTCATGTAGTGAAAGTTATCTGGCACCAGGTGGCAATAACCTTGATCGCGGTGAGTGAACAGCGTCGTGGCGAATTGCGCCGGATCGTCCAGACGCGGGGATTCGCGTCGTTGGCCGAGCTTGCCGAATCGCTGTCGGTCAGCGAATCGACGGTGCGGCGCGATGTCGATGCGCTCGAGCGGCTTGGCGAGGCGAAGCGGACCCACGGGGGTGTTTTTTGGACCGGCTCGGCCGACAAGATGCGGGTTTTCGATTCGCGGGGCGACCAGGCGGCGGCGAACAAGCGGGGGATCGCGATAGCCGCCGCGGCAAAGATTCATGACGGGGACACCGTGCTGCTGGATGGCGGGAGCACGACTTACGAGATCGCGAGGCAACTGGTCGATCGCCGGTTGCAGGTGGTGACCAACAGCCTGCCGGTGGCGAACCTGCTGAGCGGCTGTGGGAGCATCGAACTGGTTTTGATCGGCGGCTGCGTGGACCACCGGACCGGGGTCACGATCGGCCCGATGGCGGACGGCTTGCTCGCGTCGCTGCGGGTCGACAAGGCGTTCCTGTCGGTCGCCGGTGTCGACGAAGAGGGGTATTACAACAGCAACCTGCTGCTGGTGGAGACGGAAAAGATGATGTCTAGGATCGCGGCGATCACCTGCATCGCCGCCGACAGCAGCAAATTCGGCAGGGCCAGCCTGTCCCGGTTGTGCGGGTTAGGCGAAGTGCAATGGGTGATCTCCGACAAACAACTCCCTTCCTCCTGGCAAAAAAAACTCCAAACGCTCAGCGTCGACCTAACTTTGGCTGACGCGATCTGAAACCGATCCTGTCTCATTCTCAAATCATTCCGATCACGAAACACCGATGACGACTCAGACACTTCCCAACCGCGACCACATCGAAGCGATGGTCCGTCAGGCGGTCCTTCGCCTGCGTGCCGCCGGCGTGGCCGGAACCGGGACGAACCCCGCACTGGCCGAATCGCCTACGGGCTGGGCCGCCGCATCGCCAACGGGGCGGGCCGTGGCATCGCCGCCCGGCTGGGTCGACGGCAAGCCAAACCTTAGGGTCAGCATCTCGGCGAGGCATTGCCACCTGACGGACGAGCATGT
Organism: Planctomycetaceae bacterium; assembly: GCA_040375695.1. Taxonomy (GTDB): domain Bacteria; phylum Planctomycetota; class Planctomycetia; order Pirellulales; family Pirellulaceae; genus UBA6163. The sequence goes on from JBEIRZ010000067.1 coordinate 9,101, forward strand.
CGAGATCCTCTTCGGCAAAGGGGCGAAGCTCATCCCCGAGAAAGACCTGTATCAAGACGGCTTCTACGCCGCGGAGCAGACGGTGATGATCGTCGGCCCTCGGCGCCGGATGCTCCCCAGCGTCCGGGTGCTCGGCCCGACCCGACCGGCGAGCCAAGTCGAATTGGCCTTCACCGACTCGATCTCCCTGGGGATCGACGCACCGGTCCGTCACAGCGGCAAGATCGACGGCACGCCGGGTTGCGTCCTCGTCGGCCCGGCGGGGACGGTGCAATTGAACCAAGGGGTGATCCGCGCCGCCCGTCACGTCCACATGAATTTCGATGACGCCCAGCACTATGGCGTGAAGGACGGCGAGATGATGCAACTCGTCGTCCGCAGTCACCAATGCACCGTCACTTTCGACGACCTGCTCGTCCGGGCCGACAAGGCCGCCAAGCTCGAGGTCCACATCGACACCGATGAGGGTAACGCGTGCAACCTCGAAGCCGCGACCGAAATCCTGATCCGTAAACAGGTCAGCGAGGCGTGCGCTTGCAAGCATCCCCACTGAGCCCCGGCGCCGCCGGGGGGTGACGCGAACCGTTTAACAAGCACTTTCCCTTTTTCCCGTTAGGTACTTTTTCGATGGCAAAACTGAAGATGAACGAAGCACTCGGCATGATCGAGACCAAGGGTTTCATCGCCTTGGTCGAGGCGGTTGACGCGATGATGAAAGCCGCCAACGTCACATTCCTCGGCTGGGACAAGGTCGGCAGCGGCTTGGTCAGCGCGTTTGTCAGTGGCGATGTCGCCGCGGTGAAAGCCGCGACCGACGCCGGCGCTGCGGCGGCCGGCCGGATCGGCGAAGTCGTCAGCGTCCAGGTCATCCCCCGCCCTCACGGCGACCTCGGCAAGGTCCTGAAGACAAATGTCCCGTCCGCCACGTCCTGAACCGTCTCGCAAATCCGCGAAGGCGCCCAATCCCCCTGTTAAATCAACTCCTAAAGATCCCAACATGAACGCAATCGGATTGATCGAAACCAAAGGCTTGCTCCCGCTGATCGAAGCGACCGACGCGATGGCGAAGGCCGCCAACGTCGAAATCGTTCGCCGCGTCGACATCGGCGGCGCTTATGTGACCACGATCGTCAGCGGTGACGTCGGCAGCGTCCGCGCCGCGGTCGAAGCCGGTGCCAACGCGGCCCAGCAGGTCGGCGAATTGGTCAGCAGCCACATCATCGCCCGACCGGCCGAAGGGTTGACGCAGGCTTTTTTCTCCTAAGCCCGGAAGCACCCGCGACCAGTCTCGGATCGCGGGCCGCATCGGACAACGCATCATCCCCCAAGCCCAAGACGGATCTCGTGCTCATACTCGTTGCTAACCTCGGCTCGACCAGCTTCAAGTATCGCCTGTTCGACATGAACGGCGAGAAACTGCTGGCGCGCGGCGGGGTCGAAAGGATCGGCCAGGCACAGGGCCGCTCGACCGTGCAGGTCGGCGATTGGTCGGAAACGATCGACGCGCCGGTCCCCGATCACGGCGTCGCGGTCAAGGCCTGCCTGAAACAGTTAACCGACCCCGTCCACGGCGTCCTCAAGTCGCCTTCGGACGTTGCCGCGATCGGCTTCAAGGCCGTCCACGGCGGTCGGATCTCTGGCGTCTTTCAGGTCAATGACGACGTCCTGGCGGCGATGACGGAGATGAACGAAGCGGCCCCGGCGCACAACCCGCCTTATATCGCAGCGATGCGGACGATGCGGGAACAGATCCAGGGGATCCCCTTGGTCGCGGCGTTCGAGACCGATTTCCATCGCACGATTCCCGAATCGCGCCGGACCTATGCGATCCCGTCGCAGTGGACCGAGTCGATGCATATCAAGAAGTGGGGATTCCACGGTGCCAGCCACCGCTACATCGCCACCCGGGCCGCCGAATTGCTCGGCCGCTCCGATGCCCGCATCATCTCGTGCCACCTCGGCGGCAGCAGCAGCCTGACCGCGATCCGCGGCGGACAAAGCGTCATGACGACGATGGGGATGACTCCCCAAACCGGGCTCCCGCAAAACAATCGCGTGGGCGATTTCGACCCGTTCGCCATCCCGTTGATCATCGCCCGCACCGGCCTGACGTTCGATCAGGTCCTGGCGGAGATGAGCTCGCGGGGAGGGCTGCTGGGGATCAGCGGCAAGAGCGGCGACATGCGCGACCTGGAAGCCGGCGCCGACGCCGGTGACGCCAAGTGCCAGTTGGCACTCGACGTCTACACCGAAGAGATCCGACGGCACCTCGGCGGGATGCTCGTCGCCCTGGGGGGCGTCGATGCGATCGTCTTCACCGGGGGGATCGGCGAAAACGGCGACCGCACACGGCTGGCGGTTTGCAGCGGCTTGGAAGAGCTGGGGATCGTCGTCGACCCCGCCAAGAACGCCTCGCTCAAGGGCGAAGCAACCTTCCACGCCGATCGCAGCCACACCCAATTGTGGGTCATCCCGACCAACGAGGAGCTGATCGTCGCCCGCCAGTGCGTCGAACTTCTCCGCCCCAAGAAGTGAGTATTGTCCGATGTTCATCGCCCGCGTGACCGGATCGGTCGTCAGCACCCAAAAGGCCGACTCGATGGTCGGCCAGAAGTTGCTGGTCGTCGAACCCTACCGCCTTGACGACAAGTCCCGGGACCAGTTGGTAACGACCGGCCGGACCTTCATCGCCGTCGACACCCTCGGGGCCGGCGTCGATGACTTCGTCCTGGTCGTCCAAGGGAGCAGCGCGCGGCTTACCCCCGAAACCTCCAAACTACCGGTCGATGCGGCCGTGATCGGCATCGTCGATACGGTGACGATCGACAAACAATCGATTTACAAGCGTGATTAAACCAGCCATGTATGACGAAAACCTGATCCGTAGTGTCGTCGCCCAAGTCTTGGCCGAAGTCGGACCTTGCCCCCCCGGGATGTCGGGCCTGGCAGGAATGTCGGGCCGCGTCGCCACCGCCTCCGGCGGCCAACACGGCGTCTTCACCGATGCCGATTCGGCGATCCGCGCCGCCCGCGCCGCCTTCGAACAGCTCCGCGAACGGTCGATCGCCGACCGCAAGCGGATCATCCAGATCATCCGCGAAATCGCCATCACCCAGTGCGAAGAACTGGGTCTGATGGAGATGCGTGAAACCGGGATCGGCCGGCCCGAACACAAAATCGAAAAGCTCAAGACACTCGGCGAACGTAGCCCGGGGGTCGAATTCATCGAGACCAAAGCCTTCACCGGTGACCACGGCATCGCGCTGGTCGAACGGGCCCCGTTCGGCGTCATCGGCGCGATCACCCCGGTGACCCACAGCCTACCGACGATCACCGGCAACGCGGTCAGCATGCTGGCCGGGGGAAACACGATCGTCGTCAACCCGCACCCCTCGGGGAAAGGGGTCGCCGCCGAAGGGGTCCGCCGGTACAACCGCGCGATCCAGGCCGAGTTCGGGATCGATAATCTGATCTGCGTCATCGCCGAACCGACCCTCGAAAGCGCCGAAAAACTTTTCAAGCACCGCGACGTCGCGCTGATCTGCGTCACCGGTGGGCCTGCCGTGGCCCGCGCGGCACTGAACAGCGGCAAGCGGGCGATCGTCGCCGGCCCCGGGAATCCCCCCGTCGTCGTCGACGAAACGGCCGACCTCGATAAGGCGGCCCGCTGCATCATCCAAGGGGCGGCCTACGACAACAACCTGCTGTGCATCGCCGAGAAAGAAGTCTTCGTCGTTAACAGCGTCTTCGACGCGATGATGGAGGCGATGCGACGGGCCGGCGCGGTGCAACTCAACGCACCGCAAATCGCCGCACTCACCTCCAAGGCGATCGTCAAAGTCGGCGACGACAAGCACGACGCCGCTTGCAAGGACTACATCGGCAAGGACGCGTCGTTCCTCGCCCAGGCCGCAGGGGTCTCGGTCCCCTCCGATTGCGAACTCCTCTTCGGCGAGACCGACGAACACCACCCGTTCGTGAGCGTCGAACAGATGATGCCGTTCGTCCCGTTCGTCCGCGCCCGCGACGTCGATCACGCGATCGCGCTGGCCAAGAAGTACGAACACGGTTTCCGCCACACCGCGATCATCCACAGCCGCGACGTCCGGAACATGACCAAGATGGGCCGCGTGATGGACGTCACCCTGTTCGTCAAGAACGGGCCCTGCATGGCGTCGCTCGGACTGGGGGGCGAAGGGTACCTGTCGTTCTCGATCGCCGGCCCGACCGGCGAAGGGGTCACGACCCCGGTGACGTTCACCCGCGAACGTCGCTGCAGCATGATCGACGACCTGAACGTCGTCGGCGGGATCACGAACCTTTAACCCAACCGGATCATCGCCGATGCAACCGGCCCGCGTCCTCGGAACGACCCACGCCACGACGAAACACCCGACCTTGGAAGGACGCCGATTGGTGATCGTCCAACCGGTGCTCGCCGACGGCAACCCCGACGCGAGCCCGCTGATCGCGATCGATCCGCTCGGCTGCCGCCGCGGCGACCTGGTGATGATCACCAGCGACGCCGCGCGACTCCGAGAGATCGTCGGCGGCAACAAGACGACCCCGGCCCGCTGGAGCGTGCTGGGGAATTTAGAAAGCTGATGAAGAGCGACCTTCAACCACCGTACAAAACCATCGACCCGGCACCCCGAGCATGAGCGGCCTACCAACCGACACGAACACCGACGAGCTGATCGAGCGGATCGTCCGCGAGGTCATCCGTCGCCTGTTGGCGATGGGATTGCCCCCAGCGACGCCCGGGTCAACACTCGGGTCAACACTCGGGGCAACGCCGACGGCGGCGCCTGCGCGGTTCTCGATTACCGACAAACTGGTGACCACGAAAACGCTCGAAGCGATCCCGGCGGGGGTTGTCGAAGTGATCATCCCGGCCAAGTCGATCGTCACGCCCTTGGCCCGCGACGAGGCAAAAGCGAAAGGGATGCGATTGACCCGCTCCGGCGATGGAGGCCCACGATGATCATGGCACGCACGGTCGGCACCGTCACGCTCTCGCGATGGCACCCGGCGCTGGGCGGCGCGACGCTCCGCTGCGTCGAGCTGGTGACCAAGATCGAAGACTTGAACAAACAACCTTTGGGTGGCGAAACGGTCGTCGCCTGGGACATCGTCGGCAGCGGCCTGGGTGACCTGGTCGCGATGGCCGAAGGGCCCGAGGCCGCCGCACCCTTTTCCCCCAACACCAAACCGCTCGACGCCTCGATCGTCGCGATCCTCGACGAAGTACGGCTGACCTGAAACCGATCCGAACCATTCACCCTCAAACGTCCCGTTCCCTCGACGCTCCCATGCAAAACATTCACCAGATCAAGCAGGACATCTGCGACATCGGCCGTCGCATTTACAACCGCCAATTCGCCGCGGCCAACGATGGCAACATCACCGTCCGCGTCGGCGAGAACGAAGTCCTCTGCACCCCCACGCTCCATTGCAAAGGGTTCCTCAAGCCAGAAGACATCTCGCTCGTCGACATGACCGGCAAACAGATCTCGGGACGCAAGAAGCGATCGAGCGAGGCGCTGCTGCACCTCGAGATCTATCGCCAGCGGGCCGATATCCGCAGCGTCGTCCATTGCCATCCGCCGCATGCGACCGCCTTCGCGATCGCCCGCGAGCCGATCCCGCAGTGCATCCTGCCGGAGGTCGAAGTCTTCCTGGGTGACGTCCCGATCACCAAGTACGAAACCCCCGGTGGCCAAGCCTTCGCCGACACGATCATCCCCTTCGTCAAGAAGACCAACGTGATGATCCTCGCCAACCACGGCACGGTCAGCTACGGCGAAACGGTCGAACAGGCTTATTGGTGGACCGAGATCCTCGATTCGTACTGCCGCATGCTGATGCTCGCCCGACAGTTGGGCCACGTCGCCTACCTCTCGGAAGGGAAGTCCCGCGAACTGCTCGACCTCAAGGACCAATGGGGCTACAAGGACCCGCGGAACACCGAAGAGTTCAAGAATTGCGACATCTGCGCGAACGACATCTTCCGCGACTCGTGGGCCTCCGCGGGCGTCGAAAGGCGTGCCTTCCCCGCGCCGCCCGCGATCAAGACCTCGCCCGGCGCGACCCCCGGCAACGTCGGGGCCCCCGCGGTGGCGACCGGCCCGGCCCTGGCGGCCGAACCGTCACCGGCGAATGCCCCCGCCCCGGCCGTTAAACCGGCATCCCCCTCCGCCGAAGAACAATTGATCAAGCTGATCACCGATGAAGTGATGCGGCAGATCGCTTCGCGAGCCTAACCCTTTCCCCAATCACCACTCCCCCGACCTCACATCATCATGAAAGTTTCGATCATCGGCGGCGGCGGCCTCGTCGGCTCCTGCGCCGGCTTCGCCCTGCAGTGCGGCGGCATCGTTCGCGAAATCGCGATGCTTGACGTCAACCAAGAAGCGGCCGCCGGGCACGCGCTGGACCTCCAACACGGTACCCCCAGCGTCGCCGACCAAACGATCTACGGCGGCGGCTACGAACAGATCCCGACCAGCGATGTCATCTGCATCACCGCCGGCCTGAGGCGCAAGCCGGATGAGTCGCGGCTCGACCTGATCAACCGCAACACCGACCTCTTCATGCAGATCCTCGGGGACATCAAAAAGGCAGGGCCCAAGCCGTCGGCGATGGTCCTTGTCGTCTCCAACCCGGTCGACATCCTGACCTACGTCGCCGCCAAACAGCTGGGGCTCCCCGAGCGCCAAGTGATGGGGCTGGGGACGCAACTCGATACGATCCGCTTCCGCAGCCTGATCGCCGAACAGCTCGACGCCCCGCCGACCCAAGTCCAGGCGTTGATCCTCGGCGAACATGGCGACACCATGGTCCCCATCTGGAGCAGCGCGACGATCGCCGGGCTGCCGCTAGAAAAATACCCCGGCTGGAACACGGCGCTGGCGGGCGAACTCTTCACCCGCACCAAAGGGAGCGGCGCCGAAGTCATCAAACGCAAAGGCGGGGCCGGCTTCGCCGTCGGGATCGCCATCCGTGACGTGATCGAAGCGATCGCCCTGGACCGCCGCTGCGTGCTGCCGGTGAGCACCGTGCAAAACGGCTGCTATGGCATTCGCGACGTCGCCCTCTCCGTACCGACGCGGGTCGGCCGCGAAGGGGTCATCGACCAGATGCAGATCGACCTGTGGCCCAAAGAGGTCCAGAACCTTCGGGCCAGCGGTTCGGCCCTCCGCAAGACGCTCGACACGGTCTTGCAGCGGATCGGCGCGTGACCACTGGCAGCGAGTGACCACAAGCCGTGCGTGCTGGTATCACGCCGTGATACCAGCCGCTCAACGCCCCTTGTTGGATCGCGCGATCGCTTCGACGAACGACCGGTAAGCCGCTGGCGGGTCATAACCAAGCCCGTCATGAAGCATCGCGCCATAAACGAGCCTCAACCGCTCTCCCTTAGCGACCTTGACCTCGCTCCGCTCGCCCTGCTTCATCGCCGCGCGACCGAAGGCGTTGGCGACGATCACCCCGTAATCGCGGTTGTGCCACCAACTGGGGCGAAAGTTGTCAGGCCCCGCCATCAACGTGACCCCGCAATCTTTGCCGTCGATCTTCCCCGAATAGTCACACCAATCGGCACTCTGGCCCCAACTCTTGGCCGCCGTCCGCACCCCCGACGAGCTGACGATCACCCCACCGTTCTTTTCGGTCAGCGGTGTCGCCACGCGGGCCCCCCAACCCATCTCTTCTTGGTCGCCAAAGACGAGCATGCCCTGCTCACTCGAAAAAGTCGCCTCCCAAACGATCAATCGCCCCTGCGGAAGGGAACGGATCGCCACGCGGCATTCGACTTGCCCGATCACCTCGCCCGTCCCCGTCTCGAGCCGTGACAGCGTCGCGAAGCCGACCCGATCTGCCGAAACCGCCGGCGGTTCGCTGAACCGCACATGCCTGACCCGGCCGCCGTTGCGCCAAAAATCGGCGCCACTGAGCTCGCCGAAGCCGAACCACAAACCGGGATGCATCGATTCGTGATCGGTCGCATCGACGCCCTCCCGCGGCGGATGGTTGCGGGTGACCTGCGTCCTGCCCGGCGCGAGCAAATTCGAGAAGTAAGGTCGCAGGATCTTCGCGTCGCCGAAGACGTACTCGCCGATCACCTCCCCGCCTTCACGGATCACGAGCCGGTCGTCCCGCTCCATCACCTCGTAACCTTTCGTCGATGGGATCACCTGGGGCAACGCCTCGCGGTCGGCCTGGGGGTCATGAAAATCGGCGGCCCTGGCGATGTGGCCAACACCGATCCGCCAAGGGGCGATCCCCGACGCGACAACGACCTGGATCGTCAGCAGTGAAAACAGCCACATCGCGGCTTCGGCACGGCATTTGGTCAATCGAAGCGATAACATCATGATCGGGGCCAACTCGAGGTAAGGGCCGATGAGGGTTCAATCGCTGGGGCGAAAGGGTATTTTAAGGGAAACCGGGTCCGCTCGTCGCAGTGACGCCCGTTTAAATCCGATCGCCCGTTTAAATCCGATCGCCCGCTCAAGTCCGATCGCCCACGCGTCTCGAATCGCGTAGGCTTAACCCTCGCCCGATCGCCGTCAGCCGATCTTCTCGTTAACCGACTGCACCCTGCCGAGCTCGCGATGCACCCCCGCGCCCAAGAATTGATCACGCATCTGAACCTCCGGCCGCACCCCGAGGGTGGGTATTATCGCGAGATCCATCGCTCGGGACTGAACATCGACCCGGCGGATGGTCGGCCGCGGCGGGCCGCCCTGACGGTGATCCACTTCCTGTTGACCCGCGGGGAATGCAGCCGCTGGCACGCGGTGACGTCCGACGAACAGTGGCAATTCGTCGAAGGGGACGACCTGCTGTTGCTCGTCTGCGACCCCGAATTCCGCGCGGTGAGCGAACTGACGGTCTCGCGTGACCCGGTCGAGCGGTCGACTCACGTCGTGCCAGCCGGATACTGGCAAGCGGCCCGCAGCAGCGGCGACTATTCGCTGGTCACCTGCACGGTCGGGCCGGGATTCGATTTCGCCGACTTCCGGATGCTCGCCGATTCCTCGCAAGAAGCCGAAGCCTTCGGGAAGGCCCAGGCCGCTTGGAAAAG
>JBEIRZ010000037.1:0-23552 GCA_040375695.1 Planctomycetaceae bacterium
CGTCGCCACTGATAGAAGCTGGACGCCGAGCAACCGTGCTGTTGGCAAAACTGCGAGACGCTCAAACCGCTGTCTTTCTGCGTCTCGATTCGCTGCTGCCACTTAAGGCGGGAATCTTGGCTGTTGATAGAACTCATGACAAAGGGCTCCAGGAGGAAGGGATAGAAAACCACCCTCATCCTCTCACCCCTGTCTAGAATGCTTTTGCCGGGCGCTTACGGTGATGTCGGATTTGACTTTCTGCTCGATAACGTCAAGATCGGATCCGGATCGACCTATAGCGGGCAGCCTTTCACGAAGCACTCCTTCCATTTCTATGTTTCCCAGCCGCGGATCGCTAACCTTCGAATCGTCGCGACCTCATTCGCCGGCATCGACTCGACCGCTTTTTTCGACAAGATCGAGATTACGATACTTCCGGAACCCTCTTCGGTCGCATTGGCCAGCCTCTGCGTTTGCTCCTTCGCATCCAAAAGGGTCCGGCGATTGATCAGTCGTAAAGGACAACCATCCAAGTCGCCTCTTTGCAGCGTCGACTGTTGAACTGACGGATTCGCTGAGCTCCAGTCGCCGCATTTGGACTCGGTAGCTGGCGCTATCATGACCGGTGACGAACTCTCACATCTCGTCGGGAGGTTTTGCGAATCGGTAACCCTCATCCGCCAGCGAAGCAGATGAGTTGGCCGTCTTCTAACGTCAGGTAAATCTTTCCGGACGCGTCGACGGCGATCCCGCCTTTCGTTACTTGCGCGGGCAAGTCGTGTTGCCACAACGTCTTACCGTCCTCGATCGCGATCGCCATCAACCGGTTCGACGACTGCTCTTCCGCCGTATGCCCCGTCGCTAACAATACGTTGCCGCAAATAGCAAAACTCGTGAACCGATGCCGCACCGGATCGGTCCAGACGGCCCGCGGCGTCGGCTCCTTACCGCGTCGCCTCAAAAATTCACCCGCCAAGTCCTTCTTCACTCGCCCCGGCTCCCCGTCGGCCCGCGGCAACTCCCGCGTCAAACTCCCGAATTCGCTCCCGTCATAATTCGCGTCGAAACAAAGGATCGTCTTGTCGGGCAGCCCTTTCTCCATCGACACGAATCGGTCGTACCCCGGGTACCACGGGTAGAACGCCGTCCGGTATTCGGAATGCAATTGATGACGAGGCTCGTTCAAACATTTCAAGTCGGCCAAATCGTACCGCGCGACCTCATACACCCCGCCCCCGGGAAAACGGAGCTCGCCGTCGACGATCGCCAATTCCCCCTGCATGCTGATCCCGCTGTCGACGACTTCCGACAACTTTCCTGACGTCGCGTTGATGCCGCGAAGCTTCCCGGTGATCGCATCCAACGCCACCACGACCGTACCGTCATAATGCGTGATCCCCGCCGCCGCATAGACGACACCGTCTTTGACGACGACCCCACCGGCGACCGGTTGCCGCGACACGAGCTTCCCGAACAGCGGGATCCGTCGGTCTTGCCGCGCGACGCGGAACCGCCACAACTCTCGCCCCGTCTTCGCTTCCAGCGCGTAGACAAACCCATCGGCGCTCCCTACATACAGCCGGTCATTGGCGATCGCGGGCGGGTAATAGATCGGCCCGGCGGTGTACCCCTTCCAAACCAATTTCCCGTCCTCGTCGATCGCCCTCAGCACCCCCGCCCGGTCGCCGGTGAAGACATACCCGCCCGCGGCGACCGGGGCGGTCGGCAATTCCCCGTCCGTCGCTGCCACCACCGACCACCGCCGCGTCACCTCGCCAGCGATCTCGACCGGTGACGTGTCCGAGCGCGAAGCGCTACCACGAAACGCGACCCAATCCGCATCGCGTGTTCCCAGCGGCTCGACCCGATCGGCACCCGCCGCGACACGCAGCGACGCCGCCTCGATCTGGGTTTGCGACGACGTCTCCGGAAGCTCCTCTTCGACCGGACGCAGCCCGATGTTCCCGTACAGCGACAACTGGCAACCGCACATCCAGGGGCCCCAATAAAGATGCCCGTTGGAAATCAGCACGCCGTCTTGGCACGGCGGACGCATCGGCGCGATGTGCCTCGATTGACGGTCCTCGGTCATGATCCTGACCGTGCCGCCTGTGGCGCGAAAGAAGATGCTGTCGACACACCCCGTCGCCCGCGTGCACGCCCGCCGCGCGATGAAGCTCGATAGCACGTCTCCTGTCTTGTAATCGAGCGTCACCCCTTGGGTCTTTTCGGGACCCGCCGCATAGATCGCGTCGCCCCGCAGGACCATCTGCAAATTGCCGACCGGGTGCGTCCATGCCAACGACCCATCCTTGGCCGACAGCGCGACGGTCCGGGCCCGCTGCGGTCCGGCAAACAACAACAAATCGTCACTGCACTTGATGTAACTCGCCGTCGCGTAACCGGTGATGTAATGCTGGGCCTTTTCGTGAGGCCCGATCGCCCCCAAGACGTCGGCCGAATCGTTTTTCCAAAGCCGCTGTCCCGCCTTCGCATCGACACAGATCATGTATTTGCCCGGCGAATAGGCATAGATCCGCTCCCCGCGCATGCAGGTGCCGCGGGCATCCAAGAAATCCTCATCGCGGTAATGCCACAGCAATTTCCCCGTCTGCGGGTCGATCGCGACCAACGTCCGGCCATGCCCGAACGCGGTCCGCGGGTCGCGATAATCGTGCCCGTCCCACATCCCCCATGGCCAATGCCCCAGCCCCGGTCGGTCCGAACGGAGCGTCTCGACCTTGACTTCCAAATTCCCGACCAACCCATACAACACGCCGTCGCGGATCGCCATCCATTTCCAAACCGGCCCGTCGCTGATCTCTTCCGGGAAGGTCAAGCGTTTCACCTCTTCCCCCGTCTTGGCGTCATAAACGTGGCACGCCTCGTGGTCCCCCAAGTAGAGCGCGTCATCGGTCGCCACCATCGTGTTGCGATGGATCATGAACCCTTCAGGGAGCGGCCTTCGCCACAGCACCGTCCCGTTGTAAGCGTTGATGCACAGCAGCGTGTTCAACATGTCGTTCTGGTTCGCCTTGTGCGCGATGTGCCCCATCGCCTTAAAAATCCGGCCTCCCGCGATCACCGACTGCTCGGGCATCGGGCTGAACTTCGGGTCCATGATGAACTGCGTCTCGAAATTGCCACGGACGAGCTGGTCCTCACTTTGTGGGTTGTTGTCCGGCCCGTGATAGGGGTGGCTCCAATCGTCGATCCCTTCAGGGACGGGCTTGGTCAATCGCTTTTCGCCGACCATCGCTAACCCTTTGGGCCGAAGGACCCGAAGCAGCTCCGTCTCATCGACCTGCCCCGCAAGCCTCGACGCGACCCACACCGCATCGGCAAGATTGGGGGTCAAAGGCAACGTCTCGGGCGAACCGATCTCGGCAAAGACCCGATCCCCAAGCAACCCCTTCGCCTCGGCGAGCTCGCGCAAGGAGCGGATCGCATCGGGCTGGTCCGATCGGACATAAATCATCCAGCGATTCCCTTCGGCTAATCGCATCACCGATCGCGGGTCATCGTCGGGCAAACCCAACAGGACGACAAATCCCCCCTCGGGACCGACATGCGTCGCGAGCGGTTCGAATCCGATGGGTGCTGAGCCCTGAGCGTTCGCATCCTGTTTCCCGCTCGCATCCTGTTGCCCGCTGGCACCTTGGGCCGGTGTCTCTTGGGGCGACGCGAATAGGATCGCCGGATCGCATGCCGAGCCAACCGTAAGCGGGGCCAGCAGGGCTAAGGCCATGACAAAGGAGCGACGGCGCATCGTCAGCACCTCCCAGGAAAGGGGGCTAAAGGGGGGAGGAAGAGGTTGGTCGAATCGTACCGATTTAGTTTAACGGATCAGCGGCACGGGGGGGTGAACGGGAGTTTGGCCCCTTCCCATGCCCCCTTCGCCTCATGTTCGGTCTCGGCATATTTCCGGGCCAGATCGATCACGGCATTGTCGCTTTCGTCGACATAGAGTTCGAACCAATTCCCTTCGACACCCGTCTTTGCGACCCGGATCCCCGCCGCCAATTTGCCACGATGGTCACCCCCGGCGCATTCGCCGGCGACGAGCGCCGCCATCAAGCGATCGGCGAGCGAACCGGTGGTCTCTTCGTAAGCCCGAGCCATCTCGGTGATCACGCCGCGACCGGCAAGGGTGTTCCCTTGGCAGCAATAAAATCGCCCCGCCATCGAACCCCAATAAAAACTCCGCTCGGGTGCGGTCGTCGGGTTGTGCTGCGCCGCCCGCCCCGTCATGTCGATGACGGCGAGCTGCCGCAATTCCCTTCCCGGGTCGTCCCGAAGCAGGTCGGCGATCACGGCCTCGGGCGATTTCCCTTGCTGCAGGGCATCCAGCGCCGGTTCGCCCCACGCGGGGACGTGGTGGTGTTGGGTGCAAATCCCGCCGACCCCGGCGCGGACATAACCGACGACCTTCCCCACCGCCGGGTACTTGCTCGCGACCGCCATCCCGACGCTGCCGCTCTCGGGGTCGACCGCCAAGATCGAAAAGGTCGCCGAGATCTCAGGCGCAGGCTCCGTCCCGATCGGCACCCGGGTGTCGGTATCGACGCGGGCGACGTTGCTGCTCTGTGCGGTATCGATCGCCGACGTGTTGTGGATGAGTTGATGATTGGTCGTCCGAGCGTCGTACCCGATCAAAGTCAACATCGCGATCAGACCGCAGGTAACGAGCGAACCGAGCGTCACGAATTTCATGGCGAGATCCCGATGGTTTCGAAGGGGGTGTTAAGGGACGCGGGTCGTTAGCAACCGACACGGATGCCGGGTGGTACTCATCGTCCGGCCATCACGCAAGGCATCACCCGACGATAAGCGTCATGAACGATCCGATCAACCACCTCAGGACAAAAAGGTGATTCGATCGAACATGTTGCTGATCGTTTGCAACGATGGGTGCCGACCGAAATGGTGTTTGGGGTCGTACCCGGGATTCGGGATTCGAACTCGGGACCCGATTTCCATATCGGACATCGCCGGCAATCGCGGTTGCTTGCGCCGTATTGCTCGGCGCGACCTCGACGCTTGGCATCACTTTTTGTCGCGTGCATTTGTCCCACCGCAATCTTTCCCTCGCGATCCTGGCGGGATGGTGCGAAACGCCTTACGCCGCGAGGTTGCGGCTGACGTCGGTGCGGTAAGCGACGGTGGCGGGCAATAACCCGGCTAGCATCGCCAACAGCAAAACCAACGGCAGGACCAAAAACTCGTACTTGCTCACCTTGAAAAAACCGGCCCAAACACCCGTGTGGTCTTCGATGAAGGGGCTCGCGATCCAAATCGCGGCGTGCGCCAAAAGCCATCCCGCGATGCTGCCGATGATCGCGATCAACAAGCTTTCGAGCAAAATGATCGCCGTCACCGCGTCGCGCCGCGCGCCCAGCGCTCGCATCACCGCGATGTCCCGGCGGCGGTCGTTCATCGAATTGTAAATCCCCACCAGGATGCTCATCGCCGCGACGACGCAGGTGATCAGCGTGATCACGATCAAGGCCGTCAACAGCGGCCCGACGATTTGCGACAACAGCTTGTGGATCTCGCCGACCGGCGCGGCGGCCTGTGCGTCTTTCCCCTCGTTGATCATGTTCATGAGCTGTGCCCCCCACAGCCCGCCGCTGCGGACGAGGATCGCCGTCACCTCACGCTCGGGGATGCTCAGCGGCCTGATCTCATTACCGTCCGGGTCGACCCCTGCCGGGGCTTCCCCATCGACCATGTCTTCCGGGTACTTGTCGACCGGGTTGGCGTGCCCTTCCATCAAGTAAAACCCTTCCAGGTTCACGAAGGCCGCGCGGTCGTTCGGCGTCCCCGTCGGGTCGAGCACCCCGACGATGCGAAAGGCGTCGCGGTGCCCCTTCCCTTCGGGGTCGCCATGCGTCGGATAAAAAACGTCCCCGACCTTCATCTTCAGATTCGCGGCGACCCGCGAACCTAGGACCGCTTCGAAATATCCGTTCTCCTCGCTAAAGATCTGGAAATTACGCCCCTCGCGAAAGGTGAACGGTTTGTCGACCTCCGGCCCGTGCTGCAGCTTATCGAAGAAATCGGGCGTCATCCCGACGATCCGGTATTGGTCGACGTAATCCCCCAGCGCCAGCGGGATCACCACCCCATCGGCGACGAACCGCGAGTACTTGCCCCCTTTCTCACCCAGCGATTGAGAACCGCCATAAAGCCTCACCGCCTCGGCCCGCTGCTTCGCCGAAAAGAATTCCATCAAATCGGTGTAAGCCAAATTCTCGATCGGCTGGCTGAGGTAATACACCGAATTGAGCGTCAGTTGCAGCGGGTCACCCTTCGGCCCCACCACCAGGTTGTAACTGACGGCCGAGTTCCCTCGAAACGCGTCGGTGATGATCCCATAGATCGCCAGCACCAACACCACCAGGGCCACGCCCAGCGCGAGCGAAAAGGTCGTCAAGAGGCTCGATACCTTGCGATAACGAAAGTTACGCCAGGCGATTTGTAGGAGCGACATGGGGATTCGTACCGGAGGTTGCGAATGGGTTGCTTGAAGGTGCCGAGATCGAGGTGCCGAAATCGAGGTGCCGAGTTGCGGCGATCAGATCCTAGCCGCGGCGTCCCCCGTCCCCGGGGCGACGTACAGGCGATTGATCGTTTCGAGCCGTTCGACGCGGTCGAATTGCGAGGCCAATTCCATGCTGTGCGTCACCAGCAGCAGCGTGATGTTGTCTTCGCCGCACGTGTCACGGATCAGGTTGATCACCGTCTGGCTGCTCGCCGGGTCGACGTTCGCCGTCGGTTCGTCGGCCAACAGCAATTTCGGGCGGCTGGCGAGGCTCCGCGCGATCGCCACCCGTTGCTGTTGCCCGACCGACAATTGCCCCGGTCGGTAATGGGCCCGCTCGGCCAACCCGACGCGATCCAATAGTGACAGCGCCCGTTCCGGTTGATGCTTCCCCGACGCGAACGACATCCCCAGCCGCACGTTCTCCAGCGCCGTGAATCCCGGCAACAGGTTGAACGTCTGAAAGACATACCCTGTCATCGCGGCCCGAAACCGATCCCGCCCCGATTCGCTCAGCCGGGTGATGTCGGTCCCACCGATCTTGATCGAACCGCTGTCCGGGGTCAGCAGCCCGGCGATCAGATGCAACAGCGTCGTTTTTCCCCCGCCGCTTTGTCCGATCAACACCGCCTGTTCACCGGCGGCGAGGCTCAGCGTTTCGATGTCGAGGATCGGCAAGCGGCCCCCGCCGGGCTGCTCGAACGACTTCTTCAATTCGCGTATTTCCAGCACGTTTTTTCTCAGGACGTTTCCTCCCGGAAGGGACCTGTTAAAGTCACCCCTTCCGGCCTGCAGACCGACAAAATGTGGCGGACCCGTTCCGACCAGATGCCAGTCTACCAATTCGCCGCCCCCGTCGACACGACAGCCTCACCCGATGCCCTTCCCGAAGCGTTTCCTACCGAGTCCCCTCCGATCGCTGTTGCTGGCGATCGTTGTCGCCATCGCCCCGGCGATCGTTGTCGGCATCGCCGCGGCGATCGTTGTCGGCATCGCCGCGGGGGTCGGGTCGGCGATCTTTTTGCATGGCCTCGATGCGGCGACCGCCTTCCGCGAAACGCACCCCCGGCTCCTGCTTGGCCTCCCTTTGGCAGGCTTGCTGATCGGCTGGCTCTATGACCGTTATGGCCGCGAAATCACGGGTGGGACGACGCTGGTCCTCGCGAGGATGCGCGGCGATGACGACCACGCGAGGATGCGCGGCGATGGCGACCACGCGAGGATGCGCGGCGATGGCGACCACGCGAGGATGCGCGGCGATGGCGACCACGCGAGGATGTGCGGCGATGACGACCACGCGATCCCCTGGTCGATGGCCCCCGCGATCGTCGCGGCGACGATCGTGACCCACCTGTTCGGCGGCTCCGCAGGGCGCGAAGGGACCGCGGTCCAAATGGGAGGCGGCCTCGCCGACACCCTCGCGTCCCGAATGAGGCTCTCCCCAAACCTGCGGCGAGCTGTCCTGGCCAGCGGCGTTGCCGGCGGTTTCGGCGCCGTCTTCGGCACCCCCTTGGCGGGCGTCGTCTTCGCGATCGAACTCTTCCCCCGCGGGACGCAGAGGTTGGCCGCGATCCTCCCTTGCCTCGTCGCGGCCCTGGTCGGTGATCGGATCTGCCAATCGCTCGGGGTCACCCACGCCGCCTATCGGGTCGAGACAATTACCGACATCGCGGCCGCCACGGCATGGGGCGCGATCGCGGGGATCGGTTTCGGCGCCACAAGCTTCGCCTTCGTCATGGCCAATTCCGCGATCACGGCTTGGGTCAACAAGCGGATCGCAACGCCGTGGTTGCGTCCCGTTTTCGGCGGCCTCGCATTGATCGGGCTGACCTTCGCCGCCGGGTCGTTCGATTACCTGGGGCTAAGCCTGCCGCTGATCGATCGGGCCTTCGGTGCCGAAGAGCTGTTGCCCTTGGCCTTCGCGATCAAATTAGCCTTCACCGCGGTAACGCTCGGTACCGGCTTCAAAGGGGGCGAGGTCACGCCGCTCTTTTGCATCGGCGCGACACTGGGCAACACACTCGCCTCGATCTTCGGCCAACCGCACGACCTTTTCGCGGCCTTGGGTTTGGTGGCCGTCTTCGCCGGTGCGGCCAAAACGCCCTGGGCCTGCGTCGTGATGGGGATCGAACTTTTCGGCATCACGTTGACCCTGCCGTTGGTCGCCGCGTGCCTGGTCAGCCACCTCGTCTCCGGCGCTCAGGGTATTTACTCTCACGGGGGTATTTACTCCCATGGCACCCCTTCACAAACGGCCGATCCGTCCCCCGGATCGGCCTCCCGCGATACAATGCGTTAGGATGCCTGTTTGGCGATTTGACATCCCGCGGCGGTCCCTTCGCCCGATCCCGTCCCGTTATCATCACCTCTCGACCCTTCGATCCCCGCAACGTATCGACCCACGCGGCCGATTCACCATCATGCACCGATCCATTTTCATGACCCGCGTTCTGGCCCTGCTCGGGACCCTTCTGACGTCTGTCGCGGCACCCGGCGTGGCGGCGGCACAAGATTCGAAACTTAAAACGTTGCTCGAGGCCGCCCCTCCCGGGACGAATTCGATCGCCTACCTCAACCCACCGGTGCTGGGGAAATTGATGTCCGAAGCGAAGATGGCCGAATCGCTGTCGGTCGACGTGCACGAGGTTTGGTTGGCCTCCGAAATGGACGTCGCGTCAATGAACCACCAATGGGAAGCGGGGTATGCGAAATTGGGGACGCCGATCCGCGCCGAGTCGCTCGCCAAACAGCTCCAAGGGTACGTCGACCGGATCGGTGAGCGGCAGGTGATCTGGACCCCCAAGCAATCGTATCTCGTCCCGGACGGCCCCGATCAGCTCGGCTTTTTGCGCCCCGCCAAACGGGCGATGCTCGCCGATTGGTTGGCCGGTTCAAAACGCTCGACGCCACCGAGCTACCTCTTAGAAAAATCGATCCAACCGGAAGAATACCTTTCGCTCTTCATCGCGATCGACCTGACGAACATCTTCTCGCCGATCGCGCTGGCCGAAAGGCTGGCCGATTACGAATCGCTGAAGGGGGTCGACATCCGGACCGCGGCCGAATCGCTCGCGTCGATCCGCGGCATCAGCCTCATCGTGGGCAGGCGAAGCCTCAGCGATTGCATGCTGTCGGTCGATTTCGATCGGCTCGTCGAAGACATCCCCGCGCCACTGCGTGCCGCCGCCAATCGCTTCCTGCTCGAACTGCTCAATCGCAACGGCACCGCCGCCCCCGAGGTCGCCACTTGGAAGGTCGATTCGAAAGGGAGCGCCCTCGTCTTTCGCGGCCCGATCTCCGAGGATTCGCTCCATGCCGTCCTCGGGATCTTCAGCCTCCCGCAGCAGGCCGAGGATGTCGCGGCGTCGCAAAAGCCACAGGCAAGCCCCGCCGCCGCTGATACCCCGGCCCCGCCCCGTCCCGGTGAACCGACCGACCCCAGCGAGCCGAACCTTTACGCCTCGAAGGAATACTTCGACAACGTCCTCGAATTGGTCGAACGGGTTCGCAAGTATGACGCCAAGACGAGCGGTTATCGCGCACGCTGGAACGATCGCCAGGCGCGACGCATCGACGAGCTGCCAACCTTGGGTGTCGACGCCGGGCTGATCCAATACGGTTCCGACACCGCGAACCTGCTCCGCAACAACGCGCTGACCATCCGCGGCGGCAACATCGAAGCGAGCCAAACCAAGGCGAATCAATCGCTCGGCCCTACCAGCACCTTCAGCGGTAATTACGGCGGCTTTTTTGGCGGCTACTACGGCTCCTACAGCGGCTGGTATGACCCCAACAATCGCTCCGATTACCAACGGGTGACCGACGTGCAAGCCTTCGCCAACGCCACGCTCGATTACAACACGACGCTCGGTAAGATCGACCAACTGACCGGCGAAATCCGCCGAGTGATGACGCAAAAGTACAAGACGCAGTTTTGATTCACGCCTCGAATCGGCCCAGACCCCATTGCGTTAACAATGCCCGAGCGATCGTCGACGGTTGCTCCCCACACGCTCAGATGGTTGTCACCAACCGCGGCAACGCGATCGTGAAGACGCTCCCTCGGCCGACTTCGCTGGTGACATCGAGCGTCCCCCCTTGCGATTCGATGTGGCTCTTGCTGATCGCTAGCCCCAGCCCGCTCCCCGGCGTTTGCGATCGCGATGGGTCGACGCGATAGAACCGGTCAAAGAGCCTTGTTAGCGATTCCGCCGGGATCCCGATCCCCGTGTCGGTGACGCTCAAACAAGCCCGCTGCCCCTCGTCCCAAACCTTCACCACCACGCCCCCGCCAGGTCGGTTGTAAAGGATCGCGTTGTGGACCAGGTTCAAGACCGCTTGCGAAAGCTTCGACGGGTCGACAAACGCCTCGGCCCCCTCACCTTCGACCCGCAGTTCGATCCCCGATTGCCGCGCGATCGGTTCCAGCATCGTCAGCGCCTCATCCGCGACGCCCCGCAAATCGATACGTTGCCGCTGGTCCTCTTCATCCCCCGCATCGGACTTCGCCAGCGTCAATAAACCTTCGACCAATCGCCGCATCCGCTCCGCCGCCCGCTGGCAAACCCCGACCGTCTGTTTCAATTCCTCCGCCGTCCGCGGCCGGCTCAGCGCCAATTCACAGTGCGTCAACATCACCGCCAACGGCGTCCTCAATTCGTGCGACGCGTCCGCGGTGAATCGCGTCTGCTTTTCGAATGAGTCCTGCAACCGATCGAGCATCGAATTGAGCGTCTGCGAGAGCGATCGGAGCTCTTCATCCATCGTCCCCGGGTCGACCCGCTCCCCCAAGTTCGCCGCCGTGATGTGGCTCGCCGTGCCGCTGATCCTGCCGATCGGTTCGATCGCCTTCCCCGCCAACCACCAACCGCCGACCAGCCCTAGCCCCCAAATGCCAAACCCCAACAACCCCAGTCGCGTCAGCGTCGCGCGCATCCGATCGAGCTGCGGGCGGACATCGCGCCCCACGACGATCAACGTTTCGACCGGCCCGCGCAAGAGCACCTCACGCCGCCCATCGAGCACGCGAAACTCAAGCGGCGCGACCGTCTGGGCCCACGTCACCCCCGTTTGGTATTCGCCCCCCTCGCGAAGCAGCACCCCGTCCGATGCGAAGATCGCGAAATACGGTGCCGGTTGCCGCGGCCGGTCGTCACGCCGATCCTGAGGCGCCCCACGACGCCGCGCACCTGGTGGACCCCCCGCACCCGGTGGACCCATCGCACCTAGTGGACCCCCCGGACCGGGTCGGTCTGGCGGGCGACCCTCCGCAAACGGCGGGGCCAATCGCGGTGGCGACAGGTTCAGCGGATAGGCCTGCATTTGCCGCTCGAAATCCTCATGCGGGACCGCGCGCAGCGTCCCCTCCAAAATGCGGGCCTCAGCCAACAGCCCCGCATCGATCTCGTCCAGCACCGCGCGGCGGATCTGCACCCCCAGCGCCACGCCGAGCGCGACCAGCACCAGCGTCAGGATCAACGCGTGCCACAATTGGATCCGCAACCGCAACGACTTAATCATGGATGATGTACCCCTGGCCCCGCCGCGTCTCGATCAACGCGGGCCCGAGCTTTTTGCGGATGTGCGAGACATGGACATCGACCAGGTTCGATAACGAATCATCCTCTTCGCCAAAGATCCGTTCATAGATCGTCGTGCGGCTGATCAGCTTCCCACGGTTCACGGCCAGCAATTCCAAGATCGCGTACTCTCGCGCCGTCATCATCACCGGCGTCCCCGATTTCTCCACCGTGCGATCGTTCAAGTTCACGACAATGTCACCGATCCGGATCACCGGGTTGGCGTGCCCCGCCGATCGCCGAACCAACGCCCTCAAACGTGCGATCAGCTCGGCCAATGAAAAGGGTTTGACGAGGTAATCGTCCGCCCCCGCGTTCAGCCCCCGCACCCGGTCCGACACCGCGTCGCGGGCGCTCAAGATCAAGACCGGCGTCTCCTTCGATTGACGCAGCTTCCCCAACACCTCATGCCCGCTCACTTGGGGCAACATCAGGTCGAGCACGATCGCGTCGTAATCCCGCGTCGTCGATTTGAACAACGCAGACCTACCATCGGCCGCTTCGTCGACCGCAAAGCCCTCTTCCACCAGCGTCTGCACGATCGCCGATCGCAGGTCCGGTTCGTCTTCGACAACAAGGATTCTCAAGGCAAACTCCCACTAGGCCGGTTGGCCTTACGCGACGGAGGGACGGATCGTGAAGTCGAGTCCACGGATCGAAAGTCCCCCCTTGGAGATCAAAAACGGCACCATAAGGGGACTGGCTGCGCTTTGACCGTTTCCGGAAACGACCCGCACCTGATAGTCACCGGTCGTCGAAAAGCTGTCGAACCGATAATAACCGAAGCGGTCGGTCGTTGTCGTCGCGAGCACTCGGTTTTGGTTGTCGAGCAATTCGATCGTGACCCCCGCAACCCCGATCGGCATCGGTGCAGGGATACGATCTCGCGGTGGCGGCGCGATCGGTCGTCCGTTCACGCCGGGCGAGTTCATGATTGGCGATTTTATTGCTGGCGCGAGGCCCTTCGGTGATGGGGATGGCGCGAGTGGCGATTCGGGCGGCGCGGTGACGACCCTGCCTGATGCTTCGGCGTGCATCACAAACACGTCGTCTTGCAAATTCGTCACCCCCGTGTTGTTGCGGATCACGTCGTCCAGCCGTGTCGACCGGAGTTGCCGCAGCATCTCCCCTCGATAAACATTTTCGAACCACAAGCGATCGCCATCGCGGAGACGCATGAATTGGTCCCGGATCATCTCACGCGCCAATTCCCCCGTCGAACCTCCGGCCGCTTGGTCTTCCGCGAGGATCCCGATCCACAGGTCGATGTCGTCGACCGAACCGTAGATCGCCTCCAATTCGGATTGCACCTCGGGGTCGCTCGTAATCGCCGCAAATGAGTCGGCGCGATCGAGCCCATACGCTTCGCGGGTCGCGTTGTAATCGGCCAGTCCGTGATCGCGTCCCCTCTGGATGTTGAGCGCCGCCAAGTCCAGTCCGCCCGAACCCGGAGGGCCAAACAGCATGTTGCGGAGGCTATCGACCATCTTGAGATCGATCTCCTGCGATTGGCTCGACGCGAGGTACTTCAAAACGGGGTCGATCCCATTTTCGATGACCAACCCCGGGTTGAAAAATGCTTCGGCCAAGGGGACCTCTTCCCGGATCGCCCGGCCGTTATTGTCGAAAAATTCGATGTCATCGCTGATCGTGCTGTGACCGAATCGGTACCCGGCCGCGGCGAATTCGTTCGCGATCCGTGGATCGACGGTCGCATCGTAACCGCGATACGCGGGGATCGCCCCATCCCCCAGCAACGCCGGGAGGAATTCGTTGAAGGTGATCGATTGGATCTCGGCGATCACCACCGATCGGGCCTGCTGATAGATCGCTTCGTCTGAAAGCGTCGGGTCTTTGGCGGCAAAGTTCGCGGCCCACCGGTTGTGTTCGCGAACGAACAGCGTGTGGATCGCGATCAGGTCAGGATTTTCATTGACGCGGATATCCCCGGCCATGAAAAATCCCGATTCGTCCAGCGGCAAAAGGTCGCCCTCGCTGACCCGCATCCGACCGCCGCTGTGCTCGCGCAGTTTGGCCGCCGTCTCGACATCCGACCCATAAACCATCGATGCGTCGATCCATGTCGTCACCGCGTTGGTTTGCTGACGTGGGTTATCGGGTGCCGTCCCGGTCAGTGGGTCGAAGACCGATCGCGACATCCCGATCACTCGATCGCCGCTCCCTTGCGGGTCAAACCACGCGTCACCTTTTGGCACCGCGATGTCAAACGACTCGCCGTCGGTCTGTGTGTCGGTTAAGACGAAGTCGTGGTCGATGAATTGGCCCCACACATAGAGGAACGCCGAAAGGTCGCGGCTATTGGTGATCGATGCCCCGTCTTGAGCGGCAAGGCGGTTGCTGATTTCGCGCGCGCCGGGCCGCGAATCCCCGGCCGGTGACGAGACGCCGTCTTCATATTCGGCGGGTGCCATCCGTATCACCCGTTGACCCGGAGTCCCCAAGTCGGGGTCACCGATCCGATTGCCGCTCCCATCGATCGAACGCGATTCGATGACCGGCAACCCGACCGAGACCCCGGGCGGGCGATCCGGTCCCCCCGGTCCCCGACGCACGATCTGTTGCAGAACCCCCAGCGCATCCAGCGGCGTGACCTGTCCGTCGTGATTGACGTCCGACCGCGACGGGCCGGCGGGCATCTGCCGCTGATGACCGCCACGAATTTCGTTCAGGACCCATAACGCGTCGGACGGAGTCACCTCCCCGTCACCGTTCACATCATGGCTCAAAAAAGCGGCGCCACCCGCGATCGCGCCGGTATCGGCCGCCTGCAAACGACGCCCTTCGAGGAGTTCCAAAACGGGTCTTCGGCGAAACGTCTTGCCCGATCGTTTTCTTAGCGACATCGAACCACCTCATGAAGAAGAGTAGAGACGAGCGGTCATTCGGGGCCGTGCGAAACCGCCTAACGAAACGGCAGGATCGGCCCGGTTTGCCGTCACCGGTTGGCACCCCGATTTCCCATGCGAATCCTAGGAGCCGATCCCTGAAGGGAACGTGAAGCCGCAAAAGTTTTTTCTCGAATTTCCTATCCCCGATCGCTCCTTCATCCTCTCTTCAGGATCGGGTTGGTACCTTGATGGCGTTCCCGGACCCGATCATTTCAAAATACGATCCGCCGCCGCACCGGATCACCATCGCGAGGCCATGCGAATGTTCCCCCGACCCATGTCGCCCATGCTCCTGATCATCGCGCTGTTGTCATTCGCTTGCGGCCATGCCAGCGGCCAATCGGACAAGCCTGCGACCGAGACCTCGGCTTCGCCGCAAGCCGCTGACTTGGTGTCGATCGGAGGGTATTGGTTCGTGACGAAGTCAGAACCGAAGGTTTATTTCTACAAAGATGGCGACCGGTTCTTCGATCTCTTTTCGTACCACCGCCGCGATTCGAATAAAGACGGGATCGAAAACCTGCGGGTCAGCCACGACGATTCGTTCTTGATCGTCCAGAGCCAAGGTTATCCGAATCACCCCACGGCGATCTTTCCCAACAGTTCCAACCCGAACAGCATTCTGGTTCAGGACTTTACATTTCGCCTGCCGCTTTGCCCCAAGTTGGCCGATCGGATCACCCGGTTGCCGATGGGCCCGATCGGGCTGGCCCTCAACGGCGTCGTCTTTTTCAACCCGTTCGAACAAGGCGGGATGAACGCCGTCGAAGGGTATTCCGAGGTCTGGCTCGATTCCTGTTGCGGGCATCCGGAAGTCCGCGGCGTCTATCACTACCACAAATACCCGAGCTGCGTGAAATCGCCCTTCGTCGACGACGGCCGGTCCCATTCGCCGATCATCGGCTTCGCCTTCGACGGATTCCCGGTCTATGGCCCGTACGAATCGGACGGTTTGATGGCGAAGGACATCGCCGCAGGGGGCAACCAGCTCGATGCCTGCAACGGGCACCAGGACGAGCTTCGCGGTTATCACTACCACGCGACACCCAACCGGTTCCCCTACATCATCGGAGGTTATGCGGGGGTGGTGGAGACGTCGAACAACCGAGGCCTCTGGCGGGCCGGCGAGGGGGCGATCGAGGACAATACGCAGCCCGGACAGAGGATGCCGCCGGGGATCAAGTCGGTCCGTCCGGGGACGGTCCGCCGAGGCCAAACGCACGAAATTACCTTCGAGTTGACGGCCAACGAAGAGCTGCGGCGGCCGACCCCCGACGGGAATGCGGCCTGGGTCCAAGTCGGTCCGTTCGAAGCGATCTCGTCGAAGCGTGAAGGGAACGAGGTGATCGCCGAGATCAAGGTCCCCGACGACGCGCCCTTGGGGATCTGGCTCGATGGCCACATCGAATTCGAAACCGACTTCGGCCCCCGGGTCATCAAACGGAACGACGTCCTGCGGGTCGTCGACTGACCAATCAATCACGCGATGCATCGCCGCCTCGGGTTTACACATCCCCTCCTGGCGCGCGGGGGATTCACCACGAAGTCACGAAGGTCACGAAGGAAGTTTTGAATTTTGAATTTTGAATTTTGAATTTTGAATTTTGAAAGCAACAACCAAAAACATAATCAAATCGCCATCCCCTTTGCGTACTTAGCGTCTTCGCGTGAAACCACCGCATTCTCAAGACACAAGCATCCTTCGTCCCTTCGCGACTTCGTGTTAAACCCGACGCGCGCCACCGTCCGAAAACCTTCGTGCCCTCGGTGGCCTCTGTGGTGAACCCGATGCGCGCCAATTTCCTTGTTCTCCCTTTCCGTGGATTTCGGTGTCATTCCGTGGCCCGCTCCGCGCGTTAAACTTCGTCCCTTCGCGACTTCGTGTTAAACCCGACGCGCGCCACCCTCCGAAAACCTTCGTGCCCTCGGTGGCCTCTGTGGTGAACCCGATGCGCGCCAACTTCCTTGTTCTCCCTTTCCGTGGATTTCGGTGTCATTCCGTGGCCCGCTCCGCGCGTTAAACTTCGTCCCTTCGCGACTTCGTGTTAAACCCCGCGCGCAAGACCCGCGCAACCCCCCTTCCGCGCCCAGCCTCTTATTCCCAATCGAGCCGCGTGAGGTTCGGGAGCGCTTCGCGAAGTTGCTGGGCTGTTGCGGCATCGACCCCGAGGTTCGTGACGATCAGCGTCTGGAGCTTCGTCAGCGGGGCCAACCCCATCAGCCCGGTTGGCGTGACCGACGTCTTTCCCAAATGCAGGAACGTCAGCTCCTTCATCGTCGCGATCAGCGGCAACGACGCGTCGGTGATCGCCGGGATGTTGTCCAGGTTCAGCGATGTCAGGTCGGTCCGTGCCGCGAGCCCTTTCAAGCCCACGTCGTCGATCCGGGTCAACCACAGGTTCAACTTCTTCAGCGCGGGCATCGCGGCGATCGAAGGGATCGCCGCATTGCCGAGCGCGGTTTCGCTCACGTCAAGCTCCTTCACCGAGCTCAACGACGTGAACGACTCGGCCGATTCGCCCCTGATCGCGGTGCCGCGCAGGACGAGCTTTTCCAGCTTCGGGATCGCTGCCAAGTTCTGAACCGCCCCGTCACCGACCGGGGTCCCCATCAGGTTGACCTCTTTCAGGTTCGGTAACGCCGCAAGGCTCGCCAATCCTGCATCGGTGACCGCCGTCTCTTGCAGGACGATCGCACCGAGGTTCTTCAGCCCGACGAGCCCCTTGAGCGTTTCATCGGTGACGCTCGGGCCTGACAAACGCAGCTTCCGTAGCGACTTCATTTGCGCGATCTCGGCGAGCCGCTGCGGGGTGATCGCCTGATCGGACAGATCGAGCTCCGCGCGGGCGGTCCCAGCTGATATCGCTGCTGTCGACGACCGATCGTTCGCTGTCCCCGTTTCGGTACCTGTTCCCGTTTCGGTACCTGTTCCCGATCCTGTCGCGGTCGTCGGCGGTGTCCCTTGATCGGTTTGTCGGTCGCAACCGGCGAGCAGCCAGGGGAGGCAGACGATCGCGGCGGCGAACAAGAGGACGTTTCGACGAGACGGTCTCATCACAGGGGCTCCACGTTGGCAGGGTTGAAGATCGATCGGGTGAGGATCGATGGGCTCGGATGATCGTATCGCGGGTCACCAATCGCCGACGGCCCCATCGGGGTAGAAGACGCGTTGGAGCAGTTCTTGTTGGAAGGGGTGCTTGCGGACTTCGGCCTCGTCGATTTCGATCCCCAGTCCCGGGAGGGTATTGGGTCGAACGATCCGCCCTTTCGGTTCGACGACGAACCCTTCGCGGACGACGTCATCGCGCCACGGGACGTCGGCGTGGACCGTTTCGCAGATGATGTAACCAGGTTGCGAAAAGCCGAATTCGAGCGACGCGGCGGTGCTGACCGGCCCTTGGGGGTTGTGCGGTGCCAGCGCGATCTGGTGGGCATCGGCCAGCGCCGCGATCCTGCGGGCGGCCGTCAACCCGCCACAATGGGTGATATCGAGTTGGCAGACTTCGCACCCCCGCCGCGCGAAGAGGTCGCGGAAGTCGGCGAGGCTGGTGATCCGCTCCCCCGTCGCCACCGGGGTCGTCAGGGCCGCGTTGATCATCGCCAAGCCGTCGATCGATTCGGGCCAACAGGGCTCTTCGAAAAAATAAAGGCCGTAAGGGTCGAGCGCCTTGCCGAATTTCAGCCCCATCGCCGGGGAGGGTCGGGCGTGGCAATCGACCATCAGGTCGATGTCGTCGCCGACGGCATCCCGCATCGCCGCCACCGCCGCTTCGGCAAGCCGGATCGGTCGCAGCCCCTCGATCGGCATCGTCGGCGGCACCGCCATGCTCTTCATCGCCGTGAACCCCGATTCGACCGCGGCGCGGGCCAGGTCGCCGAACCTCCGCGCGTCCTCGATGCTCGTCCCGTAAAAATCTTCCATCCGCCCCCCGCCGAGATGGCAATAGGTCCGGATCGTATCGCGGACCGGGCCACCCCAAAGTTGCGAACAAGGGATCCCGGCGATCTTGCCGGCGATGTCCCACAGCGCGATGTCGATCCCGGAAATCGCCGTCGACCGGACGATGCCGTTGCCGTGCCAGAAGTGCTGACGGAACATCATCTGCCAGAGGTATTCGATCCGCCGCGGGTCTTGCCCGATCAGCAGTTCGGCGAGGTCCTCGATCGCACCGACGACGGCGCGGGTGTGCCATTCCAGCGTCGCCTCGCCCCAACCATACAGCCCGGGCTGATCGGTAACGACCTTGACGAAGATCCAATTGCGCATCCGGGCGTGGCAGACCAACGCTTCGATCTGGGTGATTTTCATGGGGTGGGTCGAATTCGGGGGCGGGTGCGACGGGCCATCGATCGGCCGCAGGTAGTGTACCAAGCGGAACGTTCGCGCTGGGCCGCTTGCCAGGGGGGCGGCCGCGATTCAAGATTCATGGCAGCGCGAGCCGCCAACGTGCTTGCCATCGTGGCGTTTTTCCGAATTCATTCTTCGATCCGAACCCCTGAGACCGCACGCGTGTCCAAGAACATCATCTCCACCGACATCCGGGGACAGATGGTCGTGCTGGGGACGGGGACCAGCGTCGGCGTCCCCGCGATCGGGTGCGGCTGCGACGTTTGCCAGGGGGGCGACCCGCGGAACAACCGCACCCGCTGTTCGGTGATCTTGGGGCTCCCCGAAGGCAACCTGCTCGTCGATACGTCGCCCGACATGCGGGCCCAGCTCCTTCGCGAGCAAATCGGCTTGGTGCATGCGGTCCTTTACACCCACGAACATGCCGACCACATCTTCGGGCTCGACGATTTGCGGCTCATCCCGTTCTATATCGGCGGGCCGGTGCCGCTGTATTGTGAAGAGAAGGTCGAACGTCGCATCCGCCATTCGTTCGATTACGCGTTCAGCGACGAGCCGGAGACGCACGCCGGGAGCCGCCCGCGGCTGGTCTTCGAGCGGATCGGCGCTGACCCGTTCATGCTGTTGGGCGAAAAAATCACCCCGATCCCGCTCCATCACGGCCCCAGATACGAAGTCTTCGGGTTCCGGTTCGGCAACGTCGCCTATTGCACCGACACGAACGACGTCCCCAAGGAAAGTCTCGAGCTGCTCCGCGGGCTCGACACCTTGATCATCGACGCCTTGCGGCTCACGCCGCACGCGACGCATTTCAGCCTCGATGAGGCGGTCGCGGTGGCGAAAGAGCTCGAGCCCCGGATGACCTACTTGACGCACATGAGCCACGACATCGATTATCAGCGGGCGTCGCGGCTCCTGCCCCCCAACATCCGGCCGGCCCACGACGGGCTGCGGATCGAATTGACCTAGCCCCCACAAACCCTCCGGTTTGAATTAAACTGTGGGGAATTCGCCCCTCCATCCTTCCCACCCCATAACACTTGCACTTGCAACGAAATTGCAAAGACACGCGGTGAACACCATGAAATCAGCAAGTCTTTTGGCCCTCCCTGGCCCCTTTCGCTTCGCCATGGCGGTCGCCATGGCCATGACGCTCGGCGTGATCCCTTTGTCAGCGCAGGATAAGCCGGCGGAAAAGCCTGCCGAGAAACCTGCCGAACCGGCACCTCCCCCGCCGCCGCCGCTCTTCCCCGATGCCGGCCTCGAGGCGGCGGTGCGGGCCGAGGTCTATGCGAAGCGGTACAACAAAGAGCCTTTGACCGCCGATGACGTCAAGAACATTTCGCGGGTCGTCGGCCGCGGCAAGGGGATCAAGAGTCTCGCCGGGCTCGAGAATTGCCCCGCGGTGATGTTGATCGATTTGGCGAACAACGAGATCGAAGACCTCGCCCCCTTGGCGAAGTTGGCCCGGCTCCAATCGGTGACGCTGAACACGAACAAGATCAAGGACATCGCCCCGCTGAAAGAGCTCAAGGCGATGCAATTGCTCGACCTCTCCAAGAATCAGGTGACCGACCTGTCACCGCTGACCGAGATGAAAAACTTGAGGACGCTTTACGTCGCCGCGAACGGGCTGGAATCGCTCGACCCGATCGCCGGGCTGACGAAGATCTGGTCGCTCGACGCGTCCGAAAACAAGTTGACCAAGCTCGATCCCGTTGGCGGGTTGAATTGGTTGACGATGCTCGACGTCCGGAAGAACGCGATCGAAAACCTCGCGCCGCTGGCGCCGCTCAAGGAGCTCGATTTCCTCCTGTTGACGGGTAACAAGGTCGCCGAGTTGGGGCCGCTGGTCGAGATGTGCAAGGCCGACGCGGCGGGCGAAAAGCGATTCGCCCCCTACCTGAAACTTTACATCGGCGAAAACCCGCTCGGCGACGCGGCCAAGGGTGAGCAGTTGGAAGCGCTCAAGGGTGCCGGCGTTAAGGTTTTTGTGGAGTAGCGTCCGAAGGGCCCGAGGCGGGTGACGTCTGACCGGCCATTTCGCGGCACCGTTCGACGTAACCCAAGGCATGATCGATGACGTTCGCGTACCCCAGCGGCGCGACGTCTTGGCCCTGGATTTCGATCTCGATCCATCGGTCGTAACCGACCGACAGGAGCGATTCGACGATCGACATGATCGGGATCCGCCCTTCGCCCAACAGGCAGCGATTCATTTCGTTGATCATCGAACGGCGGCTGTCACCAAGCTGCACCAACTGCAGCCACGGCAGGATTTCCGGGAGGAGCGTCGGGAGGTCTTCGTCACCACCGACGTGATAGGTATCGAGCACCAGCCCGATGTTTTCGCTGGCGATGCCGCCGATCAGATCGATCGTGGCCCGGATGTCTTGAAGGAACGACCATTGGTCGCCGCACCCCGGATGGATCGGTTCGATCGCCAGCCGGACATCGTGAGCCGCGGCGACCGCATCGATCTCGATCATCGCCTGTGACAACGTCTTTTCCAAATGACGTTTGATGTGATTGTTCCGGCCTCCCGGAAGGACGACCAACGTGTCGGCACCCAGCCTCGAGGCCAGTTCGACGGCGTCGATGGCGTCTTCGACCGCGTCGGAAAATCGCCTGCCGTCGCTCCCGGTGAAACCGCCGATCCATGACAGCGACGACGCCTTCACACCAGAGGCATGCAGCAACTCGATCGTCTCGTCGACCCCATAATCCTCGACCTTCGGCCGCCACAACCCGATCCCGCTGATTCCCCTTTCGACCGCGATCTGCAGATCCTGATGAAGATCCCAACGCAAGGTGGTCAATTGGCTAAGCGAGATCCGTTTCATACCTGATTCCCGACCGAGTGACGAAGCGACATGGGGACAACTCATCGTTGAGCCGGCAGTATCGCAGGTCGGCCGATCGGGGTGAATATCAAGCGGCGGTTCGGTCGCCGCTTTCTCGCAAAAAGCATCCTTTGCTAGCACGCCGGATAGGCGAGCGAACGCTACCGGACGGCTCACGCCGTACCGCTTTCGTGTGCGGGTCAATTGCGTTAACGATAGCGGCTGGGCGCGAGCCCACCGGTTCCGGTACCGGGGAGGGTTGGCCACGGAATGACACAGAAGTTCACGGAAACGGTTGTTAGTTGTTTTCTAACCAGCGGCAATCCGCAAGCACCGGCCTTTACCTTCAAGCTTTGGCCAGCGAAGGTTTCACTTCCGGGAATTGCCGCGCTGAAATTCAACACGAAGCCGCGAAGATCACCAACAGCTTGTCGGAAGGTGTGACAGGTAGTATCGCCCAAGGATCAGCGGCAATGGTACGAGCCCATCGGTTGTCGGACCCCGGAGGGGTCACAGAAATTAGCCGGAGAAAACCTTCGTCCCTTCGCGTCTTCGTGTTAAAGCCCGCGCGCCAGCCAAACCCTAATCTCGTGGATCAAACCCTGATGCGACCGCTCTCGCACCGATCCACCATCGATCCGATCACTCGATCGGTTCGATCGTCGCCGACATGCTCCCTTTGCACCGCTCGATGTACTGATCCTTGCCGAAGGCATGGATCTGGTCGCGCTTCAATTCGGCATGTTCGCGGGTGGTGGTCAACAAAATCGCACGGCCGGAGGTATCGACTTCCTTGGCGAGCTGGTAACCCCGCTCGACGGGAAACCGGAACAGTTCCTTCAGCATGAAGATCACATAATCGTAGCTGTGATCGGGGTCATCCCAAAGGATGACGTGATAACGTGGCTGGCGCTTGTTTTTGCGGTCGCGTTTCTCATCATTGCGACGCTTCTTTTCCGGTTCCGTTTCGGCCGGCCGGCGCACCACAACTTGATCCAAGACGGCAGCGTCTTCTGACATGGCTCTCGTTCCGATGATCCAAACAATGACATCGCCCGGGTCCATCCCATCGGCCCCGGGCGTCGGCGTATATTGTAAGGCGTTCCGGATGGCGCGTTAATCCTTTTTGTCTCGACGATATGGTTTTTATCACCCGCCCGGACCGACCCGGTTTGAAACTGTAGCGGTTATACCCCGCCAACGCTGCACAACTTGGCCCTTCACAAACCTCCCGTCCCCCCCTGACCCGTCACCCTGACCCGACCTGACCGTTTCCATGAAATCGTACCCTCGGCGCGACCTGACCCCTGCTTCGCTTCCACCCCAAGTCGCCCGGACGCTCGATGC